>QBUM01000202.1 GCA_013180585.1 Candidatus Methanophagaceae archaeon GoMg2
CTTTACTATAATATGAAATCAAGTTGAAAATCTTTAAAGGTAACGATGAACTCGGAGGGCGTGGAATAGTGTATACCTTAACTTCTTTAAATTTTTTCTCTGAGAAACCTTTCCCTTTTTCCATGGATGGCGTTATCCAAGTAATTTTATGACCAAAAGAAGGTAAATACTTACCATAAATCTCGGTAACTTCCGGTCTTGCGGGCATCTGTGGATCGAACGGATCCGACAATAATAAACATATATTCAGTTTCTTTGCGTTCATTTTTTAACAATTATTGTTTTTCGTGCACACACTAATATTTTTACAATCATACACTATAAATTGGTCATTTTGATATTTAATTGAATAAGGTAATTTAAGTGGCTTTATCTTATTATTTATAACTACATAAGAGACATTATACTTTTTAAGTATCTCACAGCGTTCTTTATTTGAAGTATTATGCCCATAGAATGTATTAATCGCTTTTGATCTTTCACTACCATTATTGGGAAAACCGCTACCATGATGTCCACAAATAACCTTTCTTCCTGTAAGAGCAGGTATTTTCCAACTTGTATGTCTATCAGACATTATCACCGAATCTTTTTCTGTGTTGTTAATTATAAAATTATAGTCTTCTATCGGGGAAAGAGAATAAGAATATTCAACAAATCCCGTCGTTAAAAACGAAATAGCCAGTAGACCAACCACAATATATGACACTAATTTCTTCTTCTCTGTTCTAAAAAATTTGCCGAGCAATATTCCAAATCCTATATGCAAAGGAATAAGCGAAAATAAAAAGAACCTCTCAGAAAACGGTGCTAATATGACAACCATTATGAAACAGAAGATAAACCACAAAGGTAAAAATAATCTATTTTCTTTGATTAATTTCCAAAGTCCAATTACACCAAAACACGCAAAGCCTGCAACGACTGGATAGTGAATAATACCAAAAGGACGATATTTGTTGATAAAAATATATGCTAAGCTATAAATAATATTTTCACTGTGTTTTTCCGGCACAATAATAGGCGAAGAAGTATTAAGGCTAAGGATGCCTCCTAATGTTACTGACGCATGTGGAGTCCGAACTAAAAAAGCGTCCAACACGGGATAAAATGGCCATAGTAGTGAAATCAGAAAGGTGATAATCGGCAAGCCAATTAAAAACAAGTGATATGACTTGTCAAATTTTTTGGTTTTATAACAATCTGCTATTACCAATAAATATATTAAAATTAGATAAAATATTCCAGTTAGAAGGTGCGTTGTAAATAGTATTACCGATAAAATTATGCTAAAAATTATAAATCTCTTATCCTTCTTTGCCTTAATTAGGCAAAATAAAGCTGCGAATAAAAGGGTATAAGCAACACCCTGCGGATAAAAAAAGTCGTATGCTGCGAATATTTTATATACGCCTGCAAAATCGCCCCAGGGTCCCCATATAAATAACATACTTATCACAGAAAGAATAGCTATTCTTTCTCCAAGTATCTCATTTATAAATTTAAAGGCGAAGAATATAAATAAGCACAGATTAATTAATCCTGCGATATACAATAAAATAATCGGGTCTACCTTCGTGATTGCGAAGATATAACCTAACACTACTAAATAAGGGCCATAATGAACATCTGGAACATTTGATGCTGTAATTGGATTATGCGGCGGGATAGTTCCTTTAGAAATTTCTCGAATACATGCTAAGTGTTGAAAAATATCGCCACCAAAACCAAATAGTGGGTAGTTATATATATATTCCAACAGTAAAACCACACAAGATACAAAAATAATAACGTGCAATATCCTCCTGTCATCTTTTAGTAAGTTATTGATGACTTCACGCATATATCTACGAACCTCCATTATCATAAATCTTGCTCTTCCCAATTTTTATACCTGACTTCCACTGTTCCTGTTCCCGATTATTGCGACTTCGGAACTCATACAATTTCAACTATCTTCCTCTCCGGTGCTTTAAGGATTCCAACTAAAATGCTACCAAGCAATTTGCTTGCGTTCCGTATCACCACCTCAACAATCTTTCCCTTTTCGGCGTACTTTACTATTATTTGCCCGTGGTCTTCTGCATGATCTATCTGTCTATTTTCTATGAGCATATCCAACATGTCCCCTTCCCTATCATCATACCTAACCTTCATTTGTATCTCCTCCTTTCGCCTGGATATACGGTAGCTACCATAACTTCTGCATCGCCTTCTTCATACACTACCCTTAAAATTAAATCTTTGCTTAATAAACCCTGTGCTATCTTCTGGCCATAGTATCCCTCAACAGCTTTTTCCTGTTTTTTCAATGATTTTCAAAACTCTCTTCTTCGTAGCGCCAACCTTCTCAAGGCGTTTGAGCTTCTCTCCTGGATGTAAGGTGATTTTCTCCTCATCCGTATTCTTCTTCTTCGTCATTTCTTACTATCTTTCAGCACCTCATTCCGAGAAAAGTGCGAATAGTGAAGAGTATTTTAGTCATGAGTACAACTCTGCACCGCCATTTGCATAAATTTTACTCTTTCTCACAAACAAATGTGAATATTTGGTTATATTCTCTGTTCCACGGTCCACCGGACATACTTTTCCTGCAACTACATTTGCATACCGCAAGTAAATATATCCATCATCAATAGTCTTATTATCATTAAAAAATGAGCCGTAGACGCGTGGATATGTATTTACTTCATAAGCCAATGCAAACCGCTGACGACTCCAAATATCAGAATATATCTTTAAATCCTTCTGGCTCTCTGTGTTGTAGTCTCCTATCCATCGTGCAGCTATTATATCCTGATCGGGAATATACATATAATCCTGTTCCCCTTCTGAATTTAAGATGATGGCACGGTGATAGCCAAAAACTTGATACATAACACCGGAAACACAGAGGAAATAAGGTATGAGCACCAGCAATATAATAAAACACGCTCGAACTTGTAAGGGATCTTGATTGAACCCACCTAATGTTTTTTGTAGAACATTTTTTCGTAAATACTTTTTGCGTAGAGGGGGAAAAAATTGGGACAATATTATCCCTCCAATCACAAAAAAGACAGATAGGATAGTGATTCCAACAGCATACAACCTATCCAAATTATATCCGGTTGCTATATATGGAACTGCAACCATCGCAACCAACAATCCTGCACAAACGAGAGCGATTACGAAATATCCTACTTCAAACTTATCTTTTAAAAAATCGGGCTTCTTAAAATTTAATTCTGGAAATGACATATCCTTATATCGCCTTATCACTGTGAGGATTCCGATGCCGATGAGCACAAAGGTCAGCCAAGTCCACATGAATTCTATCTTGTGCGGAATGCCTTTTATAGTAATGCCTTCTCCGAACATTGATTGTATCACTCCAACCCTTGATTCTTTGATGAACATCTCATTTAAACTGAGGAACGTGTTTTCAATGAATACCACACCAGCACTAAATGCTCTTTCTGTTACCTGGGAATACCAGAAGAAGATAAAGGCAAAGAATAAAATCACAATCGTTAAACTTACTACGTTTTTAACCGCATATTTCTTTAATATTATTTCCGTTCCTATGAAAGCTCCGAGAAGTATAAAGAAGAATATGTATGTGGTCGAATAATGGGATACCATACATGAGGCCATAAATATGATGAATAATACTCTCTTTTTCAGCGGATCTACTTTGTCACTAAAAAGTATCATCATCGCGAGTGCAAAGAATAATATCGCAAGGTTTGTACGTGCATTGTATTCAGTGAATAAAAAATTAGATTGAAACATGAAAAAACACGATGCGAGAAATGCGTACCCCTTTTCAACATATTTCTTTGATAATTCATATACAACCAAGGGAGCGGTGGAATATAACAACGAATAAAGAATCTTAAAGAGAAATTCTGAAGGTAGATTCAAAATAGATTGGTATATAGTCGGCAACAATGAAATGGAAAGGCACGCATCAAGTGTAGAATGCCTAAATACACTCCAATGTAGCTTATTTAATGTCGTGCGAAAGAAATAATATTCAAAATGTGTATCCATCCCTATGATGTGATTTGACCGTAACGACAACAAAAGCAGAAGCGATATGCTGATCAAAAATATCACAACAGGATAGATTCTCTTTGGAATTTTCTGATTTAAAAAACAGATAAAAGCAACATAAATTGGAATTAAAAATAGCAGGAGTATTAAACAGATGTTATTATCTGTCGTATTCATCACGTGCATTCCGAAGATGCTCAATGCGGGGAAAAGTATAGGAACTATCAAAAATGCCTTTTCTGATGTGCTTAAATTGAAATTTATGGAAGAAAAGATCGGGGCTTTATTTATCTTATAGCCTAGGGTAGCCAATGCGATAAATGCAAGGTTAAACGAGATTAATAGTGGAATGGTTGCTAATGGCGTTTTATAGCCCAGGCTGAGCGATAAGTTATTTATCAACAGTCCAAAGAACATTGCGAATGAAATGCTAAGACCCACGGACAAGACAATCTTTTCCGTATATCCTATTTCGTTTAATTTTAGAATTTGAAGGATTAATACTCCGGGTAAAAAGGTGAGAAAAAGGAATCCTAAGATTTGTCGTAAGAATGGAATGTTTAAAAGAATGGCTATGTCTGTTAAAAGAAGTATTGTGATTATAATTACAAACCATTCTTTAGACTCAAATTTTAGTGCCATTTTTTTCTCCTTAAATGTTCTCCAATATATTCTTATACCTTTCAACAGCAGCTTCGTAAGTATACTTTCTCCCCACTAATTCTCTTGCATTTTTCACGATTGCCTCAGGATTCGGATGATTTAAAGCCCTCATCACGTTTTCGGTTATACACTCTGGAGAGTTATTTTCCATTATAAAACCGTTTTCTCCATCTTTTATTACATCCGGAATCGCTCCAACTGGCGTAGCTAAAACTGGTGTACCGCACGCCATAGCCTCAAGTATGATATTTGGAAGCCCTTCGGTATAAGAAGGTAAAACAACCAATTTCAACTCATTCAAATAATCCGGAAGTTCATCGTGTGGAATCCAGCCTGTGAATTTTACTTTGTCATTTAAATGCTCTTCATCCAAATATTTCTCAATTTCGTCTCGTAATTGTCCATCTCCTCCTATTAGACATTTGATTCCATTTCTTTCCTTTAATATCTCTGGAATTGATTTAACAAAGTTTAAGACACCTTTTTCTCCACTTAAACGCCCTATGTATCCAACTAAATTATCTCGTTCACCCAAATTCTTTTTTATGTTGAACATACCAAAATCTAAAAAATGTCTGTGAGCGATATAAATCTTGTCTTTGTATTTTTCTAAGTTCCATTCTTTGATAAGATTTTCTGAGTAGAGGATGATGTGGTTTGAAAGAGTGCGATTAATATTAATCAAACTTTTTAATAGCCGTGATGGGGCATCTTTTTCAATTCCTACAATATAATCGCCCGGTACGGAAATTACCTTTTTATTCAATAATTTTACAGTTAATATTGGTAGAATCAATCCTTCCCCTCCAATAAAAAAAATATAAAAATCTGTCTTTCTTCTCAATTTAAATAAAATATAAGATATTTTTAATTGTGTCCAAATATACTTTGCAACTCTTGTAATCTCATTTTTGCCCATTTCATGTCTTATTCCGTAAGTATGAACCCTCTTATCGTTTTTAAAAAAATCATATCCGTCATTTCCTGTGATAAGATATAGTTCATTAGAACAAGAATGCACTATATCCACAAGATTCGATAGCGGGATATTTCCTGCTTTAACGACTGGAAATGTGAGCATGCCAATATTTGGTTTTTTCATGCTTATCACTCTCACTCCACCAAACTCAAATAAACCTCCTCAGTCATCTCAGAAACTTTATCCCACGTATATTTCTCTTCCACAAATTTCCTTCCTTTTTCTCCCATTTCCCTCGCTATTTTTTCGTTCTCTAATAATTTTAATATTGCATCCGCTAAAGCCTCGCAATCTTTTGGTGGAACATGTATTGATGCAACTTCCTTTGGATCTACTTCATTAACACCGGGTAAATCTGTGCATATTACGGGTTTGCCACAAGCCAATGCCTCTATTTGTACAATCCCAAATCCTTCACCACTAGATGTTGATGGCAATACAAAAATATCACATGCAGAGTAATAATAAGGTAAGTCGCTGTCTTTGACATATCCTGCAAAAATCACGTTATCCGATATTTTCAGTTCCACAGTCATTTCTTTTAATTGTTTGGATAATGTCCCGGCCCCCACAATAACTAAATAGCTTGTCATTTCGTAATTTAATACTTGTTTAAAAGCTTTTAATAGATATTTGATCCCCTTATACATTTCTAAAGCACCAACAAATAAAATTATTTTAGATTGTATTGGTATACTGTGATGTATTCTTATCTTTTTCTCATCTATATTTTTGTTAAACGTATTGAGATTAACACCATTGGGGATAACTCTTATTTTATGTTTAAATCTTTTTAATCTAATTGATTTTTCAGCATAACTTTTAGTAGTTGCTATAATCACATTCGAGTTTTTCAAAAGAAAGTCTCCCAAGGTTTTGTTGTAGGCATAACTAATCATTTTTCCGGCATACCTCTCTTTAGTGATGTCATTGTGGTATGTCAAGATGAATGGGATTTTTCCAAAATTTTTTAAACACGCCAGATCTGCTATTGTTGGATTAGCGGCGTGTGCATGAATTAAGTCATAATCATCCGGGTCTAAATATCTAAATATACTAAAAGGAATAGATGATGAGTAAAGTGGAACACCATAAGGGACACGCACAATTTCAAATTCATTGATTTCATGATAGTTCTTATGGTGTGGTGCGCGCGTAGTCAAAACAGTGACAAAATGTCCTCTTTTTATTAACGCTTTTGAAATTTCGAGTACATGCCTCTCAACACCCCCTATATGATATCCTTTTTCTACAGGTGTCCCTTCAATATACTCTCTGTATGGAAAGCAGGAAACTACTTGACATATCTTCATTTCTTTCTTCTCAAATACTTAAATAATATATTCGCTGACATAACCATCCCTTTCAATTCATGCAACCCATTCTTCCTAAAAATATTCTTCATGGCTATTGGAATATAAGAAGGGGTTAAATAATATTCCTTAAGTGCAGTATCTACATAATTTTCTATATCCTCTTTCGTGAACTCTGGATATGATATGATGCATTTCTGGAAACCCTCTTCATCTAGAGATTCCTCAAGATTGTCAACCAGCAAAAATCCATTCTCTTTGACCCAATCATAAAACTCTGTGCCGGGAATCGGTGTTGCCACAGCAAACTGCGCGATATTTGGTTTAACTTCCTTTACAAAACTTACCGTTTTTCCCGCTGTTTCCTTTGTCTCCCCTGGCATACCAAAGATGAAATCAGCTAAAATCATTAACCCTGCTTTTTTTGCATCTTTTGTGAATCTCCTGCTCTCTTCCGTTGTAATTCCCTTCTTAATGTTCTTAAGTATTTCATCATTGCCAGATTCATATCCCACATCCAGCAAACGGCAACCTGCCTCTTTCATCGCTTTCATCGTTTCATAATCAAGATTCGCTCTTGCATTGCATGACCAAGTAATATTTAGTTTACTTCTTTTAATTTCTTCACATATTTCTTTTATCCTCTTTTTATTTATTGTGAATGTATCATCTTCTATAAAAATCTCTTTTACTTCTGGAATTTCATTTACAACGAATTTGAATTCATCCACCACATTTTCAACGCTTCTCACCCTATGTTTTCTACCCATCAATGTTTTTGGCCAAGAACAGAAAATACATTGGTTTGGACAGCCTCTGCCCGTAAAAATCTGAACCATTGGGTAAAGAGTGTGACCCAAAAAGTAGTCTTTTATGTTAAGGTGCTCTTTGTATACTTTTGATACAAAAGGTACCTCATCGAGTTCTTCAGAACTTATAAATTCTCTATTAGGATTATGTATTATCCTACCGTTCTCCGTATAGGAAATTCCTTTAATATCCTCTAAACTCGTTCCTTCTTCAATAGTTTCTGCAACATCTTTTATTGTAATATCATATTCAAATCTTGCTACAATATCGGCACCAGCACCTAAGATTTTCTCTGGAAATTGCGATGCTGGGGGTCCTACCAACACAGATACTGCTTCACACTCGTTTTTCATTTCAGTTGTAACTTTCACATCATTGGTTAAACTTTGAAAATTGCTCTCCGCTACTATCAAATCAGGCTTAAATTTTTTAATATCATCTTTTACATTCCCTAAATCCCAATTCCACGCAGGAGCATCAACTAACCTAACACTATAGCCCTCTTTCTCAAGAACTCCTGTAGTATAGGATAACCAGATAGGATAGTATAAGGCACCACCTCTACATCTTGCAGCCCATCTTGAGTTTCTGCTATAGCGAGTGACGAATGGCGGATTTAACATGTATATTTTCACTATTTATGTCCCCTTTATCGTGTTGACCCTGCCTTCTCCCATAATACCGAATATCTCCGGAATATAAAATCTTTCCATGCAAGCAATATCAGATATTCATTTAGCAAGACATAACATATAATTTTCGGTATCGAAGATAACGAAAATCCCGATTTCAAAATCATTAATAAAGTAAATATGCTCGCAAAGATAAACAATGTCAAAACAAAATGCGTAATTATAATTTTAATATCCCATGAGAAAAAGTACAGAATTGGAATTGCCAAAAGGATAAATGGCGAAAACATTGCCAAAGCTTTGTGAGATGGAAAAATGAGAATAGAATACAAATTTCGTGGTGGTAAGAAATAGCCTACATGCTTAAACATGTTCTGGATAGTCCCGATGCTTGTCCTCTTCCTCTGCTTTATTTGATCTTCTGATGTTGTGGCGGAGGGTTCATAAACCTTCGCCTCAGGCACATATCTGATTTTGTACCCCCTACGTCTTACTTGTATTGTCATATCCAAATCTTCTGAAATTGTTTTTGATCTAAAATTCATTAACTCCTTTCTCCACGCACTTATTGTCCCGATAACAGTCGAAATAGAATCTAAAGAAGATTCCCCTAAAAGAGTGATATGTTCAATTTCCCAGTAAAAAGCCTCAGAATCAGGAAGTTTTTCGTTTGGATTCGAGACAACATATCTGCCACAAGCGGCTCCCACTTCAGGACTCTTAAAATGTGGCATCATTTCTTTCAACACATTCTTATCGAAAACAGAGTTTGCATCTGTTATTAGTACAATCCCTCCGTTTGCATGTTTCTTTCCAAGATTTATTGCTGACGCTTTACCTTTTCTTTCTTCCTCTTTTATTAATCTAACAGCAGGTTCACCGTCTTCATATTTTTTCATTGTATCTCCAACAACTTCCGCTGTCCTGTCAGTAGAGCCCGAGTCTACCACGATAATCTCAAATTGCCTTTTTGGATAGTCCAACCCGGCCAAATTTGCTATTCTATTCTTGATTACTTTCTCTTCGTTATATGTCGGCACGATAATAGAAACAAACGGTTGGAACGCATAATCTTTATTTTCAGGCTTTGATTTCAGTGCAACAATACCCATCAACAACGGATAGCCCACGAACTGCCATACGAACAAGAACGTAAGAACGTAAAGTAAAATAATGATTAGGTTCATCGTATCATCCCACCTTTCGCACCAACATCATTATCAAATTCCTTGACCAAATTCTCCAACCAATTTTTCGCTTGGATGCAATCAGCATCCGTAAACGCCACAATATTCCCACAGACACGCAAAACTTGCCCTACGCATCGCACCGTGCCGTATTCATCATAAACCATAGACCGATTTTTGTTTCGTTCTTTACCATGGTTACAACTGAGATCTTATCCATACTGGCCCCACCCTAAATTTTTAACACCAGCATTTCGACTTCTTTTAGAACTTCAATAATTCCCTTCTCTTTTGATCCTTTTACACTTCCCGGAAGATGCTTATGATGTGGAAAAGTTGACACTTCATGATGCGGTGCATTATCGTATCTGAAAATCATTTTGCCATCTTTATCCATCACATGGAATCGGTATTTCGGTCTTCCTTCTTTACACACATATTCCATGAATTCAAGCACATATCCCTTTATGAAAAGCAATTTGCCTCGTATCATGCCTTCATCGCACCCAAACTCTTTATAATCAATATCCCTCTCTGCTATAATCTCCATTTCCTCTATTCTCCGCTCAACTTCCCTGAAGTAATCCGAAATCAATAGGCTAACATCACCTTTATTTTGCCTATCTGCTCTTCTATCGTCTTAAGCCCCCTCACCAAACCCCACCATTCAAAGTAGTCTTGCTCGTCTCCAAGCTCACCGTGCCCAAACTTAGCCACAAATTCATCTGAGGACATCTCATACCTCTTCTCAAACCCTTCGAGTTCTTCCCTTATTAAATTCATCTTCGCTTCCGATAATGCAAGTTCCCTCAGAAGCGATTCTTTAACGATAAAAACTTCTTCTTCTGCTAAGGATGTTTTCATTCCCGCCATCTCCTATGTCTTATGTTTTCACTATACCCATATAAATGTTGCAATTTTTATTTAATCGCACTCCAGCATCTTCTTAACTCCTTCCTAAAAGCGGGTTATACCGATACCAAACTCAGCCCACCACGCATATTCAGGAAACACCTCACCGCAGTTAAAGATTCCACCTGGTCCGCTGTAAACTTCACCGGTCAAGTTCTGATAACACCGCCTAAGATTTTTGTGCTGCCGGATTAATAACTACCTTTTTGTCGTTAAATGCGTTATACAACCCCTTTTTTCGGCTAAAGCCACACGTTGTGTCTGCACACCGTAGCGCTTCACAAATGCCAAATTACTTTTGTCCTTATCCAGAACCGTCACTTCGTTCATATCATATTTTTTGGAATTGAGTACTCGCACCAGATTCCGGCCCACAAAACCTGCCCCGCCGGGGATTATTATTCTGCTCTTTTCCATGATTTGCGCTCCTTTTTGGCTTCTATATCTCATAAATGGTTATCCCTTATTATTCTCTTCGCTATTACTTTCTTCTCGTTATATGTCGGCACCATGATGGAAACAAACGGTTGAAACGCATAATCTTTAGTTTCAGGCTTTGATGTCAGCGCAATAATACCCATCAACGAAGGATAGCCAACGAACTGCCATATTAAAAGAAAAGAAATTAAATACAGCAAGATAATAATCACACCCCCCAAAGCCTCCCACTCCAATATACCTTTCATTAAATACTTCGATTATGTTCTCCAACCAACTTTTCTCGGGGATGCAATCGGCATCCGTAAACGCCACAAAATCACCTTTTGTACTCTCCACACCTATTTGGCACGCACCAGCTCGTGTACGATAATCATCATATACAACCTTCACAAGAAACTACCTCGCATTTTTCACCGTCTTATCAATTGAATGCCCATCAACCACAATCACCTCATGTGGTTTGTGTGATTGATTGAATACCGCCTCAAGACATCGCTCGATTTTTTTCGCTTCGTTCTTTACCTAGATAATCACAGAAATCATATGCACTTTCTTCTTTATTCATGGTAGTATATCCTTTCTTTTATAAAGCTTTTTACGAAGGGTATTTCAATCTCTTTTTTACAAGTTTATATTCAATTCTCTCAGGGCTTCCTTAATCTCTTTAACCTTGATTTCTTCCTTCTTTGCCTTCGCATAAATCGTTAGCAAATATACAATATGATTTGATAAGTAGTAAATAACCCGGAAACCACCACTTTTACCTCTTTTCATATTAGTGCTGCTCATTCTAATTTTGTAGATTCTGTTACCAAAACCGGGAATTGCATCACCTTCTGTTGGGTTATTTTCCAATGTTTCTATGAGTGACTTGTAGTCTTCCCCTATTCTTCGGTACTTCTTACTTAATTTCTTAAGTCGCCGTTTGAAGTATTCCACCGCCATAATCTCATAACTCATTTAATATCTCTCTCGCAGAATGTACCTTTTCTTTTTTTAAGTCTTTAAAAGCTTCAATTACGTCATTGGTCACGTCCTCAGTATCGTACGTTTCTAACTCTTCATACCGATTAAGCCGTTCCAGAAGCTTTTCAAACTCTTCAATATCAATTACAACTGCCGTTTTTTTACCGCAGGGATCAACGATATATCGTTCGTTAAATTTAAACATCTATAATATTCTCCTTGTTGCCATTTTATTGTTTATTCTATAAACTTTCATATATTTATATCTTTAGCGGTCAAGTTCTGATAACACATCCTAAGAATTTTATGTTGCCAGATTAGTAACTATCTTTTTGTCGTTAAATTTGTCATACCACTCCCCTTTTTCTGATAAAGCCTCGCATTGAGTTTGCACACCATATCGCTTCACAAAATCCAAATTACTTTTGTCCTTATCTAAAACCGTCACTTCGTTCATATCATAATTCTTGAATTTGAGTACTCGTACCAGATTCCTGCCCACAAAACCTGCCCCGCCGGGGATTAATATTCTAAACTTTTCCATGATTTGCGTTCCTTTTTGGCTTCTATATCTCATAAATGGTTATCCCTTATTATTCTCTTTTCTATTACTTTCCCCTCGTTATATCTCGGCACGATAATAGAAACAAACGGTTGGAACGCAATCTGGCACTGTCTAAAAAGCTAGTGATTTATCACCGCAGAGAGCGCTGAGATAACAGAGTTTTTAGAGTGTCTCAATCTGTGCTTAGTTTTTCTGATGTCTCTGCGTGCTCCATGTGCTCGGCGGTAAAACTCAGATAGCCCTCTAAAAAGCTAGTGATTTCACTAGAAAATTCGACTGTGCCCGCAATCTTCATTTTCAGGCTTTGATTTCTGTGCAACAATAGCCATCAACGAAGGATAGCCAACGAACTGCCATATAAACACGAACGAAAGAACGTGAAGTAAAATAAGGAGTAGGGTTATTGTATCACCCCTATTCAGTCACCGACAATATCATTGCTAAAATCGTCCATCAAGCCCTCTGGCCAACATCTCTCAGGAATACAATCCGCATCCGGAAAGCCCACAATAT
>QBUM01000201.1 GCA_013180585.1 Candidatus Methanophagaceae archaeon GoMg2
CCGGAAACCACAACCCTTCCTCTTCATCCAACCCGAACATCACGTTCATATTCTGAATCGCCTGCCCTGAACCACCTTTAACCAGATTATCAATTGCCGAAACCACCACAACCCGATCGCTATTCGCCTCTACTGAAATCCCAATATCGCAGAAGTTAGTACCCCTTACGGAACTCAACGACGGCAGCCCTTCTCTGAGCCGTACAAATCTTTTACCCTCATAAAACCGCGTGTATATCGCTTCGAGTTCCTCCAGCGGTTTTACTTTTTCTGCTAAGAAAACATGCGCGGTGGTAAGTATGCCCCTTATAGACGGAATGACATGCGGTGTAAAACTTACTTTCACACCCAATTCATTCCTCATCTCCGCTACATGCCGGTGCTCCGTGATTTTATAAGGAATGATATTCTCTGCAAGGTTAGGAAAATGAGACGTTTCAGACGGTTCCGCACCAGCACCCGATATGCCCGACTTCGAATCGAATACTACCTGGCTCACCAGTCCCGCTTTCACTAAGGGCGCAACCGCAAGTATAGCACCTGTGGGGTAGCAGCCGGGATTCGCAACCAAATCAGCTTCCGCTACTTCGGGATGCAGTTCCGTCAGCCCATATACAGCTTCCCGCTCCTCTTTGTCCTTGTGTTTACGTTTGTACACCCGTTCATATTCTGCCTTCTTCAGCCGGTAATCCGCACTCAAGTCTATCACTGTCACGCCTTGTGCCATTAACCCCGGCACGTAGTCCATTGCAGTTCCATGAGGCACCGCCACGAAAACAACATCGCTTCTTTTGGCTATTTCTTTCGTATCAACGTCTTCGTATTCGAGTTCTATAAACGGAAACAGGTGCGGGTACAAATCGCTTACCTTCTTACCTTTGTATCTCCGCGACGTTACTACCGATAAATCTACTTCGGGGTGCATCACGAGCAGTCTTATTAACTCAATGCCCGTGTATCCCGTTCCGCCTATTATACCTGCTTTTATCATTTCTGCTTCTTAATATATGGAATCAACCCCCCGCTATCCAACAGCTTCTGCATAAATTCCGGTAGCGGTTCGAATTTGTATTCCTCCTTTTTTGTAAGATTTATTATCACACCCTTGTCAAAATTCACCTCTATTTCATCTACTTCTTCTATCCTGCCGAAGACATCTGCCTCTACTAACGGCAACCCGATATTAATTGAATTTCTGAAGAAAATCCGTGCAAAGCTCTTCGCAACAACACAACATATACCCGCACCGATTAATGCACGCGGTGCATGCTCCCGCGAACTGCCACAACCGAAATTATCAGCCGCAACGATTACGTCACCTTCCTTCACCTCTTCCGAGAATTCAGGTCTTACTTTAGCGAACGCATGAGCTGCCAGTTGCTTCGCGTCGCCCGTCGTTAGATACTCCGCGGGTATTATCTGGTCCGTATCCACATTATCCCCGAATTTCCAGGTTTTCATTTTTATCTTCGTCGCTCTGCCTTCTTATCACTATTTCACATCTATCTATAATATAAACGCTCGGCTTTCAATAAAAATCACAGGACTTATCACAACCCTCTTCCTTCTGCGTCATGTATCCAACCCACCTACATCTAAGATGAGCGCAACAGACCCATCGCCGAGTATCGTTGCACTTGTAAATTCTTTCCTGCCTTTGAGTATTCCTTCCAGTGGCTTGACTACTATCTCTTGCTGACCTATAAGTCTGCCAATCATAATCCCTAAGATTTTCTCGTTTCTTTCTACCACCACAACAGGACCTATCCTACCTTCGTTTCCGGGAACGTCCAAGATGTTTTTCAGTCGTAGTAGCGGCAGGACCTGTTCCCTGTATCTAAACATCTCTTTTCCTTCCACAATTTCCAAATCCGCTTCGCCAACTGCTGCTATTTCACTAACAAAATCGAATGGGATGGCATAAATCTCGCTTTCTACACCAACAAGTAACGCTTTAATAATAGCGGTAGTCAAAGGCAGACGTAATTCAACGTTTGTTCCCTTACCTTCTTCTGATCTTATTCTGACGCTTCCACCCAGCATTTTGACCTTTGATTCCACAACATCAAAACCTACACCCCTGCCTGAAATATCCGTAATCTCTTTTGCCGTGCTCAGCCCCGGCTCACTCAGGAGTTCATAAACATCCGTGTCAATCATCCTCGATGCCTCATCACGGGTTATGATCTTTCTTTCCACTGCTATACGTTTGATTTCTTCTATATCCATTCCTCTGCCGTCATCCTCGACTGATACAATAACGTGGTTCCCTTCTCTCATCGCACTCAATATAACCTTTCCTTTATCCTCTTTACCAGCCTTTTTCCTATCTTCTGGTTTCTCTATACCATGATCCACCGCATTACGCAGCAGATGCAGTACTGCATCATTTATCTCATCAAGCACAAGACGGTCAAGTTCTATCTCCTTACCGGATACAATAAAATCTACTTCTTTCCCTGTTTTCCTGCTTAAATCCCTCACTGCTCTCGGAAACTTGTCAAATAGGTATCCAACTTGGAACATGCGCATCTCCATTACCTTGTCCTGTAGTTCTGATGTGTGCCTGTCTATTGTGGCTGTTATCTCATTGAGCTCATGGCTGGCTTGTTTTGATGCTATCTGAAGAAGCCTCATCTTTGCTATCGCTAATTCTCCAACAAGGTTCTGCAATGCCTGTATCTTTTCTATGCCTACCCGTATTGTAGGACCGACCCTTCCTGCCTCCTCCCATTTCTTTCCTTTCGTAGCGATTGATACGTCAAAACCTTCTTTCGTCGGCAGAATATAATCCAGTTTTTTGTACAGTGCTGTTAAATCACGCTCAACCGTTTTACCGGATGCTACACTTTCGACCAGCGTTTCCAGGTTGTCAAGACATTCTAACAGAACATCAACAGTTCCTTTCTCAATTTCACCCCCTTTCCTCAGCATGTCAAGCACGCTCTCCATATCATGCGATAGGTTTTCCATCTCTGGATATCCCATGGTGGCAGCCATGCTTTTCAATGTGTGCACAGCCCGGAACGTTTCATTTAATGCTTCTGTGTTCTCTGGTTCATTCTCCAACGTCAGTAGATTTCTACTTATACATTGCAGATGCTCCCTTGACTCATCTACGAACAGTTCCTTATATTTCGATACGTCAACCATCTTTATTACAGTTATTCAAGCCATGCTTTGTTATCTTTATGGTCAAAGCAAATCTTAAATTCGTCTAACAAGGTCTTGAAACCAAGGATTAGAGGTATACCCTCATCTAAAGCGAGATATGCAAATATTTCAAGTTCCGGAGTTCTATTTCCACTTTCATCGAAAATGACCAATTTGACTTTAGCAACTTTAATATTAACATAGCATTCTTTATTTGGCGATAATCCCCTGACGTAATAATCAGCGAAGATTTTCGTTTCCAAATCTTGCCATATTTCCAGGGGTATTATGGAAATGTGAGCCCCAGTGTCAATAATAGCATCATAGCTCTTTGTCCAACCATTGAGCGTCTTGAGCTTTGTATTGCAAATCAATCTCGTTAGGTATCCATACCCTGGAACCAATTTTTCCAACTTCCTATCCCGTAGTTCTATAAAAGATAGCTTTATCATATCGTTGGATTACCTTTATTCAAATAAGATGTTCACTTCGCCCTCTATAAAAATAACGGGGATTCTATCTCTTGGTACGCCGGTCTTATGCTCTGCTTCAAGTTCGATGTTCTTTAAGCTCTTGCCAGCAGCGACAACTTTTTTGTCCACTATCGCCACCCATTTGTCCGGATACTTCTCTTGCAAATCGGGATAATTCTTCTCAGCCCATTTTTTGTCATCCCAAAATTCCTTTGCTTCTATCTTTATCTTTTCCATCCCCATCACCTGTTAATTTATTGTAATTATTAGTTATTAAATTCTTCAGTGGCAGGTGTCGCATACATTCATGTTGAAGTAAAAGTTTGGTTTTGTCTTTTGGATTTGAGATTTTGTACATCAACAGCCATTTTATCACAAACCTTTCTTTAAAAAAGAAAGCTTTACCAAAGAAATAAATATATTTCTGGTAAGTTGAACTTTACTTTTGCTTTTATTGCCTTAAGACTCTGTCTTTATATCCGCTTCTGTTTTCAGCTTCAGAGTTTTTTTTCGGATAAAGATAGGATAAAAGAGTTCTAAGGAATGTTAGGCGTAATGGCGTAATAGGGCTATGGGAAAACAATTTCGACTTTATCGCTCCCAAGTTTGGTCACTTTTAAATCTTCCTTATACAATTTTCCAACCCCCTTAATTAACCCCACCATGAGATCTATCAATCCACGTTGTGATTTATACTTCATAATCAGTGTCTTTTCATCCGTCCATTCATATTCGAATCTTGGCGGATTAGCATCAGGTATACTTTTTGTAGAAGCAACATGGACTGAATCCATTTTTAACAAAAATTCCTTTGCCGTTTTGACATTTTTATAATAAACACGATACATTTTTTGTGAATACACAGTGACCCAATAATCACCAAAAGCATCTGCCGCATGAATGAAGGATATGTTTAGAACCTCACAGAGTGAATTAACAACTCTCAAAAAAATCTGATCATCAATATTGGATATTGGCATAATCAAAGGCTCTTCGCCGATCCCTGCTTTTGCTAATGCTTTTTTCCATTTGTCTATTCCATATTTCTCTATCACCATTTCCTTTAAGGCGAGTACAATTACTCCTTTCATTTTTCTCTTCCTGACTTTTAAATAGATTTTGGGTAAATAAATAACTTGCGTATTTTTGTTTTTGCAATGGCGTATAACATTTTCAAACCATATCACAATATCCTCATCATTTCATCTACAATATCCGGCAGTGCTGCGACCTTGTCCACACCACCCATCTCTATTGCTGCCTTCGGCATGCCAAATATAACACTTGTGAGCTCATCCTGCACAATAGTCCCCCCTCCTTGTTCTTTTATTGCCTTCATACCCTCTGCACCGTCTTTTCCCATGCCACTGAGCAGCACGCCAATAGCCTTGCCATTATATGCTTCTGCTGCTGATTTCATTGCTACATCTATGCTTGGTCTCATCCTGTTCACCTTTGGTCTCTTATTTAATTCTAACCTACCGTTTTTTACAATTGTATGATAACCAGATGGTGCAATGAATACCTGACCCGGCTTAATAACATCATTATCTTCCGCTTCTTTCAATGTGATAGAAGTCTGCCAGCTCAGTCGTTCGGAAAAGCTTTTTGAGAAGCCAACTGGCAGGTGCTGAACAATCAAAACTGCTAAGGGGAATGTTCTGTGCAGTTTCGGTATGATTTCTGATAGTGCATGCGGTCCTCCTGTGGACGCACCGATAATCATAACTTTTTTGTCTGTTTTCGGCGGTGTTAACAGTTTTTCTATCAATCTTCTTCCCACCACATTGAAAAACATCTTTTTCACATTCACGGTTGAGGCAGCCCTGACCTTGCTTATCAGTTCATCTTTCACCTCTTCTATGTCCAAAGAGATAGTCTTGCCGGGTTTTGATACAAAGTCCACAGCACCGTACTCAATGGATTTCACGGCAAGGTCCGCTTCTATTTTGCCCATTGCCGTGAGCATCACCACAGGTACCGGAGTTCTCGACATTATACAACTCAAAGCAGTCAATCCATCCATCCTCGGCATCTCTATGTCCATGGTTACAACATCAGGCCTGAGCTTTTCTGTCTTCTCTACTGCATCCATACCGTCTCTGGCAGTGCCAACTACTCGTATGTCCAATGCAGAGTCCAGCATTTCTGATATCATCCTCCTCATCAGTGGCGAGTCATCCACTACCAGCACATTTATCATATTTATCCCGCGGGACGCAAGACCCTGAATTGTGATTTATGTCCTTTTTCCACAGCTTTGATGAAGTTGTGAATTCTTCATATTTCCGTCTAAAAGTATCAAAAAAATCGAAGTGTCCCAATCCTTATACGTTTTCCCTGCATCTTGTATGGTTCTATTATCTCCTCGCCTTCATCCTCAGCGTTCTCCTTAATTTCTTTACGGTCTCCTCCTCAATTACAAAGTAAATTTCACCACACATGTTGCCACCGGTTTTTATTTCTAAAACCAAATCCTCCACTAACGGCAAGGATTTGAACTCATCGTAGCTAACTATGCGAGCAACCGAAGGAATGACTGTTGTATGGCGGAAGAAAGTGACAGCCTCACTGAGTGGTGCCGAGATAATATTGGTCATCTCCTCAGCCATATCTAAAACATGCTTTTCTAAAATCTCAGGGATCAAATCCTCATACATGTTTTCCGCAAGTCGGTGCACAATTTTAAATGGAAATATCATGTATATACTTCCAACCACATCACTGCCCTCTCTTAACTCTATCTGTGATATAATCGAATCCTTCTCTGTTCTTAATTGCTGTGCAGTCTCGTAAATAGATAGCGATTCGATTTTGATCACTCTGCCAATGAAGAATTGCAAATAAATCATTGACTTTGAAGCGGCAGTCTTCAATATCTGCTCCAGCATTTTTTTTTCGAATTCTTTTGCTCTTGTTTCAGTCAATTCTATTGCCTCCCTTTATATTCCTGAGATCACCCAAGTCCTCGTATCCTGCGTCCTGCATCATTCAATACCCCCTATAATTTCCTTTATCTTTTCTGTGATTTCCTCTTTCGAAAACGGTTTCGTGATGTGGCCTTTTGCTCCCATCTTCATCAAATCCACAAGCATATTTCTATCTTCCAACACCGTAACCATCAATATCTTTGCCGTAGGGTCATTATCCAGTATCGCCTGCGTCGCTGCCTTTCCGTCCATAGGTTCCATTATAACATCCATCAATACTACGTCTGGTTTGAGATTCATGTACTTCCGAATTGCCTCTTCGCCATCTGCGGCTTCGTCAACTACTTCAAATCCTGCCTCGGCTAATATGCTACCAAGAACCGTCCTTATGTATGTGGAATCGTCCACTAACAATACTCTTACTTTTTTCATCTCTTATTTGTCCTCCTCTTCCTTATTTATCCCATCTTAGCGCTTTTTGACGTTTTTAGCCGCCATCGTTTCAGTACTGAGTGTGAACCGTTCTACCACATCATTGAGTTCAGCGGCAATACCTACCAGCTCCCGCCCCGAAATTGTGAGCTGTTCCATAACGAAGGTTAGTTCCTGGGCAGATACAGAGGATTCCTCAGAACTTGCCGCTGTCTCCTCTGCAATCTCTGACACCCCTTCCACCATCTTTACAACGGATTCGATACTTGTCTTCTGCTGGGCTGCTGCTTCTGAAATAGCCCGCGCTGCATTTGTTGTCTGCTTAAGCGGGAATGTGATGTTATCGAGAGCCGCTGCGGTTTTAGTTCTTGCTTCTCTGCTTGCTATCACACTTTCTCTAATTGTTTTCACTGCCTCTGATGTAGCTACCGTTTCCTTCTGTACAGACTTCACAAGTTCCGCAATCTCTCCAGCCGATTTTTTGCTATCCTCTGCGAGTCTGTGCACCTCTTCGGCAACCACAGCAAACCCTTTACCTGCCTCACCCGCCCTCGCAGCCTCTATTGCGGCATTCGATGCCAGCAGGTTTGTCTGGGATGCAATGTCGGTGATAACACCCAGTGCCGTAGAAATTTCCTCTGCTCTCTGCATCAATATCTCAACTGTTGCTGATGTCTCCTCTGCTGCATCTGTTACTCCCTGACATGCTTTTACAGCCTCACCCACTGTTTCAAAACCTTTCTGGGCACTCTCACTCGCAGCAAATGCCGCCGCGTTCACTTCATCCGCCCTATCGGATACCTCCGTACCAGCCTTTAAAATCTGCTCAACAGATATGGATGCCGCTTCTATCTTTTCTGCCTGATCCTGTGCACCCTTTGCTATCTGCTGCACTGACACTGCTACCTGCATTGTGGACGTGCTCATCTCAGTACCCGAGGCTGCAATACCCTGAGCGGAAGAAGAAACAGTACTGGCAGAATCCTTCACCTGAGCAACAAGGGTGTTGAGGCTATCAATCATGCTGTTTATAGTGTCCTTTAGCTCCTGCATCTCCCCTTTTGCATCTACTGTGATTTTTTGTGTGAGGTCCCCAGCCGCTATTGCTGTGGCTACCTTCGCAATGTCCCTAACCTGAATTCTCAGGTTTGCCGCTAGCATGTTCACATTATCAGTCAACTCCTTCCAGGTCTCCTCTATATCCGACACTTCCACCTGTGCGTCGAGTTTACCTTCTACCCCTACCGCCCTTGCTACCCTTGCTACTTCACTACCAATTAGATTGAGGCTATCAATCATCTTTGCTATCCTCTCACTTAAAATCGCCGATACCAGAGCCACAACTATAAACATAGAGGCTCGAATTAGATCAGAGATAATATTCGTCTCAATGCCAACAAGGAAATGACTGAAAAGGAGCAGCGAGGCTAAAAAAATCGCCACAACTAAACCTTTTCTTCTCCACCACACCGATGCTAAGATAATCGGAATGTAAAAGAAGTGTGTAAAAACAATCTCAGTTGAGAGTACCACATGACTATAATAAGTGAGAAAGCAGCAAATACCTGACAGGGCAGCTATTACTATAAATTTGTATTTTCCTTTTTGCTCTTGAACCATTTTACCACTCATAATTTTCTCGTTCGAGACAATTAATATATATGCCAAACGTATTTATAAGACTTTCCCTTCAGGGAAAAGAACCTGTGATAATAACCCCTTTTTATCTGAATTGGCTTACGCGGCATTTTTCCTTAAATAAAATCATTTATTGACACAGATTAACGCTGATTAACGCAGAAGAAAACAAATCCGTGTAAATCTGCGTCCTAAATAAATATATAAAAAACTTTGCAAAAAGTGTTACAAAACGTTTAAGAAAACATTTATTCCTGCTCCTCAAACTCCTTCAGTTCTTCTAAATCCTTCTTTGCCAACACTTGCTTCAGATCAAGTAAGAAGATAAGTCGGTTTTCAACTTTGCCCACACCCACCAAAAACTCCTTAGATATCTCTGTTGTAGCCATCTCAGGTGTTGCCTCAATATCAGATACAGGAATTCTCAATACCTCTGTTGCTGCATCAACAAGCATGCCAACAGGCTTGTCCTCCAGCTCTGCTATAATTATCCTTGAATCCGCATCTATCTCCTTTGGCTCAAAACCAAACCTTTTCCTGAGGTTTATGACTGTTGATAAGCTACCTCTGAGATTTATTATTCCCTCAATAAAATCTGGGGTGTGAGGAACTCTTGTAATTTTTGTTATCCTTGCAATCTCCATTATGTTCGTCACATCCATGCCGAACTCTTCATCTCCAAGCCTGAAGATTACAAATGTTTTCGTCTCCTCAGCATCTGCAGCCGTTCTTTCTTCTGGCATTTAATATCACTCCCTCATTTTTAGCACTTCTTTGGCTGCTTTAGCCACCACTACTTCCCTTCCAAGTTTGAATCTTGCTACGGCATCCTGGAGTTCTGCAGCAATGCCTACCAGCTCATGACCTGAAGTTGTGAGTTCTTCCATAGCAGAGGTTAGTTCATGGGCGGAAGCAGAAGATTGCTCAGAACCTGCTGCTGTTTCCTCTGCAATCGTGGAAATTCCCTCCACCATCTTTACAACCGATTCAATACTTGTTTTCTGCTGCGCTGCCGCATCTGAAATCACCAGGGCTGCATTTGATGTCTGCTTCATTGTAAATGAGATGTTATCAAGAGCCGCTGATGATTTATCTGTTGCTTCCCTGCCTGATGTCACACTTTCCGTCATTGTTTTCGCCGCCTCTGACGCAGATACAGTTTCCTCCTGTATAGACTTCACAAGTTCTGCGATCTCACCTGCGGATTTTCTGCTATTCTCCGCAAGCTTGCGTATTTCTTCTGCAACCACAGCGAACCCCCTACCAGCCTCTCCAGCCCTCGCAGCCTCTATTGCAGCATTCAATGCAAGCAGGTTTGTCTGGGATGCGATGTCTGTGATAACGCCCAAGGTCATGGCAATTTCCTCGCCCCTCTGCGCCATAGTCTCAACAGTTGATGATGTCCCCTCTGCCACCTCTGATATCCTCTGCATGCTTTTAACAGCCTCATTCACTGTTCTAAGGCCGGTCTGTGCACTCTTATTCGCGGCAGATGCTGCTCTGTTCACCTCATCCCCCCTATCGGCTACCTCAATAGCAGCCTTTGAAATCTGCTCCACAGCCCCGGATGCCGCATCTATCTTCTCTGCCTGATCTTGTGCACCTTTTGCTATCTCCTCCACTGATGCTGCTACCTGTGTTGTGGATGTGCTCATCTCAGTACCTGAGGAGGCAATACTCTGAGCGGATAAAGCAACAGTATTGGCGGAATCCCTCACCCGAGCAACAAGGACATTGAGCCTATCAACCATGCCGTTGATGTTGTCCTTGAGCTGCAGAATCTCGCCTTTGGCATCCACTGTGACTTTTTGCGTGAGGTCACCATCGGCTAACGCGGTGGCCACCTTAGCAATGTCTCCTACCTGATTTTTTAGGTTTGTAGACAGCATGTTCACATTATCAGTCAGCTCCTTCCAGGTTCCCGCAATACCCGGCACTTCTCCCTGCGCACCAAGTTTACCTTCTACTCCTACTTCCCTTGTTACCCGTGTTACTTCACTGCCGATTAGGTTGACTTTATCAACCATGTTGTTAATCGTCTCCTTGAGCTGCTGTATATCTCCTTTTGCTTCCACAGTGATTTTTTGAGTGAGGTCACCATCGGCTAACGCGGTGGCAACCTTAGCAATGTCTCCTACCTGATTTTTTAGGTTTGTAGACAGCATGTTCACATTATCAGTCAGCTCCTTCCAGGTCCCCGCAATACCCGGCACTTCTCCCTGCGCACCAAGTTTACCTTCTACTCCTACTTCCCTTGTTACCCGTGTTACTTCACCGCCGATTAGATTGACTTTATCAACCATGTTGTTAATCGTCTCCTTGAGCTGCTGTATATCTCCTTTTGCATCAACCGTGACTTTTTGTGTGAGGTCACCATCGGCTAATGCGGTTGCTACCTTAGCAATATCTCCCACTTGATCTCTCAGGTTTGCAGACAGCATGTTCACATTATCTGTCAGCTCCTTCCAGGTCCCCGCAATACCCGGCACTTCTCCCTGTGTGCCAAGTTTCCCTTCTACGCCTACTTCCCTTGTTACCCTTGATACTTCACCGCCAATTAGATTAACTCTATCCACCATGCTGTTGATCGTCTCCTCGAGCTGCTGTGACTCTCCTTTTGCATCCACAGTGATTTTCTGCGTGAAGTCACCCTCGGCTAATGCTGTAGCTACCCTGGCAACATCTCTAACCTGATTTGTCATGTTTGCAGCCAGCAGGTTCACATTATCAGTCAGCTCCTTCCAGGCTCCCGCAACTCCCGGCACTTCTCCCTGTGTGCCAAGTTTCCCTTCTACGCCTACTTCCCTTGTTACCCTTGATACTTCACCGCCAATTAGATTGAGGCAATCAACAGTTTTATTGACAGTGTCAGCCATTACTTTGAAGTCGCCTGCCACCGGTATTGCAAACTTCTCCGTCAAATTGCCCCTGGATATGTGGCCAAGTATTCTTTCGATTTCAAGCCTGGATTTAGCGATAGCGTCAATTAAACCATTTAAGGCGTCAACAGCATCTTTCCAGCTACCTGCAACACCGGGTACTGACGCACGCTCGGTTAGTTTGCCTTCTGTACCTGCAACCTTTGCCGCTCGGGTCATCTCTGTTGTAACGCCCCCTACTATCTCTGCCATTTCGTTGTATGAGTCTGCCAGCTCGCCGTATATATCGTCTTTCTCTTTCGGCAGCCTTAAAGTTAAGTCACCGTTCTTAAAAGCGTCCATTGCCTCTATCAAGTGTCGCAACTGCCTTTCTCTATACTCTTCTTCCGTTTCTCCGTTGTCAACTTCTATACTTCCATCCCCCTCCTCCATCCCTCCTACTTCTACATCCTCAAACAAAGCCTTCCTGCCCGGTTTCCTTATCTTATCCTTTACCATATCCCCGCTACCTCCTCATTTTTTATGACCACCCGATGTATCCTCATCCTATCTCATCACTTCCTCGGCGATTTCTTTATACGCAACGCCTGCCTTACACTTCGGCTTGTAATGCGATATTGGTACGCCTTTCAACTGTGCCTCATAAACCTCAGCCCCGTAAGGCACGGTAAAAACGGAATCAAAAAACCCTTTCATGCCTTTTCTTATTTCCTTTACAGGGTCACTTCTTCCTGCAATCTTGGCAAATAACGATGCCTTATTGCATCTTGTGAGAATAGCCATCCGCAGATTTATCTTGACACCGCTGCTTTCGTTAATGTCATCAAAAATCAAACTCAGTGTCTCAACCCCTTCTAATGCAAAAACGCCAGGGTCAAGCGTGACAATTGTGTAATCGGATGCCACAACACCATTAATAATAAAAAGACCTGGACCTGGCGGTGTGTCTATCAATATGTAATCATAATATTTCCTTATGCCCTCTATGCTGCGTTTAAGGATAGATATTCTATTGTTTATTCTGTACAAGTAGGACTCAGCACCAACAAGGTCAAGAGTGGCAGGAGCGAGATGGATGTTTTCTATCTCTGTTTCTAAAACAGTATCCTCAATCTTCACAGCTCCAACCATTACATCATACATTGATTCACCCAGATTATTTTTGTCAATGCCAAGTGCGGAAGTCGCATTTGCCTGCGGATCCAGGTCAATAACAAGCACTTTTTTAGCTGAAAGTGCAAGGTATCCAGAGATGTTTATGCAAGAGGTTGTCTTGCCTGTCCCGCCTTTGTGATGCGCAAATGCTATAGTTACGCTTACCATTTTTAATTATATAATACGTTTTCTACCGCAAGAAGTTTTTTTAAAAAATCTGTATTTGTATAGCTAACTAAAAAACCACGAGATTTCACAAGATTAACACAAAAAATGGTGATTAGTAGGGGTGGGCGGAACTATTCGCTATAATCTCCCAATAGAGT
>QBUM01000200.1 GCA_013180585.1 Candidatus Methanophagaceae archaeon GoMg2
ACAAAAGTTCTAAATCATTTTTGTCGAATACAGAAACAGCTTCGCTCATTTTTCCTTTTACTATTAATTTTAACGGGCATCTTACTATTTAAATAAATCGTCTCTAAGAAAGTTTTGTGTTAATCTTGTGGAATCTCGTGGTTTTTTCCGTTTCCTCTTTTTGATTTTACGTACAATACTACAAATACCACAAGAACACCTAACAATACTGTTACCGCGTCAAAACCCGGCACTTCCTTTTTTTCTTCGGGTGGCTGTGTAGGTGCAGGTGACACAAAAGCAGAAGCAGTAGGAGACGGAGTTGCCGCAGGAGTTGGCGTTATTGCAGAAGCTGGTGGCGCTGCTGCTCTCATACCTGGTGTTACCGTAGATGCAGACGTTGCCGTGGGTGTTTCTGTTTTAGTATTTGTAGCACCCGGTCCACCACCCGAAGACGTTTGTGTAGTAGTAGCCGAAGTAGAATAAAAGCACTTGAACGTACCAGCCCGCCAGTCCACAGCAACAGGATTGCTTTTTGCATCAAACAACTCACTCGGCTCTGCAAACGCTAATACCGTTTCACCGCCTTCTTCTGATTCTTTCACGCACTGCACCGTAAGCGTACCTACCCGGTATTCCCCCGAAAGCGAGTCCAATGCCGTGAATGTATTCCAGTCTTTACCTGCGTAATGCTCTCGCCCGCCCATCTGGAAATTAGTCGTGTTCCTGGTCCAATCGGTTACATCCGCATATGCTGAGTCGTATGTCCTGTTTATCTGACCGCCCTGGAAGTTTGTATCTGTAGCATCACAAGATTACATAGATTTTAACTAATTCTCCCTCTTATGGCTTTTGGACAAAAACCCATTTGGTCGAAATGGTGGTCAAATGTAAAAGCCTCTTTGATCCTCAATGAATCCATCACCACTTTACTCGTGCAATCAGTAAAAGACCATCTTTTATCTTTGTTGTACTTTTCAAAGACATACCAGCTTTCCTCTTCTATCTCTTCGGAGATATGAATTACCACGAGGATGCCACCCTGCCTCATTCTTTGAATTCTATTATGAAAAAGTAGCGTCTTCTTATAGCCTATGTGGAGGAACAGGAACGTATATGTTTCATCCAATACATAAGAAGTGGTAATAAGCCGTTTCGCGCCCCTTTCGAGTTTATCTCGAAACATCACCGCTTCCAGATGGTTAATGTCATTTACATCCTCTAACGCAATCCAGGCACCGGTATCAATAAAAATCATACTTTCTTATTCGGGTAAATGTACTTATCATGCTCTTCTGAAGCATTGTGCAATTTGCTGCCAAGACCATCTTCTCCCATTTCCAAAAAAGCTTTCCAGCCATCTTCCGCAGAACCTACTTCTTTCTTCCCCAACTCAAGAACGGGCAAGCTACTAATGGCAGGATGCGTTTTCGCCTCTATTTGAATTGAATTTTGTGCTGCTTTATCCATAATTACTCTCTCGTTCCAGCTATACTCTACTACTATTTTATATAGGTATAAAAGCTTTTACAGCGGGTGCCGTTTTACACAACGCTTAATCTGTTTATTCCCGCCGTCTTGATTTCATGTATTGTATCACAAGAACGCCTAATATCGTAAAAACCGCTTCAAAACCCGGCAATTCCTTCTTCTCTTCGGGTGACTGTGTAGGTGTAGGCAAGACAAAAGCAGAAACGGTAGGAGACGGAGTAGCTGCCGGAGTTGGCGTTATTGTAGAAGCTGCTGGTACTGCAGCCATACCCTGTGTTACCGTAGATGCAGGAGTTGCCGTTGGTGTCTCTGTTTCCGTATTTGTAGCCCCCGACCCACCACCCGAAGACGTTTGTGTAGTAGCAGCCGAAGTAGAACCGGAGCACTTGAAAGTACCCGCCTGCCAGTCAACAGCAACCGGATTGCCTTTTGCATCAAACAACTCGCTCGGCTCTGCAAACGCCAATACCGTTTCACAACCTTTTTCATGCACGCACTGCACCGTAAGCGTACCTACCCGGTATTCCCCCGCAAGCGAGTCCAATGCCGTAAAGGTAATCCAGTCGTTACCCGTGTAATGCTCTCGCCCGCCCATCGGGAAATTAGTCGTGTTTCGGGTCCAATCCGTCACATCCGCACACGCGGGATCGTAAGTCAGATTTATCTGACCGCCCTGGAAATTTATAGCATCTACCCAGATTTCGACTTCGGCTGTGCTGCTGTATGCGGATGTGCTTTGCTGCGGCAGTAGATATACTTTCTGAGCAGCTGCTACTGTTGTAAGTGCAAACACTGCCAACATCAATACAACCATGCAGGCTATAATCTTATTCATGTCTCCGTCTGCGTATCAACAACAACAGCCCAATTATTGTGGCTATCGGAATTGCTAACGTTGGGAATTCCGGTATCGGCTCTGTTGTAGGAGAACCACTAAATGTCCCATCTGTCCATGTAGCAGTAACAGGATAAGCAATATCATTAAATAAACTACTCGAGTCCACGATGTCCAATGCCATTTCACAGCCTCCTTGACTGTCATTCACACATTGTATCGTGAGCGTGCCTACTTGGTATTCACCGTCTGGCAGCGGTGCCGTTGCCATGAATGTAAGCCACTCTCTGCCTTCGTAATGCTCCCATCTACCCTCCGCGAAATTAGTAGTGTTTCGTACCCAGGTCGTTACATCTGCACATGTTGAGTCGTAAGTCATATTTATCTGCCCGCTCTGGAATCCTGTTTCTGTAACATTTACCCAGATTTCTACATCCGCGGTATTGCCATATGATGCAGTACTGCCCTGCGGCACGAGATATACTTCGTTTTGTGCCCCCACAGGCATTACAAATACCGCAAACATTGCAAGCACCAATAATCCCCCTATCCGTTTATCCATCTTCTTTTCCTTCTCCTTTTATTTTAGTTCTTTTGCTAAAGCTTTTCTTTCTAAGAAAAGGTTTCTTAACAACAATCCAGCACGTATCTTTGATTTTCGGGACAGCTTACGTTGTTCAGCAGTAATACCACGTCACCCATATTCCTTACACCAGTGCACCGGCAATCTCCTGCCCAATCGTTACAAAGTGTATATGTTGAGTTTCCGGGATACCCTACATGGTTCAGCAGCCGTATCACGTCACCCATGTCCACTTCACCATTACTGTTGGGATATGGTGCAACATCGCCACATAAGTTTGTGACTGTTATTAATTTTGTTTTTGTGTTCGTTGCACCGTCATTATCAGTTACCGTTAGATTTACGGTATAAACACCTGTGGAAGCATAGGAATGATTTATTATAGCTTCAGTTGTGTTCGTTACGTTTCCGTCACCGAAGTTCCATTCGTAGTTCGTGATAGTTCCGTCTGGATCTGTTGAATTAGAAGCGTTAAAGGTTATCAGTTGAGTGACAACTGGATTTTGTGGTGTGTAAGCGAAATTTGCGAGTGGTGGATAAAAGGTATTATCTGTGGTAATATGCTGCTCAAATACACCATCACCGTCTGAATCTATCTTGACTGTAACTCCTTTTCCACCCTCAGAAAGAGTACTCCAGTTTATAGTGTATTGATGTGTTGCACTCGCTAACGTGGGAATATCGGTAGCAGTAAAGTTAGTAGCATTTCCATCTTCAACAGAAGTTACATCTAATCCATAGGTTCCGGTATCTGTACCTACTACTTCGTAGCGGTAAGAATCTGATGGGAAAAATATTGTAACAGTATTTTCGTAGTAATCAGAATCAGGGATTTCTTCTTTAATTTCTCCATTTACTAAACCGGTAACTCGCCTTTGTGCATCATAAACACTAAGTTCACCAGGGCTACACAAATGTGCCCAAGTAACGGGTATTTGATCTTCTGGAATTGAAGGCTCCAAAATATCTATTCGATAACGCAGATACCGATTAACATCATCAGCCATCATCCAGAGGTTAGATGATTCTGTTTGTACGCTGAAAAGCATCTCTTGAGGTAGCATATAAAATTCATCTTCTGCATTAGAATAATATGTAACAGTGGCCACATCACAGGTCATTCCGGCAATCGAAATAATCGTTTGGGGTATTTCTATACGCTTTCCGAATTTAGGGATATAGTAACTAATAACTAATTCAATGTTCTCCTCGAGGTTAACCATCTCTGCGGTAATTTCACAGTCTATCTTCTCTGCTACCATGCCACACATATCCCTAAAAACTTCTTGTGATTTTGCAGGTGCCCCTAGTTTTATTTGAACGTGCTTAGGAATATACTCATCTTCGTCCTGTAGATACGTATCGTATCCAACATCTATATTTTCCGTTGCATATAAGCTTTGTTTTATTTCACTCGTAAGTTCATTTATCTGAGCAATGACTTCTTCTGTTGGGAAATCGTCGGGTAGGTCATTTCTATTAATATCCTCTATTAAACTGTTAAACTCTTTGTTAATACTTATTCGAACTCTAAGTATACCTTCAGAACTTCCAATAATGTTTCTATTCTCTTTACCTGATCTTCTAGTGATTAATAGCGGTGACCTAGCGTTGGACGGTGGAAGTATAAGATAACTTTTAATGTAGTCCTTATAAATGTTTGAATCAAAGTTGAACTCAATAGGCCCAATAGAGAAAATAATTTCGTCGTCTGCTGATTTAAGCATATCTTCGACAGCTTTGCCGTAAGGAGGGCCATATAAGCCATAATACATATCTTCACCACTCTCTATTAAACCATGCATCATTACACTAATAGATAATCCTTCGAGTAACGATTTAGAAGATGTAAATGCTCTGTTTGGCTCTTCAGCTAATTCTTTTATCTTTTGGGGGATGCTGCATATTTGAAGAGTACCCTGTAAAATGTTTAAAGGGGCTCCAAAGAGGTCCGCCCATTTTTTAGATTGTTGATACCCCCTAACACTAGTAAATGTCTGTGCTGTTGTATCAATTTCCCAGTCAAGTTTGAAGAGCATAGCTTCTCTTAGTTCTTCCAAAGAGTCTATCAACTTGTCTTTGTCGTTTTGACCCCCGTTTTGGTTAACTACAAAATCCGCCTCCGAAATATCATTACCGCCAAATTGTTGCCACTCGCTTGAATCGCCATGTTCATCCACAGCCCGTGCTCGCCAGTGATAATCCGCATCAATTAATTCAATAGCGTAAGCAACCGCTTCACTACCGCTCGCAACAAAACCACTGTCTTTAAGGCCGCCTTTAGTTTCGTCAAATTGCCCGCCGTACTCATCAAGTCGTCTCAGCTCTACCTGAAGTTTCACCATGTCGCCGTCTGGATCGCTGACGGTGCCTTTGAAAATCACCGTTCGTTCGTTTGTCGTACCGCCAACCGGTATTTCAGTTGTGCTATCGGATTTGAATTGAGCTAAGTTTGTGGGAGGATTGGTTGCATACACAAACGCCTCATAATTCACACCATCCGTTGTCGTGATATACCCACCCTCAAAATCACTCTGAGCATACCCGGACGGGTTCACATACTCATTCGACACCGGAAACCCCAGCCACCCGCCACTACCGTCTTCCGAACAATAGACCACATCAATTGCACCGTGCGTCTCAAACGCCGTATTCGCATATGGTCCATTACGATGCCAGTGGATATGCCCGCCCTCGAAATCGCTTACCCTGCCTTCAGTTCCAATAGCAGAAATAGCCGCCTCTTGTTCATCGCTCGTTACCAATCCCAGATCACCAGCGGCATAGCCGAGTTCTCTCCATTTGGCAAATATCGCACCGTGTATCTCGAAAACCGCCCCTGTATCAACGTTGAGGTCTAACGCCCCGCCCTCGAAGTTCTGGTACCTGAATTGCGTACCGTGACTGGAAACTGCTGGCGGCAGGGTATGCACATACGGCACGATGTCGCTTATCGGCAGACCTAACTCAAATTCTATGTCGGTTTTTGCATTTGGACCGCCCAGAGTGTAATAACGATCCCAGATTGTGCCGTGGATATAATAAGCGTAATCTTTATACGGGTTGTACATGATTATCCCGCCGGCGTAGCCGGAAGCACCGGGGAAATCCTGCACCCAGTAGCCCCATGCTTTGTGTACTGCGGTTGTTGGGTTGCCGAGGACATTTGCAGCGCCGTTTCGGTTGTAGGCGGCGGTGAAATGGTTCTTGATTGCCAAATCCGGGGCGCCCTGACCGACGGAGTAGATTGAGGGGTTTGGATCGAAGGCATAGAACGTACTATTTTGTCCTGCATAATCGCCAACGTAGACAGTTCCATCTGCTCCTATTGCTGAAGATAAAAAACCATATCCAGTAGTTGAGTATTTCCATTTCAATACCCCATTGGCATTAAGTGCGTAAAAAGTACGGTCATTAGAACCCAAATAAATGGTTTCGTCAGCGCCAATAGCTGGAGATCGGGAACTAAATCGGTCATTAGAAGAATAGTTCCATTTTTGTGTACCATTTGGATTAACTGCAAATAATTTATTTTCTGAAATAGCGTATATAGTACCATTCCTACTTATTGCTGGCGTAAAACTTGCCATTGGATCTACTATATAGTCAGCTCTCCATTTGATCGTACCATCGGGATTGATTGCCCACAACCCATAGTCTGTTTGTAAGTAGATAGTACCGTCAGAAGCTATTGAAGGGGAACCACAAATACGTAGAGAAACATAACTTCTCCACTTTAAACTACCATCGGGATTTATCGCATATAAGCCCCAATTCGAGCCAATTACCCCAAAATAGATAGTTCCATCAAAACCGATTGCAGGACCACTAAATAATCCACTAAATGTATAGTTCCACTTTTCCGTACCATTCACATTAACAGCGTATAGTTTGGCGATAAAAGGATCAAAGTCTATAAGAGAGTTAAAATAGATAGTTCCATCAGTGCCGATAACTGGGTATGGTGCTCCAGTGCCCACTTTACTTTCAGTTTCAAAAACCCACTTCACTGTACCATTTGGATCAATAGCGTATAAGTTTTGGTTGTCATAACCCGTATAGACAGTTCCATCAGCACCAATGGCTGCGCCATTAAGGGTGGGATAAACTAATTCCCATTTTATGCTTCCATTGGAATTAATAGCGTGTTTAGAAACGTAAATTGTACCATCGGCTCCAATAGACGGTATACCCGTTAGGGGTAGAGTCCACTTCAAAGTATTTGTCTGTGCACCCACATATTGACTCTGCCCGGTATGTTGTGGATCATGCCCGAACATCGGCCAAGGACTTCCTTTCAACTCTACATAATTCTCCCACGGTTCCACCAGCGGATAATTATCATTATCAGAATCTATGTTGTAATGATTATCCCAAATACCATCGTTATTGGTATCAACGTCAGTGTAATCATCCCAGTGGTTGCCGAGGTAGTTTTCAAACCCGGAACCGTTGTATGTGTAGGCTATTTTTGATGTGGAGTTCCAGATGTTTGTTGAGCTATACGACAAATAAAAGTTATTTTTGTTATTTATGAAGTTGTTGAGATAAATTCCGTTAGTACTTGAATGAGATAATTGAGTGCCACATTCGTTATTTGAAATGTTGTTGTTAGAGATCATGTTGCCGCTCGAAGAATGATCTAAGAAGATTCCACATCCGTTGTTTGAAATATTGTTATTAGAGACCGCATTGTCGCCCGAATAATGCAACTGAATGCCATATACACTATCCGATATGTTGTTGTCCTTTATCTCACTGTTAGTAGTCTCCCAGAGTTCTATGCTAACACGTGTGTAATATACATCAAGATTTTTTATCGTGATATTATTGCATTTCACTAATATAACCTGTCCTGCATTGTTGATTATTTGATTAGCTTCTTTTTCAAGATATACCAAAGGTTTACCATTTATCGTATTATCTTTCACAGTATTTCCATAGGAATTTGGTACAGAAAGACCGTCATTTGCAAAAATATTGTTAATGATTAGGTTATCGTTCGAAGATCCCAAAAGGATGCCGCCGTAGTTGTTTGAAACGTTATTGTTAGAGATTGTATTATTTCTTGACGCATATAACAAGATACCATCTACATTGTTTGAAATGTCGTTTTTAGAGATTACATTGTTATTTGAAGAATGTACGCTGATGCCATCATCGCCATTGTTTGCGACATTATTGTTAAAAATTGTATTGTTACTCGAAGACTGCAGGTAGATGCCGTAGTCGTTGTCCGCGACATCATTATAAGAGATGTTGCAGTGAATCGTAGTTCTAAGGTAAATTCCAGCAGGATAATAATACAACCTTGCCCCGTTCATCGTAAACCCTGAGATATTCACCCAATCCGCAGTCACATTGAACACATGATCCGAAGTATCTGCCGCCTGCACCGTCACCACATCCGCGCCATCACCTTCCAGCGTAAGCCGCTTGTCCACATCCACATTCTCGACATACGTCCCGCTCCGTACCTCAATCGTATCCCCCGCACTCGCTGCATCCACCGCCGCCTGTATAGTATTATAATCTGCAGGACCATCATCGTCCACTGTTATTACAGTGGGAGGTTGACTTGATTCCAAAGAATACACAATGTTCCTCACATCAGGATAATCCCCCACAATGAAATATTCTGTCGCTTCTTCAACTGTTCCGGGCTCGATAACAAACTGATCTACCGTTACTAAATAACTTGGCTTGGTATCACAGGTAAACCGATGCGCAGCCCATTTTGAGGTATGATCTGGACTATACAGTGTCAAACCAAACCCCATGTCATTCACAAATGACGCCCAGTACTCAGTGGGATAAAATTCTGTATTCGGTGTTCCCGGGTCTGTTTGTGGTATGATAAGCTCATTAACTCCATCATTCGTCCATGGATTACCATTGGTGTAGGTAAATAATTTATACAGTCGTGAATTAATATAAGCACAGGGAAACTCTTGGTCGTGAAATGTATAGGTATCAGTTCCGAAATGTGTAAACTTATACTGTACTTTAACAGATTGCCCTTCCAGAGAAACCCATTGCTCAACATAAGTATCGGTCAGTACACTTGTGTTCCAATCCCTTGGCTGGGTTTTTGTATAAATTACGTTTGTTCCCGTATTATAATCCAAAACAGGACTGCCCTGATTAGATACGTCTCCACCTTGTACGGGATCCCATGTGCCACTATCATCGTTATAAAATGCAACCTGTGCAAGCCTTCCTGTATCATGGTTGTCAATTAAATTCATGCCCTGATGCATAATTACACTAATCGCACCTCCCCATTCCAGATCAACACCGACCTTAACTATACCATCATCTAAATATACCAGATCATGCGGAACGTTGAAGTCGGGATCTATTATGAAAGTTCCTGCTCGATAGAGACCAACATCATCATCGCCATCGGCATCCCAATCTCCGATTACCGCAACATCTTCATTATCACCAAGGGGTATTGGGGTTAAATCAGCTTGATCGCCACCAAGATCCAGATCAAAATAAAAGACCAGGTTGCCGCTATAGTCTGGATCATACTCGCGGTACACTCCAACGTCATCATCGCCGTCACCGTCCCAGTCACCAATGATAGGTTCGTCACCACTAATTCCGAAAGGAACGTCCTTGTACGATGTTGCAGATTCTGTTCCTAAATTGAGTATGTATAAATAAAACTTGTTATTTCCGGGATTAAAGCCACCTATGTCGTCGTCACCATCACCGTCCCAGTCACCAGCTATCGGTATATTTGTGGGGTAATATCCAAACGGGATGACATTATCTGCTGCTCCTGCATCTTCTGACAAAGAAGTCCAGTCACGAGTGACCAAATGAAACTCCGACTGACTGCTGCCTGTGTCTGGTCTATACACACCTATTTCATCTTTACCATCGTGATCCCAGTCTCCAATAACAGGTAGATCAGTGGAGGTACCGAAATTGACTGTTTTACCGTCAAAAGTGAATCCAGCAGTGCTGGGATCGAAGGTACCATAACTATCTGTGCCATCGCCGTTCAAATCGCCAGAAATTGGTAGTGCCGACCCGGTTCCAGCACTCATCAATATCAGCACCAGCGCCGTTACCATTAATACATAACGTTGTACATTATTCTTTTCCATCATTTATCGCTCCTTCACCAAAGCTGCTACTTTTAGTCTTTGAACGGACCCTTTATAAGCTTTTCGGTTTTTTCACACGTGGAGCACAAAAACTACTGAATCGTCTGATTCCCGCCTTCGGGCATGTAAATCGTTGCTGCGCTCGCAACCGCAGCGGTAAACGCCCAAAATACAGCCAGTGCTACGGTTAATACCACCCTGCCTGAACCACGTTGTGTCATGGCTTTGCTTCCTGCTTTGAGTTTATCACACATATTCCATTCAACAAACCTCCTTTAATTTCGTTATCAGTTGTTCAATACGTCCGGTTAAGATTTCCACGGATTCCTTTTCCATCTCATCTTCATAAAAATTACGGTGCAACGCATTTGCTTCACCAAAGAATCCCACAAAGTCATTGTCCCCACGGTCTTTTGCCAGCATATTAATAAAAACCCACAAACCGCCATGCTGTTCCAATTTCAAGCCCCGCTTCGCCGCAATTCTCTTCACCGCAAGTGCAGACGCAGCCCACAGCTTCTCCGATGTCTGAACCAGGTCACCTTTCTTCAGAAGTTCCTTCGCTTCCGTAAGGTATTTCTCGCTCAGCGTCTGCGGAGCAATTTGATCAAACTTTCCTTAAGTCTGCGAAGCATTTTTGATCAAACTTTTCTTAAAAGTTTGTTGGTACTGCTCCACGAGGTCTTCGGGGTCTAACTCTTCGTTCAAATGCAGTGACTCAACACCTAACTCGTCTGGCAAATATCCGGTCTCCATTCTCCCATCTCCTCTCTCTGCTCAACCCTAACTCGTCTGGCAAATACCCTGCCTCCTTTGCTTTTTCCTTTAACTTCTCGCCTAGCTTCCGTGGTAGAATAATAGATTCCGATGCCATTTTAGCTTGCCTACTTTAGTTTTGTTATTGGGTATATCGCTATAAAAAACTTCCGGTTTTTTTAGCGGTAGTTTACGCTGCAAACAATTTACAGACGTTGCTTTTCGGTTTCAAGCTGTTTGATTTGTTTATCAGGGACTGTATTACACTGAATTCATTCATTCTTCCCAGCGAAGTTTAACCTTCTCGCCCTTCAAGAAGTTCGCGTCAAATTTATCCAGAGCATCAACCCTACCAAAAATAGAGGGGACATCGTTCGAGTCTGCTATTGCAACAGGCGCCCCGAACTCAAAATTGCCGATTCTCACATTTATTTGATGAACGTATGCCACCCACCAGGATCGTTCCGGGAACGACCCCTTTAATCTCGGCGTATTTGCCTGTTGTTATATCCTTGACCAGTGTCTCTCCGATATCTCTTGGCAGCACGCAGAAATCAGCACCCGTATCAGCCAAAACCTCATCAATGGTAATCCAATCGCTTACCAGTTCCGAAAGAGCTTTCACCTTGATGCGTGGTCTCATTACAGCGTTCAATACATCGCTTTCCTCTTCCACGTATGGAAATTCTATCTCCATTTCAACACACCAGAATCTTTTCTTTTGTTCGCCACGCTATCGCTACCTCCTTTCCAGGATTTTGTTTCATGATTTCGAAATATTTATCTTTTGGGTTCCGCCCTGCCCAAACCACCTTTCCATCTACTTTTATGACATATCCAAACTTCTCTTCCATTTCAAATCACCGTTATAGTTTTAAGACATACACTTTTATAAAAGAGTCTTTACCGTAAATCCACACGTCAGGCTAAGATTTCCACAGATTCATTTCCCATCTAAAGGCGCATGAATTGTTGCCACGTTCAACCGCAGCGGTAAACGCCCAAAGACAATACAGCCAGTGCTGCGGTTAATACTACCCTGCCTGAACCACTTTCTGTCATGGTTTTGCTTTCTCCTTTGATTTTATCACACATATTTCATTCAAACTCCTTTAGTTTTGTTATTAGTTGCTCAATACGTCCAGCTAAGATTTCCACGGATTCTTTTTCCATCTCATCTTCATAAAAATTACGATACAGCGCATTTGCTTCACAAAAGAATCCAACAAAGTCATTGTCCCCGCGCTCCTTTGCCAGCATCCGCATATTAACAAGAAATTCTTCTTCGCATCGCTGAGCACCATGGAACATCAGCGGCGGTGGGAAGCTAAAGAGAGGAGTACAATATTTCTTCGGTAAAGCTTTCTTTTTGAAAGAAAGGTTTTTTATAAGCCATGTATATAAAGTATTTAAGGCGAGAACTATGAGTGAGCTAACAAAAGAGGGTTTAAAATTGTTAATTCCCTATTATTACAAAAGTAAAGAAGACCTTCTAAATGAAGCTTTCAGGATTATTATACGCAGCAATCCGAGAATACGGATTGAACTTGCATTGAAACTTTACAGTAGCAAAAAAGCATCTTTAGCGAAATCCGCAGAAATTGCCGGGCTTACAACAATTGAGTTCAAGGAGATTCTTGCGGATAAAGGAATAAAAAGGGAAATAGAAGGCGAGGAGATAGCGGAGATTGACGACAAAATCAAAGAGGTATTTGGATGATTGTAGCTTCCGACACCGATATTTTGAGCACGTTCGGGAAGATTGGTGCGCTTAAGCATCTTAAGCATTTATTTGAAGAGATTTATATTCCGCCGGTAGTGTATGAAGAACTAAGGAGGGCAAAGGAGATAGGATTTGGTTTTGTAG
>QBUM01000199.1 GCA_013180585.1 Candidatus Methanophagaceae archaeon GoMg2
AAAGCCCTATTTGTCTTTCTTTTTCCGCTATTTTTGGATTGTGGGACAGCCTCTCAATTGTAGAGATGGTTGCAGCATTTTCTATAGATGGGTTTGTTATTGTCGAACCTGCCACCACTCCTGTAATCATAATACCTATAGCAATGGTCATGGATGTAAGCATCAACAACCTTTGTCGAGTCATACCGCCACCTCTACTGTCCGTATGTTCACATGATTCGCGCCGCTGCTATTTCGTCCACGATTGATTACCGCATCCGATACTACCCTTTCGCCTGCAAGCATCAGAGACGCAAGCATGCTCGCATGGAAAAACACACTCAAACAACTCAATACCTTCTTCATCTTTATTGCCATCTTCTTATTCCCCCCCTTCTCCTTACGATTTTATCCTAGCTTGAAACAACTCAAGATAAAAGTTCTAAATCCAACATAAAAACATTACGATTTTTTTCTGTGTTGCCATAAAAAATAAAGAAGGGAAAAAAATGTTCCCTTACTCAGTCCATTACTTTCTTAAGTGGTCCAACTATCCGGGGATACCCTACAGCCATCATGTGGCAGCCCGCCGCCGGTGTTCCTTTTAGATGCTCCAGGAAATCGGTAAAGAACTCCAGGTTGATTCTGTCTACTTCCTCTCTCTTCTTCTCCTTGTCCTTTATCGCTTTCGTCTCTTTCATTGCCACCAGATAATCCGGCGGGACGTCTACGCCTGCTACGTACTTATCGAAGAAATCCGCCGATCCGAAACTCTTAGCAGGGTATATTCCAACCAGAATCGGGACATCCGTTGGCCCCAATTCCTTGAAGAACTTGTCCAGAACATCCTGGTAATAAACGACCTGTGTTTGTATGTAATCCACGCCGACTTTGATCTTTCTCTTCACCTTGGCTACTTCAGACGGCAAATGTGCCGCTCCAGGTGCTGCAGCCCCACCAACATTCAGTTTCGGTGGGTCCTCTATCTCATTACCTCCAAGATCTTTGCCCTCGTCCACTATTTTTCGTATCATGTGTATCAGCGTGGTTGAGTCCAGATCGAATACCGGTTTCGCATCCGGCGTGTCGCCAAGTGCTACGTGATCACCTGCTAACGCTAAGATACTCTTTAGTCCCAGGGTACCCGCACCGAGTACGTCGGATAAAAGCGCCATACGGTTTCTGTCCGAACACCTCAACTGGTACACGCACTCCATACCCGTCTCTAACTGGATTTTATACGCTGCCGCCAGGCTGCTGACATAAGCGAAACTCTGTGGATTGTCCGTTACGTTACAGGCGCATACTAACCCCATCATTTCTTTTGCGGCTTTAATCGGCGCGTCAACATTCCCTGCTTTTTCCGGCTCTAACTCGCCGGTGAAGACGTACTTCCCCTCACCCAACTCTTTCATCATCTGGCTATAAACTTCTTTTGCCATTTTATTCTATCTCACTCCTTACTCCTTCTTCTCCTCTTCCGGCTCCGGCGTTTTAGCGAACATCAGAGACATGTACCCACTGATAGTGTTAAGGTTCATCATAGAGCCCATCATATCCATCATGCTCATAGGCTCTTTTAACTCAAACAGCCGTGGCCTCTTCATTTTACCCCATTCGTGCGGGTCGTTCATTTCTTCGAAGTCGTCGAGTTCACCAAGTTTCTCCATTCGCTTGTATATCTTTACCCAGGCGCAGTCCTTTTCCTCGTCTATCTCACACTTATCTCCCTCTCGCACACCACCACATGGACCGTTCATCAATCCCTTGCCGCACGCAGTCAACGGGCAGATACCTGCTGTTTTGCCTAATTCACACATTCCACATGACTGGCATGTCTCCTTGAACTTGTACGGTCCACCGCCTACGAGTCCTATTGCATCATTTGCTGGATAGACATTCTTTATAATACCCATCTCTTCTTCGGTATACTCGGTCGCTACTTGCACACCATCGCCGCAACTCATCATTAAAATTGCATCGCAGTTCTCAACCTCTTTTTGCTTTTTTTTCAGAAATATCGAAAGCTTCTCATTCTCACAGGCAGACATACCCAACGGCATGCTGATCTTGGTAACCGCCTTCCCTTCCTTCTCAAGTTTACCCGCCATATCATCTACTGCTTTCTTGTCACCAGTATGATAGAACGTAGCACAGCCTCCGCAGCCCACGACCACTATGTTCTTCTTTCCATTAAGGAACCCCAGAATCTCTTCCATTGGCTTTTGCTCTTGCGCAATCATTTTATTTCTTTTTATAAAACCTCCTTTAACATATGTGGATGCGGGATAATATATAAAATTTTCTATTTTTAACTTTAATAGGTAATGTTTAACAGGTTAAGGTGAATAGTAAAAACCATGACGATACCCCTGCCGGATGTGCAAGCAAGCAGTCCTGACATAAAGATAAACCTAACGAGAGTGGGTGTAAGAAACGTGAAGAAGTTGGTAGAGGTAGCGAGAGCAGGTGGAAAAAGGCCGGTTATTCTCATATCAGACTTCCACATCTTCGTGGACCTACCACGTGACATAAAAGGCGCGAATTTATCGCGTAATTTTGAGGCTATGTATGAAGTGCTGGAAGAAGCGGTTAGCGCACCGATATACGAAGTGGAAGAGTTATGCTGTGAAGTAGCAAAGCGGGTACTTCTTCTTCACGAATACGCTTCTACCGCCGAGGTGGGCATGGAGAGCGTGTATATGTTAAAGCGTAAAACGCCTGTAATGAAAATTTCCTGTCAGGAACCTGCAACTATCTTCGCAGAGGCAAGAGCTTTTCGCACATCATTGAAGGGCAAAAAAAGCGATATAAGAATTAAAAAAGTAATAGGTGCAAAGATTATAGGAATGACCACATGCCCCTGCGCACAGGAGTTGATGCGGGATAAAGTGGCAGAGGAATTGGCGAGGTTAAACATAACAGGGAAGGAAGCAGACGTTTTTTTGCATTCTATCCCCATGGCAACACATAATCAGAGGGGAAAAGGCATAATCTCCATAGAGGTAGAAGACGATGTTAATATCCCTATGGGGCGGATAATAAACATAATAGAGAAATCAATGAGTGCAAAAACGTATGAAATATTGAAACGCCCGGACGAGTCGAAAGTGGTGGAACTCGGGCACAAAAAGCCGATGTTCGTTGAGGATTGTGTTAGAGAGATGGCGAAGCGGGTGGTAGAAACATTTACTGAGCTACCGGACGAGTCTATCATCACCATAAAACAGATAAACGAGGAGAGCATCCATCAGCACGATGCCGTTGCAGAGCGAATTGCACCTATTGGTGACCTGCGCAAGGAGTTGAGAGGAGAAAATACGAAAGCCGGGGTGGCCTAGTGGGTTAGGGCGCCAGACTCATAATCTGGAAGTCGCGGGTTCGAGCCCCGCTCCCGGCATAAAAAGCTTATTAAACCATCGCAACTAGAAATGATAAGAATCAGCAATCTATACAAAGACTGGAAAGAATTCTCGCTAAAAGGCATAAATTTAGAGATAAAGCAGGGCGAATATTTCGTTATTTTGGGCCCTACCGGTGCGGGCAAGACATTGCTTCTTGAAACAATCGCAGGGTTTCACATCCCGGACCGTGGCGATGTGTGGATTGAAGGGCATGACGTAACGTATCTTGCACCCGAGAGGAGGAGAGTTGGCTTTATCTATCAGGATTATTCCCTGTTCCCGCATTTTACTGTCGAAGAGAACATAGAATTTGGGTTGAAGCTGAAAAAGTCCGTATCTCCTGTCGCGAACAGGGAGAGGACAGAGCAAATTATAGACTGGCTGGGGATATCGCATCTTGCGCATCGGTATCCCTCTTCATTAAGCGGCGGGGAGCAGCAGAAAGTTGCGATTGCCCGAGCGATTGCCGTTGAGCCGTCGCTATTGCTGCTGGACGAGCCGTTAGCTGCTTTAGATCGCAGAACGCGAGATTATCTGAGAGAAGAGCTGAAGCGGGTAAAAGCTGATTTGGGCATTACAATGGTTCACGTAACGCATGACCAGACCGAAGCGATGGTGTTGGCAGATAGAGTAGCGGTGATGATAAACGGGCGGATAATGCAGGTAGGCACGCCTTCTGAGATATTCAACAAACCTTTGGACGAGGCTATAGCGGATTTCGTGGGTGTGGAGAACATACTGAGCGGGACTGTCCGGGATAATAAAAGCGGCGTTGCCGAGATAGAAGTAGATACTGGTGCAAACATATTCGCAGTTTCTTCTTATAGCGAGGGTAAGGTAAAAGCGCTCATACGACCTGAAGATATAATTTTGTCCGTGAGCCGGGAAGATAGCAGCGCAAGGAACTCACTAAAAGGGATAATAGAGGGAATAGAGGATATGGGCCCGTTAACACGTGTAAGAATGGATAATTCGATTGTCGCGCTTATCACGAAGCAATCGCGTGAACGGCTTGGGCTGCGAATAGGGGTAGAAGTTTACGTGTCATTTAAAGCCACTTCGGTTCATGTGGTGCAGTGATTTTTGCTTTTCTATATTCGTATAGCGCATTTTTAAAACCACGAGATCCCACAGAATTAACACAAGAAATTGGGATTAATGTGGCCCTTGGTATACTAAAATCGGGCACTGCCCTTCTATTCTCGTGAAAATCTGTAAAATCTTGTGGTTAGCTAAACAATTACCTATATTCTTTTCAACCTCCTTATTCGTCGTTAGTACCCCCTTTAGTAAAGAACCTAAAGGCGGGACAGCAGATACTGCCTTGCTTGCAATGTATGCACGCGAGTTTTCCATAAAGAATTGGGTTTACAACAAATCATGAAAAGACAGGATAAATCATAGCGGTTAAGATTAGAAGATTAAAACCTCTTGAAATGAGAAGGGCTATTCCCACAATTAATGGAATTAGAACTACAAGAACTTGTGGAATGAAATCTTTAAAACCAAGCTCTCGTTCACAGAATTTTTCGGGATCTCCTGCATTGAAAAACAGTGCGGCGACAGCTCCTTTACCAAAGGCACATAAATTACCGTAATAACAACAATGAATACAGCCTTCCTTTAAAAAATAGAGTTCAAGAAGAACGAGATACGCTACATATAAAATGCCGGTAATTAGGCTTAACGCAAACAATATATATGCGCTTGACACATAAACTGCGAGTATTAGAATGTTGGCAAGAAGAATAAGCCCTACGGGATAGCCATCGTATATTTTTTTGGGTTTCATTTTGTTTACCCTATTTACATAAATTAAATTTGAGTCTATATACCCTTTCCTCTTAAGGCGGGGTTCGGAATTCCATATAACGTTCCGCGGGTATGCGACGTTTTGCTTTCGCGATAGCGAAGGCAAAATGTGGCGAAGCCCGAAGCGACCGACAGGGAGCGAAGCGCATACCCGCTGTCAAATGCAGTTTTTGACGCATTTCATTCTAAAATAATAATATTTATTCAACTTCATTAAATTCGTCTGGATATTCAACAGTTCCAGCTTTACCTTCAAGTGCTTTTTCAGTTAACTCAATTGCCATAAATACCTCGTCAGGAACTTCAAAAGGACATTTTATATTCCATTTTGAAGCTCTTTGAAATCCAAATTTTGGATAATACTCTTTGTGCCCGAGAACAATTATGGACTCAAAACCCAGTTCTTTTGCTTTATCTATTCCTTTTTTAATCAATTCAGATCCGATCCCTCTTTTTTGAAACTCTGGAATAACAGCCATAGGGGCTAAAGCAAGAGATTCATAATCAGAATCTCCTATAATTTTTATCTTCGAAAAAAGAATATGTCCCACAATTCTATTATCAATCTCTGCTACAAGCGAAAGTTCAGGAATAAAATTTTCACTTTTTCTTATTTTCTCAATTAATTTACTTTCATTTTCTTGTTGAAAAGCTAACTTGTTTACTTCATAAATCTGTTTATGATCCTTTTCTTCTTCTTTTCTTATTGTTGTGTTCATATTGTCCTCCCTTATATTTTGATTCTCAAGCCGAAAAATGCATCCAACTCCGGTATATCCCAACTCACTTCGTATATGCCTCCAATTTAGTAGTATACTCCAAACATGGTTCGCGTATACCCCTTTAACTGAAACTTCTCAATCATATTTTACCACCCGACTTTTAGATAGGTGAGAGTAGATAAATACCCCGTGTATTTTTGCAATGCCGTATAGCACCTCGCAAATAAAAGCGATAGACAAATCAGAAAAAACGTGATTTTCACTTTATCCGCAGTTGTGAGAATGTAATATCGTCGAGGCAATTTAAAGGAACAAACATTTCGACTTCGATTAAAATTCAGTCCCACCTCTCAAAAACGAGATACCAGAAAAACCGAAAACCCTTTTATATTGTGTTACATATATCTAACATAAAGTTAGAAACAAATAACAAGAGAAAAGAAAAATGGCGAAACAAAAGCGTAAAAAAGAAGAGATAATTGGAATACGCAGAGTTGGGCTGTGGGGCATCTTTGGTATGTGGTGGTGGTATTTGAGCAGAAAAGGAGATATTGGATGAAAATACGAACAGATAAAAGCATCTTACGATTCTCAGGCATTGCTGTTCTCTTGATCATCACCGGCATCCTTATGATGTGCTTTCTTTCTAATCCCGCCTATTTCGGGATTGGTTTTGCCCTGATCATCATGGGGATTGTCGCGATTGTCTCAGCTATCATTGGAGCAGCAACACCAAAAGAAGATATGATACAAGATGAACGGTCTGTGAGAATTAATGAAAAAGCAGGTTATCATGCGTTCTGCATTCTACTTGCCACGATGGCTCTTCTTCAAGCAATAGGCATGGTCTGGGGATTAAACTTCAATTTTAAGGTGATTATACCAGATCTCTTCATTGTTGGGGTAGGGTCATGGGTCATACTTCGATGGCACTACAATCAAAGGGGTGACATCACGTGAAGACAAGAATCAAGGAATTCAGAGCGCGATACGATCTGACACAGGAAGAATTAGCAAAAAAAGTGGGTGTACGACGAGAAACAATTGTGTTTTTGGAGAAGGGAAAATACAACCCGTCTCTTAAATTAGCTTATGATATTGCAAAGGTTTTAAACTCAAACATAGACGAGGTGTTTATATTTGACGATGAATGATACTTTTCCGCCGCTTCATCAGACAGCACCCTGGATCCTCTCACGAATAAAATCCTTGCTCGACAACGCTCTCTCGGCTAACTCCCCGTTGGATAACAGAATCAACTCGATTGCTTTGTGCAGATCCTCACGGACTGCCATCCTTAAGCGTTTTGCCTTGTGTGTTCGCACCCGGTAATTCTTCGACATGTCCGATATACCAATCATCAACCTTCTCAAAAATTGCTGTAAAAAACTCTCCTTTTTGGTTATCTCTCCACGATATATTTTTATCCCGCGTGCCGTTCTTTCAGGAAGATTTACCATCATTTTCTTTTAGTTTCACCCGCAGCTTCTTCTTAACAACAGGAACCAATCGCTTTATCTCTATTTCACCCTCCTTTTCCAGCGTGTATTCGTTGATTGGTGTATCCGGTGTTTTACCATCCACCTCGTAAACAAAAAACCCTTCTTCACCGTCTATAGAAATAACAAACTCCTTATCGCCTATTTTCTTTATCTTAACACCCGCAACAGCCTTTAACACATCCAGGATACTCGCGCCTTTCTGTACAGTTATCTCGTAACTCTCGCCAAAAGTTTCCAGTGCTTCATACAACCTCTCCCTGTTCAGGCTCAATACATGTGTCTTCCCAAACGTTTTAGTATGCACCAGCCCTGCAGCCTCTAATATTCTAACGTGCTTCGCAGCAACAGGCACGGATATATCCAACACTTTTGCCAAACCCGATACATGATAATTCTGCTTCGTCAATAGCTTCAGCATCTTTAGTCTTGTTTTACTGCTCAACGCTTTGAATATCATCTTTATAGGGTTTATGGAAGTACGTCATTAAATAATATCCTGTTTCGATAAGGGATACAACCCAAACGGGTAACATGAGAAAAATACTCTCTTGTTATTTCACATTAAGTAAGCAAGTGAACGAACAACCAAACTTTCTTTCTGCAAACGGTTTTATCTGAAGAGGTCTGCTTCTCTATGGAACAGAACATCCTTTATGTCAGAGTCTGGCTGCTTTAAGCGCAGTCCACGAACGATTGCAACCGGTATGCCCTCACTGAATTCACCCATCACGAGATTCGCAGCCGCACATACTTCATCCGCTATAGCTTCCTTTGTTATCCTTGCGATCCTACCAAATCTATCCTGTTCACCGCGCCGGTCCAGCAGTGCGGGAATGCCGGAAACGCCTACGCATATCCCGGTAACACCGTCTCGGAACGCCCTGCCGAAAGAATCAGAAGTTAATACGGAAACCTCTTTGCCACTCCGCGCTTCTATCTCATTCTTGAGTCGTGAAACACTGCTCTGTGGGTCTTCTGGCAGCAAAACTGCTTTCCCTTCCTCTACGTTCGACTCGTCAATGCCCGCATTTGCACATACGAATCCGTGCTTTGTCTCCACTATAATGATGTTTTGCTCCACCCTCACAACCTCTTTTGCTTCGTTCAGTATGAGCTGAGCAATTCGCGGGTCTTTTTCCGTTTCTTCTGCAATTCGTTCAGCTTCCGCGCTCGTTTTCACATCAGAAAGAGCAACTACCCTACCTTCGCTCTTCGATATTATTTTCGATGTGAACACGATTGCATCGTCGTCTTCCAAACTCAAACCGTTCTTTTCCAGCGCATCGAAAAATAGTGCCGTTAAATCGTCACCTTCTCTTATCTCTGGAAGTCCCTTTACGCCTAATATTTCCAGATGGTCCGCGACTTCAATCTTTTTCTCGCTCATTTCTACTTCCCTTTCCTTTGTTTACAGAAGAACTTTAAATTAAACTTGAGCTTTCATAAAATTAAGGGGGATGAGGTAAAGTATGAAGAAAGAGCTGATGGATATACTCGCCTGCCCGATGTGTAAGGGCGATTTAGAATTGAGCATAGAAGCGGAGGATGCGGAACAGGGCGAAATAGTAAAAGGAAGTTTATATTGCAGGAATTGCGACGAGCGGTATCCCATAGAAGATGGCATTCCCAATCTACTGCCGCCGGAACTGAGGACAGAATGAGCTTGAAGTTATAATAAGCGGATAATACAAAGCGTTCTGGGGCGGTGCGATGGAAAGAATACAGCAGCGAATATACTTGAGTAGAAAGAGTCGGAATTCGGTAGAGTTTGAGCATAACATACTGCGGATTCCCTTGAGGCTGGGTGATGAGACGAGTTTTGAGATGCGTATTATCAACAGTGGTGAGCCAACGCACGTGCATTTCTCGCTTAGTACTGATATGGCAGACAAAGTGATGATACTGCAGGATAAGGTGTATGTAATAGACGAGGAGAAGATAGCGGCGATTGTTAGACTGCCGAAGAGCTATGCCGGGGCGATAGATGATATGGAGGCCGGCGAGATATCCGTGAGTACCGGCTATGGCGCCACGAAGAAGAGTTTTTCGGTCTCGATAGTGGAGCAGGAGGAAGAAAAGAAGCTACAAATAGAAGATAGGGCGGAGGAAGGTGCAGAAATAGAGGAAACAGAGGAAAAGAAAGAGAAAGTAGTGGTACGAGAGTTAGTTGTATCTCCAGAGCGAATGGCTCTTTTGCGTCGCCTGACGGTATCAACGGTGGCGATAGCACTATTTTTAATCTCTTTCTGCATTGTATCTACCTCTTTTCATCCGTTTGTTTTTGCTTTAATCGCCTCTGCACTCTTTATATTTATTGTCGTTTACAATATATAGCAAAAAGTTAGTGTGCGAACAGAAGGGATGGGGGTAAAAAGAGGATGCCAAAGATTAAAAAAATTATAGCGATTGTTGTATTGATGGCGGCGGTTACCGTTTGTATTTGCAGCTCCGGGAATGCACAGAATTATGATGGAACCTGGGTAGGGAATACATCGTATAATGGTGATGTCGAATTCAATGTATCAGGAAATAATATAACAACTTTTTCGATTTCCGTTGAAGGAGCGCCCGTGGACCGGTTTGATAAATCAACGGGTATGAAAGTAGGAAATGTCATATCAAACACAAAATTTAGATGTAACGTATTTAATACCTCCATAGTTAACAGCGGATTCAATTACACGTCGGCATCGCCAGTCGAAGAGAATATAATTTCAGGATGTTTTAGTTCTATTAATGAAGCGGGGGGTACTTGGAAACATGAGCATGAAGACTTGTGGGGATCTGTTTTAGTTTATCCACTTATAACATGGTCCGCTACACGAGTAGGTGCATCAACGTCTGCGATAACAATAATCAAGATTTTACCTACACAAAAAACCGTTAATCAGGGCGAGTCATTCACTGTTGATATACTCGTGACGCCCAATCAGCCAATAACAGAAATAAAACTGGATTTGTGCGTTGACCCCTCGCTTATTACAGTGAAGGACGTAAAAGGCGGTGAGATGTTTCCTCCGGATAATTTTGGTTCCAATAAGTTTGATGATGGGGTCACGATATTTGGTATCTCCATCGGGGGAACAATATCAACACCTGGTATATTTGCCACGGTACACATGACCGCAGATTCAAAAAACACCGGAACTTCGACACTACATTTCTCAAATGTGAAGGTAGAAGGATCCGAAGGCGAAGTAATAAGCGCAGTGAATGATGGCAGTGTTACCGTCGGACAACCGCCAGTTTTCGATACGGGTTATGGCACCTATCCGAGCATAGCAGGCATGCATACCGGCACAATCAAGCCAACGCAGGATATAATCGTTTACGAGCTGTACACGTATTCATGTCCCGGTACGGGTGGGCATTCGGAATCGGTACGTATATGGAATGACACAGAGATAGTTGCGGATTGGCATGGTTACAATGGCGATTGGCACAGCATTCAATCCTCGCCTCATTTCCTACTACTTGCGGGTCAGACATATCACTATTGCATACGCACGGGTTCGTATCCACAGATAATTCATGAACCTTCGCTTACAAATGAGTATGGGACAATCACATGCGAGGAGTTCGTTGATGTGAACGGGCGGTCGTATGATGACTGGATACCGGCGTTTCGGTTGGCTGGGGAATTTATGGATTTAGAAGAATAAGAGAATAGGGATCAGTTTTTTTGTTTTGACATTTCTAGAAAAGAGGAGCGTTTTAGCTGTATATGCTCAGGTTTAATAATACTTTTGCCGTAACTTCGGCGAGGGCAGCAAGGGACTTATCAGATATGAACGCGAAGGTATCTTCATGTTGGCTCATTGAACCGTGCCGTACCCTATAGTGAGTGTTTTAGACAAGTAAGAAATTGATAGTCGGCGGTTTTTGTGAGACGAAGCAGGATTATTTTTTTTCACATCAAAATAGGTTGCTGGTCCATTTGACGGTTAGAGGATAAAAGAAGTTTGCGATAGCAAATTTGGGGTGAAGGTGCGTAGCACCGACGCTTTTTATCCGCTATTATGTGTTGTAACGAAAGGGGCATATTTTTGCAAACTTTCAAGAAATTGTTCCATACACCTGAGAATATGATCATATGTAATTATTTTAATCTTAGATGAATAACGACTATTTATTTTGATTCGTTCCTGTGGGGACTCATCTATCCCAATTAATACGAAAATTGTTGGTTTATATATTTTTATACCATACTTTCGTTCAATCTGTTTTCTGTTTTTAGGATCATCAAAAAACTCTCTGTATTCGTCCACTTGGGCGATTGAACTTTCTACATGACTTGAGAATTTTATGCGTGTAGGCTTCCCTACAATCAAATTTTTATCTGGTAGTTTAATGTCCAAGATGTCAGAATAACCATCAGCAACACGCTCGAGAAAGAAATCAGGTTTTAAATCGCCGTTTGTCCCCTTTAATAGAATTTGTGGATAGATTTTCTTATAAATGCTCCCAAAATGTAAAAATTCTGGATTTGCCTCAAAATATTTCTGTAATTCTATCTCCATAATCCCTGGTGATTTTATCATTGTTTTAAAAGTTTCTATTTTATTGGCCAAGTCTGCAAGTGGCTTTTGCGGTACAAAACCTTTTCGTTCCTTATTGATTAGTGTTCGTATAATTTCGTTGAAAGCATCTTTAATCGCTACATCATGAGACCACTTTTCAGGACTGTTACTGCCCTTCAGGATTAATCTATCTTCTATAATATATGTACTATCCTCGTCTACTGATAATTTTAGGCCTTTTGAAAGTATTACTATTTCTTTCTTGCGCTGTAAAAAGTGGGTTTTCTCAAGCGCCAAATTAGCATCTATTCCCCAAACAGAGGTGAAAGTTGTGTGTGGCCCCACTTCTATCTGAAGAAGTGTATTCCTAGTGTTTGGATCTTTTGGAAATATTGATTCTATTCGATCCGCTACCTCCCTTATTTCCATAGATTCCTTATCAGACGGCAAAAACGCAACAGCAGCACCATGCTTTTCAGAAATAAAACCTATATAACGCATAGGCTGTTCGTTTTGAATTTCAAACCTTAACTTCGACCAAGATTAGGGAACATATAATTATATAATTGCATCATCAGCTTATTTTAGCATTTAACGAAAAATAAAAGCGATAACCCTTTAT
>QBUM01000198.1 GCA_013180585.1 Candidatus Methanophagaceae archaeon GoMg2
TAATCAGCGTTAATCTGTGTCAATAATCAATTTTAGTTGGATATTATGCTTTCTTGTAGCCACAGGAGTAACAGACCCACCATTACTTTTGGCACTAAAAATTGCATAATGTTTCTTTGCTTCGATTCCGTCATCTTATCGTAACAGCACCAAGTCGGAAACTTTGAATAGTCAAGTAGATAAAAAGCAACAAATTTGTTCAGTGCAACAAACAAAATTTATAGGGTTAAGTTTTTATCTTTGTCGAAATGGCTAAGAACAAATATCAAAAAGGAATAAGCGCGAATATACTTCTATTGGGCATTGTCAGTCTCCTGAACGACTTAAGTAGCGAGATGATTCTACCGATTCTACCGCTGTTCATTACTACTTTAGGCGGTGGAGGTCTGATAGCGGTGGGCTTAATTGGTGGATTACAAGAGAGTATCTCAAGTATTCTGAAGGTTCTTTCCGGGTTCTTGTCTGACCGAACAGGAAAGCGGAAAATATTTGTCTTTTCTGGCTATCTGACTTCCGCCGCGTTTAAGTTACTTTTATCCTTCTCGAAGATGTGGCAGCACGTATTAATATTCATCAGTTTTGAACGAGTGGGAAAAGGATTGAGAACAGCACCACGAGATGCAATTATCGCAGATTCCATGCCAGAAGAGAGGGGAAAGGGATTTGGCATTCACCGTGCACTTGACACTGCAGGTGCGATTGCCGGGTCAGTGGTAGTCTTGCTTTTACTCTGGTTTTTATGGTCCGACCTCGAACAAATCGCACAACAAATCGCATTTTATAAGTCAACTATCCTTATTGCGGCGATAATTGCCTTTTTATCGTTAGTGCCTCTTTATTTTGTAAAAGAAGGCAAAAGAACGCCACAGAAGATAAGCTTACAGATAAGCCTGAAAAAACTACCAAAACGTCTCAAGCTGTTCATTGCAGTTGCTACCGTATTCGCATTAGCCAATTTCTCCTATATGTTCTTCATATTAAAGGCAGCAGATGCTTTTAAGCCAATAATGCCCGTGAAGGAGTCAATCGCCCTTGTTATCCTTCTATATATCCTTTTTAACTTCTTCTATGCCGTACTTGCCATCCCTTTTGGCACGCTATCTGACAGAATAGGGAAGCGGAAAGTACTCATTGCTGGATATTCTCTGTATTCCCTAACTTGTCTTGGCTTTGCATTTTCCGATTCACTCGCGGCATTCTTAGTCTTATTCCCTCTTTATGGCGTGGATTATGCTATGATAGATGGTAACCAGAGGGCTTTTGTATCCGACCTGTCCACGGAAGATATTAGGGCAACTGCTTTGGGTACTTACCATACCGCGATAGGACTGATTGCTTTACCAGCAAGTTTAATAGCCGGGTTTTTAGGGACTATAACGCCAACATTGACTTTCCTCTTTGGCTGCGTGGTCAGCATCATATCGGTCATCCTGTTTGTTCTGCACCAATAGTATTTCGTGGATTGATGATAACAAAAGCGAAACTTACTTATACACCTACTTTTTAGAATATAGTTGGAGGTAATTAATAAAAAATGGAAATAGGTAAGATAGAAAAGCTGCTTATATTCGTGAATTCGGGTATGGACAGACCTTTCAGTCAGTATGCGAGCTACGCAATTGCGTTTACGGCGAAGAAAATCCATAATATCCCTGACGTTATGGTGTACTACGGGCCGCAGGGAGTAGAAGTAACGAAGAAGGGCAATCTGGCGAAATTGGCATTTCCAGATAACGTGAAGGAGCTAATTGCGGGACAGTTTGAGGGTTTGAGTCCTGGAGACCTGCCGGACAATCTGGAACAGATGGCACGATTTGTAAAAGACGCTTTGGGCGTGAACATTGGCTCGTGCGCGACATTCCATGTCGTTAGCGGCTTCGCTACTTCGATAGAAGACACGTCAAATATCGAAGATTTTATAATGCCCGTGAAAATCCCGGACGCTGTGGCAGCAGCACTGAGCGCAGACAAAATCGTGCCCTTATAAAAGCCCAAACTTTTATTCTTTCTTTCCCCTTATTTTTTATTGGAATAAGTGCCTCCGAGAATCTTGTGCAATCTTATGTGTGGTTACGCGAAAAAATAAGCTTTTTAAACCGTGTATGATTGGTTTATTGACATAAACATTTCGTGAAATAGTAGTGGAGATAAAACCAAAATGGTAAAAGAAGAAGACATGGCTGTCGTTTTGATAGGTCACGGGAGCAAATTGGCGTATAACAAAGAGGTATTGGAGGAGTTACGAAGACGGGTGGAGCTGCGAGGGATATTTAAAGAGGTAAAAGTGGCTTTTATGCAATTGAATTCGCCGAGCATTGAAGAGGTATTGCGGAATCTTGCTAAGGACGGTATGAAGAAGATAGTGGCACTGCCTGTCTTCTTAGCAAATGGAGCGCATACTACCGAGGACATTCCAGAGAAGCTAAAAACATCTTTTGCTGGAGAATGGGCAGATATAGGGCAAGATGTGGAACTAACTTATGCTAAACCTATCGGTGTGGATGAGAGGGTTGTGGATATTTTAATTGACCGGGTAAAAGAATCAGAACCGATTAAAGGTGAGTAGGCAGAATGCGGGGGGAGGGATTCGAACCCTCGTATCCCTACGGAACAGGATCTTAAGTCCTGCGCCTTTGTCCAGCTCGGCTACCCCCGCTTTGTTGTTTTCCTGTTGCTTATGCCAGCGCAGTAGATACAGGTAGGATTTAGATGCTATTAATATTATCAAAAAGTAGGCTAATCACAAAGTTATGCGGAAACGATAGGATAAAAGCGATTTAAATCGTTTGCGAAACGGCGTGGCGGTATCCGCTAAAAATCAGTGGAATCGTGGGCTCTATTCGTGTCTCTTGCGGAACACCGAGCGATAAAATGCAAACTCCCTCTCCAACGAATCAACATTATTCTTCTTGATTCTGAATCCATGTGTTTCTCCTTCATATTCTACATATTCATACCTGATCCCCCGTTCCTTGAGGTTTCGAGCCATCTCACGTGAACAATCAGGCGTGACAATTTTATCTTCTGTGCCCTGGAATATAATCATGGGTGCTTTTAATCTATCCAAATGATTTATAGGCGACCGTTCTTTGTATTCTTCCTCGTCTGCATCCGAGCCAACTAAATTACCAATATATCGGGATTCAAACTTATGAGTCTGTTCCGCCAAAGTAATAAGATTGCCAATGCCATAATAACTTGCTCCGACACTGAAAAGATCAGGATACTGTGTCATAACTCGCTGCACCATGTAGCCGCCTGCGCTACCACCTCTAATGGCAACCTTAGTCCCATCTACCTTCGCTTCCGTTATCAAGTATCTCACGGCATCTGCCACGTCTTCAGCATCTGCCACGCCCCATCGAGATAGCAATTCATCCCTATATCTCCGCCCGTAACCCGTACTTCCTCGGTAGTCCACATTAATCACCGCAAATCCAGCAGAAGTCCAGAACTGTATTATGGCAAAAAATCCACGTTTTGCACTGCCTGTTGGTCCGCCATGTGCTATCACTAATAACGGTGGTTTATCATCCGCCGGTGCTGTGTATCTGCTATTTTTTGGCATGTAAAGATAACCATAAGCTTGGTTTCCATCTTTTGTGGGATAAGCAAAGAACTCAGGCACAGAAATATCCTCGCTCCTCATCTCCATACTTGAACTCTTCTTCACTATTTCGAGTTTTTTCGACGCTATATCTAAGCAGTATATAGCAAAACTCTTCTCATCGCTTGCACCGATAAAGTATACTCTACCCTGCTCATCTGTTCTGAGATTACTATAACAAGATAAACCGGTTTCAACTACCGATAGTGATTTCTTCCCAGGATCAATGACGACCAGGTAATCAGCACCCGCCTTAACCATCTTTGCTATTATTCGATTATCAGGAAGGAAATCATAGCTACTCTGCCCAAATACCCAGTGTGGTTCGCCAAATTCAGCCTGTTCGGTCGTAATCTGCTCTACCGTATCCGTATAGCAATACAGATTCCACCAATTCTCGGATGAAGACTTATCATCTACTACTTTGTCCATAACATAGTACAGTTTGCCTTCGCTATCAAATCGTGGGAAGCATATAGAACCCCCATCAGCAACCTTCTTTACATCCTGTAGGGTGGTATTGCCTTCAAACGTTCCCATCATTAATTCCGTACTATCCCATGGCATATCAGGATGATCCCACTGGAGCCATGCTACTTTCTTCCCGGTTGGAGAAAAAACAGGGTCTGCATAAAAGTCACAACCTTTTGCAATTATCTGTGGCTCTGACATACCTTTAGCGTCTAAATCGAATACCGCTAAGAAATTATCGTTTTCCTTATCTTTGTACTCCTTCTCATACACAAAGAGGAGTTTCGTACCGTCCGGGCTCACGGTAAGAGCGGCATATTTGCCTAACGACCCATCTTCATTCGTTACAGGTGTGAGTGGCACTGCTTCAGAACTATCTTTTGGCTGGTAATAAATACGTTGATCTTCAAAATTGACGAAATAGATAGCATCCTTGAACACCGTGTATGCCCCGCCGCCATATTCATGGACCCTTGTCCGTACATTGAACCCCGGCGGGGTAATATCACGAACTACGCTATCCCGCTGCACGACAACGCATCTGCCCTTTTCCACGGGCCTCATCTCAAGCCAATACGTTCTTTGACCCTCAACGTGTATCTCGTTCAAGCCGACGACATCAGAAAAAACCTCTTCCGGTGTGATAGCAAGCTCCCACTCAATAAAAGGTGCCTTTTGTCTTTCAGCGTATCTATCCATCGCCTTTATTTAACTATTGGGGGCCCTTAGTCCCAATAACAACAGAATGTGTAACGCCTATACTTTCTCCGCTCCTCTATCAACCGCTTCTTCGACCGATGCCAGATCCTTCATTATAAAAACTCTTTCCTTTTCCTTTTCTGTCGAATCAATCGAATTTCTTAGGATTGGTGCATACTTCTTAAACTTGTCTATTTTCACCGTATAATCAGACGTATCCTCAATCGTTACCGGCTCAAAACCATTCTCCTTTAGATATCCCGTTACTTTATTCCGCTCGTCATCGTCTTTTAGCTCAAACCGGTATTTCGGCCGATTATAGTATTCCGACAACCCCTCAAACAATTCTCGGTCCCCAAAAAAGTATTTGAAGCACCATATATCCCCTATTTTAAACACATTTATTATCTCTCCTTTTGTATCTCCACTCATTTTTCTTTTCCTCCTTTTTTGTTTTTGGTTACAATACGACTTCTCCCTGCGAGTCTCGACTGAAACCCGTGATACATCGAGAAGCCCTCCGCACCTTTCTGTTCCTGCTTCACATCAAACGAAACGTCCTTAGAATATAATTCGTCTGGTGATTCTCGCCCTACTACTCTTGCAGTCCCCTTCTCCAATTTCACATACACCGAGCCGTTTACTCTCTCCTGCGTCTTATCCACAAAGGCATTGAGACTATCATAAAGCGGGTCCATGACTAAGCCCTGATATACCAGCTCGCTCCACGTATTATCTACGAATGCCTTAAATCTTAGCTCGTTTCTCGTTAAAACGAGCTGCTCGAGGTCCCGATGCGCCACCAGCAATATAGTAGCTGCTGGATGTTCGTATGTCTCTCTTGCCTTGAAGCCAAGAACGCGATCTTCGATTATATCTGTTCTCCCAACTCCGTGTTTGCCACCTATTTCGTTCAGCTTCTTTATCAGTGAAACACCGTCTATATTCGTGCCGTCCAACGAAACAGGAACACCTTGCTTAAATCCTATTTTTATAATCTCCGCAGCTTCTGGTGCATTAGCTACCGAGGCAGTCCACTGGAATATCTCTTCGGGCGGGACGAAAGACGGCTCTTCTAACTCGCTACCTTCGATGCTCCTGCTCCATATATTCTCGTCCACACTCCATCTCTTCTCGGATTCAAAAGAAACGCCGTGCTCCTGTGCATATTTTCGCTCTTCTTCTCGCGTTAAATCCAGTTCACGCATCGGTGCAATTACATCAAAGTCGGTGGTTCTGAAGACCGCGTCAAACCTGAGCTGGTCGTTGCCCTTACCTGTGCAGCCATGTGCAACGGCATCTGCTCTTTCTTCTATTGCTACTTCTACCACTTTCTGAGCGATTAAAGGTCGCGCGATTGCGGTGCCAAGCACGTATCCTTCATAGTTGCCGTTCGCTTTTATTAACCGAAAGATGTAATCACGCACGAACTCTTCCCTCGCATCTATGAGTTTATGCCTATCGCTCATCTTCTCCGCCCTTGCTTTCGCCTCTTTTATGTCTGCTTCTGGCTGTCCGACGTCCACCATTACCGCAATTACTTCATCGTAACCATAATGCTCTCGCAGTAATGGTATGCAGACCGAAGTGTCCAATCCGCCGGAATAGGCAAGCACCACTTTCTTCATTTCGCTCTCTTGTATTTCGCTTCTTTCATGTCAACGGCGAAGAATTCACCGCTTATGTGACATAGCAGTTTCTCGGCATCTATTACTTCGTTCCATGAGTCGTCCTGTACACCCACTGCTAATACTCTTCCTACTATCCATATGTGGTTGCCCAGCTCCACGTTCTTCTCCTGTTTGCACTCTATCCAGGCCATTGCCTCTTTTATACGAGGCGGCTTCACCATCTTCGCCTTCTCTTCTGTCAACCCAGCATGCTCTATTTCATTGTCCTCATACGGATAATCCGTCTCCAGAACGTGCATTAGCTCGCCAAAGTCTTTACCTGCCACGTTCACTACGAACTCGCCGGTCTCCTGGATGTTCTTCCACGTGTCGTGTGCGGGACTGCACGAGAACCCGTACAAAGGCGGCTCAAAACTTACCGGCGTACTGAGGCTGAATGGCGCTGCGTTTGGTATCCCTTTCTTTGATATTGTCGTTATGACTACTACGGGTCGGACAAGCAGTTTTGGTAATGCTTTTACATCAAGTTCCATTTTTTTTCTCCTTTCTTATTAACCCATGGTTGCATAGGATTTATAACTCTATTGTGTATCAACTATTAATAGGGCTATTATATTAATGTGTAAAAATTAACGAAAAACAAAGAAGGCATAAACTGGCAGAAGATGTGCGACTAAGCATAAAGAACAGACGAATTTAACGAGTCGAGGAAAGTATTTAAAATTATAACTCTCTTTTATAATAGAAGATATGGAAAAACCGAACAAATTTCACATATTCGTGACTATAACGTGTATATATGCAGTATTCCTCTTTTATCTTTCGTCGTTATCTACAACACCCGAGCCTCCGGCACCTGGCTTTTTGTATGTGTTCGCACGTCAACTCGAAGCTTGGGGGATTCAGTTCCTCCTGTATCCTCTTTACTATGCCTACAAATACCCAGATAAGTTCGTTCACATGCTTTTATACCTGGGTTTCGGACTATTACTAAATCTAACACTGAGAAGTGCAAAGAACAGTCGCATAAGCAAGTACGCCGCGCCTTTAGCTATTCTAATAGGCACGATTTATGCCATCACCGACGAATTTCACCAAACTTTCGTGCCTTACCGAACCGCAAGTACACTGGACCTGTACGCCGATTTCTTGGGGTTGCTCCTTGCACAACTCTTGCTTATATTTTATTCTGGCATAAAAAGAGCCGTAAATTACAGCACAAAAAGAGTTACAAAATCTGCGGCTGACGTATCTGCACCAACTTTTGATTTAATGCTGGTTCTTATCTTTCTCCTTTTAGGCATCCTATTTGTTCTTGTCCCGCCGTTTAATCAAACCCCACTGCGAATCGTCTTTGCGCTCCCTATACTGCTGTTCCTGCCGGGCTATGTGTTAATAGCGGCGATGTTCCCACGAAATACCGAGTTGAGTGCAATAGAACGGTTTACATTGAGTATCGGTTTGAGCATAGCGATATTCGTGTTTGACGGTTTTGCTATCAGTGTCACTGCCTGGCGGTTCCGGCCCACACCCATCATTATCTCACTCTCTTTGATCACCTTCACGCTTGTACTAATTACGCTCTTCGTGAGGCTAAGAATCCCGGATGATGAACTGTTTTATTTCGATTTATCGTCAATTTCAGAGTTCAGAGACTCAATACGAAAGTCAGATGAGAAGCCGAGCGACATAGAGAAAGCGTTGATAATTGCGCTTGTCGGTTCGATTATTATCGCGAGTGGAATGCTGATTTATGCTAAGGTCACATTTGAGGAGGAACAGTTCACAGCATTGTACATCCTTGGTGAAGGTGGTAAGGCAGAGAACTATACGACCGAGTTGTATTTGTTAGAGCCGAGTTCTATAATTGTGGGTGTCGAGAACTACGAGCATGCCCCTGTGGACTATACGCTGGAACTAAAATTAGGCGGGTATTCACTCTTGAAACAGCAGATTCCGACATTGGCACACGAAGAGAAATGGGAAGAAGTCGTTTCTTTTACGCCACGACATGCAGGTAAACACCTGAAGCTGGAAATTCTGCTGTATAAAGGCGACCCTACCGGAACATACCGCTCGGTGCACCTGTGGGTGGATTCCCTGATAAATTACAATGATCCCACGGTACTGAGGGAATATGTGCTCACAGACCCGCCGATGCTAATAAACCCGGACATGGAATCCGAATCGGGATGGACATTCATGGAGAATTCGGGTTATTTCAGGGGCTTCTTCACTAAATTCTATCGGCTGGACGAGAATGCTACGCTCTGTGGCTACGTGACAGATAATGCGACGGGCTTGCCAATTCCGGATACGCGTGTGACCGTAAACAACCATTATGGCTATGAGAAGCACAATACAACGAACAAAACAGGCTATTACGAGCTGGAAACAATTGCAGACCATTTCTGGCTGGTCGCTACTGCGGATAAATACAAAAAGAGCGAGACCGACTTTGCGATAGCAGATGGACAGGTCTTGATGGTTAATATAACGAACGACCCGATAATGGCTTTCAACATGACCGTAATAAAATTATCAGAAATGAACCTGAGTGAGACAATAGAAACTTTACCGGCTGAGGAATTACCGGAAGAAGCATCCGGATTTATAGCGGGCTACGTGGTAGATAACGAGACGGACCTACCGATAGCGAATGCAACGCTAAAAGTACGCAGCGATTATGGTATAGGCGAGTGGGATGATGTGACAGACGAGGACGGGTACTTCGCGATAAATGTAATTGCCGGACCCTCAAGGATAGAGGCAAAAGCAGCAGGATACATGACAAATAGCACACGGTATGACATAAGCACGGTATCTCAAGTTGATCTGAAAATGACACCAGAGAACTCCATCGTGGAAGGTTATATCGAGAACTCCACCGGTGCCCTGATTCCTGATGCGTCCATACGAGTCAGCAGTAAAGGCTACAATAATTATACAAGCAGTAACGAATTCGGGTATTACTCGCTAAAGACCATAGCGGGGCATATAAAACTGGACGTGAGTAAAGGCAATTATTTCTCGAATAGCACGGAGTTCAATGTTTCTTATGGCGCGACCACGGGAATTAACATGATGATTGATGAGATACCACCGCCACCACCCAAAGCTACGATTTATGGGTTTGTGTCTTGTAATGGCACGCGACTACCGGCGGTAAGAGTAGAGGTAAGTGACCACGAGGGCTACGATAAGGCTGCGCTTACGGATAACAAAGGCTACTTTGAGTTAGAGACCATACCCGGTCATCTCTGGCTGGATGTGCTTCCCAGCGTTTACATGGCTACCAGCATGGAATTCGACATAAGAAGTGGTCAACGGGTATTTTTAGACGTTGAGGTGGATGCGTTTTCTGAGAGTACTTATCTGATAAATTATCCGTCAGAAACGCCAATTACAAAAGGGCAGTATGGGGGAATATATCAGGACGTTGTTTCCGAAGAAGGACTTGCAAGCTTGTCGTTCAAGGTTAGCGACTCGCAGAAGTCGAATAGAAGCGAAGGCTGCCTTTACAAGCAGATAATGGTGAACGACATGGTGGTTTGGGAAGACGACGTGTCAGGCGACGAAGGCTGGCAAGAAGTAGAGATACCGCTTACGCTGGACAACGGCACGAACCGGTTGACGTTGCGGGTGTATGCGAAGTCGGATTCCAAAAACAGTCCTGTGAGTGTATGGTGGGATGACGTGAAGATAGAGCAATTCGAGATGATTCTAAAGCAAACCGCCACTTCTTTCTCTGTCCTTGATGCAAATGGCGGTGTGGACTCATATCCAACTGAATTATATCTTGGCGAGCCGGCTGAGGTCCTTGTGGGGATAGATAACATGGAGCATGAACCCGTAACTTATATCCTACAGGTGAAACTGGGTGGCGAGTTGCTAAAAACAGAAACGGTAAGGCTTGAAGATGGCTATATCCTGGAGCAACCAATATCGTTCACGCCTACTCAGATAGGACCACTGCTAAAACTGGAGTTCCTTTTATTCAAAAATACCGTGGCGGACGAGCCATATAAAGAATTCGTCCTATGGGTATCATCAGAAATAGACTATGGCAATTTAGATGTGCTTAGCGAATATGTGGTGTTACCATTACCCAAAATAGTAAACGGCGACATGGAATCATCTGGCGGGTGGACGCCCGAAAATGCAACCAACTTTACCGTGTGCCTGACAGATGCCGCTTACGTTTCGCCTGTTCATTCTTATGCGACCAGCTATCAATCCACGACAGCAGCACCACTCGATAGCTATGCTGGCATTTACAAGATCATAACGACAGAAAATTATCCAGCCGTGGTTGTTTTATCGTTCAAGGTAAGGGACTCATATACCGAGAATAAGGCAGGCGTCTTTGTAAAATTGGTTCGTTTGGATGACAGAGTAATCTGGACGGAGGACGTAGCAGGAGATGAGAGATGGCAGCATATTAAAGTTCCGGTCACTTTGAACGCAGAAACGACAAAACTGATGTTGGGTCTATATACGAAAGCAGAAGGTGCCGACTTCCCTGTGGATGTCTGGTGGGATGACGTGGAGATAGAACCGATAACAAAGGCTCCTGAGAAGGCTACTACTTCTTTCTATGTGCTGGATGCAAACGGAACAGAAAAGAACTACCCAACAAAACTACACCTTGGCGAACCTGCTGAGGTACTCGTGGGGATAAAGAACAACGAGCATGCAGAGATGAACTATATCCTGCAGATAAAACAGGATGGTAAACTGCTTAAAACAGAGAGCAGATGGCTTAAGCGCGGGTTCAGTGTGGAGCAGAAAATTTCGTTCCTGCCGGACCATGTGGGTGAGAATCAAAAGCTCGGGTTCCTGCTCTATGAAGAGTATGTAAAAGGTGAGCCATATAAACGTTTCTATCTCTGGATCTCCACGGATGTGAACTTTGATGATTTAGAGTCGTTATTGGGCTACGATATATCTCCGCTCCCAAAGATAAAAGGCGGCAACATGGAAAGCCTATCAGCGTGGACGATTAAGCAAACTGGTGGTTTTAGAGGTGGTTCTAACGGGGCAGAATATGTTTCACCGACACACTCATGCGGTTTTGTGCAGTACGACGATACAGGTAAAGACGATTACATGGAGCTTTCGCAGAACGTTTATGCCCTGGATTGCGGAGTTGTTGTTATGTCGTTTAATGTACGTGATTCCTATACAGAGGATGTACGTGATGCGTATCCGGAGACTTTAGAGGGTGCGAAGAATATAAGCACACAGGTGCTGCTCAATGACGAGGTAATCTGGGACGAGGACATCTCGGGTGAGAGTGAAGGGTATGAGGGCTGGGTAGTGGAGGAATATGATTGGGCGGATGATGAGTGGGATATAAAAAAGCCCCTGGTGAAATCTGGCTGGAAACTCGTGGACGTTCCTGTGTATCTGGAAGAAGGCAATAACGAGTTGAAGCTGAGGGTGTATGCGAACGAGGACGTAAAAAAGCTACCAAAAACTGTGACTGTTTATTTGGATGACGTGGCGATAAAGTCGTTGTCCCAACTGGTGGAGACGGGTGACACGGTGCGGATGAAGTGGTATTCAGGAAGTGCCGATTATTACGGCGAAGATGAGTGACACAGTGCGGATGAAGCGGTAATGATGGGTGAGTGCCATAAAAATTACGCCTTGAAATTTTTGCCCTGTTTGGGATGAGATTATTCAGGTTTTGATTTCCACGGTATGGAAGTTCTGTCTTTGTTTTTGTATATAAGGTATAATTTTTATGCCACAGAGTACACCGAGAGCACCGAGTTATTTTCCCTCTGTGTCCTCTGTGGTCTCTGTGGCTATCATTTTTGAATTTTTCTTGTTGTTCTGGAAATCTATGTAATCTTGTGGTCTGTTGACAAGAAGCTGCATCGCAGATTGCCCGTGCGGCTACCCCCGCCATTCGGGGTAATCCTACTGCGGAACACGCAGGGGGTAACGCTTGCGTGGTAGCGTGCCTCGTAGTCTAATCCGCAAGAGGGTTAAAATCCCTCCTGTGCTGTTCAC
>QBUM01000197.1 GCA_013180585.1 Candidatus Methanophagaceae archaeon GoMg2
CCGCCACTACTTCTTTTCCCGGAACGAAATCCGTATTCACAACTATCACGCTCATGGTCTCAAATCCTCCTCACTTATCTCCTCTTTCATTCTCTTCCATTCGTTATATCGTTCAAAACTCATCGTTAATATTAAAATAGCACCACCAATACCCATCAGTACCATGCTGAGTCTTATTCCAAATAGCATCGTAAATTCTTCTACATTGGGCTTAAAGAGCGGATACATGCTATACGCACTCATAATCACCACCCCCGCGAGGAATACCAACGAGCCCACCCACAATAATGGTTTCATACGTCCTCTTTTGTCCTTACAACGTACCGATCTAAAAATTCGCTATGAGCGCACTTTTAAGTTCCCGTGCTCTCTTCTCCCCCGCTAATATCTCCGCCAATTTAACACCAAATTCTACCGCAGTCCCCGGTCCCTGACTTGTAACTATCTTACCATCTACTACAACTCGCTCATTGACTATTTCCGCACCTGTTAACTCCGTTTCCATCCCGGGATAAATTGTCGCTTTCTTCCCCTTTAAAATCCCCGCTTTTGCCAATACCGAAGGCGCTCCGCAAATTGCAGCAACGAGAATCCCCATTTCAAACGCTCTTTTAAGCGCATCTAAAACTCGCCTGTCATTCCCAAGATTTACGTAGCCTGGATACCCGCCCGGTAAAATGACCACGTCAAATTTCTCCACATCAATCTCTTCAATTGTCGTATCGGGTACCACTTTTATTCCATGCCCGCCTTCAATAGCTCCTGCTTGCAGACCGGCAATCACAACTTCTACTCCCGCTCTCCTGAGTGTATCCACAATACTCGTGGCTTCTATTTCCTCAAATCCCGCAGCTAAAAATAATACGCTCTTAGCCATAATACTCTCATCCTCCACTTCTTTTGTTACCTTAATTTAGTTTGGAATAAGCTATATAAATACCCTTCTCCTCTTATCTTTAACACGTATATTTTCTGAAAGCGGTAATAATAAAGTAAACGGAAATGAGAGCGCTATACATAGGGCGGTTTCAGCCTTATCATCTCGGACACCATGCAGTAATAAAGCAGATAGCTTCTGAAGTGGATGAGGTTATTATATGCATTGGATCTGCACAGAGGAGCCACGAGTTAGAGAACCCCTTTACCGCGGGTGAACGCTATCTGATGATTTCCAAGTCCTTGCGAGAAGATAACGTCTTAAACTTTTACATCGTGCCCATCCTGGATGTCAACAGGAATGCTATCTGGGTATCGCACGTTGAGTCATTGATACCTCCTGTGGACGTAGTGTACACAAATAATCCGTTAATAGAGCGTTTATTCAAGGAACGAAGCTACAAAGTGCATGCCCCTTTGCTATTCAACAGGAAAGAATATTTGGGTAGCGAGATAAGGAGACGAATGTTGAACAAAGAGAGCTGGGAGGTTTTAGTGCCAAAAGCGGTTGTAGAAGTAATAAAAGAGATAAAAGGGCTAAGTAGAATGGAGTTTTTAGGTAGAAGTGACGCCTAGGGTTGCGTTAGCCGGGGATAAAAAAAACCAACATAGTATTAAGCAGGATCCATATTAATTCTTTCTTCTGAAAATCTGTCTAATCTTGTGGTTATGAAATACCTATTCAACCGCATATCCAAGTGTATTACACAACTCTCTTCGCTCCTGCTTCTCCTCGTTGGTCTCTATTCTATTCGCAGATGTACCATCAACCACGCCAATCACTGCCCGCCCAAGTTCGGACTCGGCAACAATAACGTCCAGAGGATTCGCAGAAGCAACATAAATATTCACTACTGCAGGATGCGTCTTCAAAACACCCAATACATTTATGGGAAATGCGTTATCCATAATAATAAAAAAGGAGTGAGAAGCGCCGATTCGGAGGCAGTTCTCACTTGCTAACTCTTTTAGTCCCTCGTCATTCCCTGTAACTCGTGTCAGTCTCGGCACCGCTTCGTTCATCGCAACTGCGCATTTTATCCCTGGTGCCGTGGTCAAAAGCGACTTGAAGATGTCATCGCAGGCAAATATGGTAAAATTCCCCTGTCCTATTATTACCTGCTTCTCTCCAGGATTATTCACCTTTATTCGCTCTATCACTACCGCTGCCTCTGCATTAGCCGCTGTTTTTACCATTGCGTAAGTCTTTTATTAAATATTGTCTCTACTCCTCTGTCATGCTTATTGCGCCTTTCTCGCAGACGTCCACACACGTCTCGCAATCGGTACACTCCTCAGCGTTAACTACCGCATGTTTGTCGTCCCCTTCACCCTCTAAGGTTATACACTCCACCGAACACTCCTCTACACAATCTCCACATCCATCACACTTTTCCAAATCTATTACTGCTGGCATTTTTTTTATCACCTCTTTATAGTATATTTCTTTTTTCATCACATATAAAGATTGCTATTTTTTATTGCGGGTGAGGGTATTAGAAAATATATCGTTCACATGAAAAAACGAATTTTTGACTAATCGTTAACTATTTATGTCATAATAAACAATATATATTCATGGATGATAGGATAAGAAAATGTCCGGAATGCGGGTCTACAAATATAATATTAGACCCCAAGCATGCGGAACTTTATTGCACTGATTGTGGGATGATAATAGCGGATAAGCTCGTGGACTTTGGACCAGAGTGGCGTTCGTATAACGCAGAACAAGCATCTAAAAAGATAAGAACCGGTCCCCCTATAAGTTATAGAACACATAATAAAGGGCTAAGCACGCCTACACCGGTAACCCTCCTGCGTACAAAAAGATTGCGGGGGATAATAAGCATGGATAGCAGCGAAAAGACCCTTTCCTTCGCACTTGGTGAGATAGATAGAATGGCATCAGCACTTAAGCTGCCAAGCGATATTAAAGAGGCGACCTCGGTATTATACCGAAGAGCGGCGAAGCAGAAGTTGATTAAAGGTAGAAGTATAGAGGAATTGGTCTCAGCGATGCTGTACATCATTTGCAGGCAGTATGGAATTCCACGAACCTTGAAGGAGATTGCCGCGGTATCGCGGATGCCGCTGAGGAAAATAAGGAGGGCATATATGTTCCTCTTGAAGAAATTAGAGATAAAGCTTGCTCCTGCAGATCCTGCACGCTACATACCTCGTTTCTGCTCTGAACTTGGATTGAGTGGTGCGATAAGGGGAAGGGCATTAGAGATATTAAAAGAGGATGAGGGAACGGGGACTGCTAAAGGATGGAGTCCGACAGGAACAGCCGCTGCCGCGATATATCTTGCTGCGATTTCAGGTGGCGAGTCGGTGACGGAGAGAGAGATAGCCAAGGTTGCAGGTACAACTCCAATTACAATTCGGAATCGGTATATGGAGTTGGAAAAGAGGTTAAAGTTAAGTACCGATGTTCTTTCCCCACCATCCTTGCTCAAGAAGGCACCTCTTGTTGTGTGATTTGGATATTTGAGACGTAGCATGTTTAACCAGGGTCAAGAAGAAGGGCGAGTTTTGAACTGCAAAATAATTGCGGGGGAAGTCCGAATCGCAAACGTGGCTGATTTCCTTTCTCTATTGAAAAGTATCGCGCATAAATACGCCGTGACAATACAGGCTATGAATGCAGAGCTGATAGCGGGCGAGGAGCATATAACCGCTGCGGTGATGAAGGCTTTACGAGCTATGGAGGAGGGAAGGAACATAACGAGCGATTTGAGTCTTGAGATTCTTCTGTATGCAGCAGGAAAAAGGCAGATAGAAAGAGCATTTGCAATAGGTGTCTCGGAAGGCGATAATAAAGTTGCTATCGTTATCGTTGATACTACTGCTGGGAATGATTTAGCTGTTGTCGCTGATGAAGTAAAGAGGAAGACGGGGTTAGAAGAAGCGCCTGTGCATGAATTGGATTACAATAATGCAAAAAAGGAGAAGTTGAAGCGGTTTTTCAATATAACCGAGGCGGAGATAAATGCCGTGGGCGAGAAGAAGTTGAAGATGCTGGTGTTAGAGCGGGTCGCACTGTTAGATGTGCTGAAATAATGTATTTACCAATCTTCTGTAATTGCAAAATGCAGGATGCAAATTGACTGCCAATGAGTACTGAAACTGTCTAACGACGCACATCTGGTCAATTCCGTATGACGCTGATTTATGAGTGTGTTTGTGTGGATAGTCCTAATGTTCCGCGGAAAATGCGGCAGAGGAGTTGGGGATCCCGCTTTGGGAGGACTGCCAGTAATTTTTACCTGGTAGCCCATAGCGAACCCAAAAACAGCCCCCCATTAGTGTATTCGCTCTATTGATTAATATGCTTTGAGTTCGTTTACTGTCGAAAAATCAGGTTTTGTTTCATTCTAAAGGCATTATCCAAAAGGTTCACACGGTAAAGTAAGCTATTTTCGGATTTAAAGACATATATGCTGTTTTGCTGTGATTCGTAAACTTATTCACAACAGGAATTAACCATATCGCTCATTTAACCACGGGTGAAAAGTTACCAATTTGTAAAATAGGAAAAAACCCTGTTAATCATTTTCTACTGCTGGTTTTCTTTTATTCGACTTTGTCACAAGTCCTAAGACGTTGGGTTATAGTAACAGGGGAAACTACTCTGGATTTTAAAATTGCCAAATGATTGTTTCTATGCTGTCCTTGCAGCTATGTCGACTTTTTTGATGAAGCCGCTTTTGTTCGCTGTTCCCTTTTTGAGAAGCCCCTAAAACGGTTAGCGAAAAGCGTCATATATCCTACTTTGTGTGCCACTACGCCAATATCCGCAAAACTCCTTTATCTTCTCTTCGCCTTTCTCGTGTGGCGGAAGTTATTTTATCGCTGGTTTGTGTTGCGCTCGCGGTTCAACAGCCAGGAGGGTTTCCGTATTACATGTATTGCGACCTTTGGTAATATCTACATATTTCTGTATTGCAATTATTATAATATCGGTGCAGTTTACTTCCCTCGTATATACCTTTTCGAGGCGATTCTCGTCTACTCTTTTCGCTTTATTTTTCAACGTAAAAGCGTGTTCAGCTCGGACAAGCATTACAAAAAAAGGAGGAGGAACTCTTTATCCTCCGGCTCTATTTATAGATGGAACCCCGGGTAAGGACCAATCATCCCCCACATCACCGCACTCGTGACCCCGCCAACCACTGCCATAATGATGATATACGCGATAATCGCTACGATCAGATATATCAATCGTTTGTCTTCGGGCGTCCCCATAAACACAGGTATGCCTAAATACAGGATGTACAAGCCATAAAGACCAGCCAGAAAGACCAAGAACGAAATTGACGGTATTATATAGAGAATTCCTGCAAGGAGTCCAGGAGTGGCAGCGTATGCAACGAGCTTTGTCGCTTGTATCCGGTCTTGCCGCGATGAAAAACTCGGCGCCAGCATATTCACAACGTATCCAAAGACGATGACGCCGACTATCGAGAGTACATACTGCATGATACCCCACGTCACTGCCCAATGGATTGGAACCCGGAAGTGAGCCAAAAAAGCTCCGACTCCCACGACTCCATAGCCTATTATAATACCTATCAGTGTGGGTATCGCAACTATCGCTACGTACATAATCAAGTCTTGCATGCTCGACTGTTCAGTTTTTGCGGCCTCTAACGTCTCTTGTGGTTTCAACACCACGTTCTTTGCCCGGTCTACTATAGCATTTATATCCATTCTTTCCGCCTCTTTTTAGTTTCGCTTTCGCATAGCATATTTATGTCTCTGTAGGAAGCATGGATTCCATCATGCTTTGGAAGTCCGTTACCTCCGCACCCGCAGGCAGTTCAAACATGCTGTCTGGAATGTTGCCGAAGTCTATGTTCTTCATCTCTATTATGGTTGTATCCCCCTCAGATGATGTTGACTCCATTCGAATAGGCAACCCGTGCTTTTGCCATATCCAACTCTTTGTCTTTACCTCAAAGCTCTCACCCATGAACTCACTAGAGTCAGTATATTCAACAACGGTACAAAGCTTTCCATCTATTGTTTCAATCCCGACAACCGTTGGATCATAGTCCATGAGAGATTGTATTTCCTCAATTGCCGATTCTGGTATATTGCCGAAATCCATTTTTATTGCCCTGTTCTCCTCTGGATCATACATATACGCTTCCAATCCGTCCATTATCATAATCATGTTATGCCCGTCTGCTGCCGTTTCCATTCTCATCTTACCCTCGTCCACCCATACCTTGGATGTCATTGATGGCACCCCTGGACTTGTCGTCACCATATCATATTTGACAGAAGTTGTACCTTTTACCTTCTCCAGAAGGTCGCTTAGCGATGTGTCCCCGTCACCTGATGTTGCTGTAGATGTTTCAACAGGGGCTGCTTGTGATGCCTCTCCTTCTTCAGTTGGCGTGTCACCGATGCAGCCTGCACTTATGATTACTCCGATAAGAAGTACCCCGACAAATAGTGTCCATTTTCTCGATTTTTCTACCATTTCTTTTACCTCTTCCTAAATCATTCGTAGGAGAGTATTTAAATATTTCGTTTTTTCTGATGTCTTCCACAAATGTCGCTACATCTTCTTCCGGCTGGCATGATGGACAGACCACTTTATCGCCCATCGCATCAGACTTGTTTCCACAATTATTGTTGATCGGAAAAAATCGAAAAGCTTTTATATCGCTCTGATAAACACATCTTCAAACTCGAGTTGCGTGCCCCATAATTTACGGGGTATGTGACTTAGGGGTTGAATAACACATAAATGATAAGGTTAAAAGGAGACGATGAGGATGAATAGGAGAAATATCATATTAGGGAATATCGTATTCGTAGCACTAATTTTTATTTTGATGGCTGCGGTAACACCAACGTCTGCTGAGATCGGGCTTGTGGCCTACTACCCCTTTGATGGAGACACTAATGACCTTTCAGGAAACGGAAATGACGGGACAAATCATGGAGCTACAGTTGTCACTGGGATCATCGGGCAGGCACTGAGTTTTGACGGAGTAGATGACTATGTTAATGCTTCCGTTGATATCAATCCGGACGTAATGCCACAGATGACTATGGTGGCCTGGGTTAAACCTGATGATGGTTCGCCAATCAGGCAGGTTATTTCCCACGATCATGGCGGGTATGATCGTTCATTAGGAATTGATTCCCGAGGTGGAGGAACTGGCTGGTCTGCCTTTAGTGGTTCAAACGGCGTTTTGGGATTCCAGCCGGTGACAATCGGGGAATGGGTTTTTGTAGCTGCTGTTTATAACCAGAGCGCAGAAATGGTAAAACTCTATGTAGATGGTACTTTGATAAATGAGGGGAAAGGCAGTCTTGGATCTGGCTGGGAGTACCTTTATATTGGGGACAATCCATCCTTCACTGAACATTTTTCGGGCATCATTGACGATGTGAAAATCTACAATTATGCACTCTCTGCCGCTGAAATAAAATCGCTCTATGAGACGACGACAACGGGTGAGCCAGAGCTTGTGGCCTACTATCCATTTGATGGAGACACTAATGACCTTTCAGGGAATGAAAATGACGGGACAAATAACGGAGCTACATTTGTCTCTGGGATCAGCGGGCAGGCACTGAGTTTTGACGGAATAGATGACTATGTTAATGCTTCCGTTAATATCAATCCGGACGTAATGTCACAGATGACCATGGTAGCCTGGGTGCAACCTGATGATGATTCGCCAATCAGGCAGGTTATTTCCCACGATAGCGGAGGATATGATCGTACATTAGGAATTGATTCCCGAGGTGGAGGAACTGGCTGGTCTGCCTTTAGTGGTTCCGGGAGTGTTCTGGGATACTATCCCATTACAATCGGGGAATGGGTCTTTATAGCGGCTGTTTACGACCAGGACGCAGAAACGGTAAAGTTATATGTAAATGATGCCATGTACGCAGAAGAAGGCAGTCTTGGATCTGGCTGGGAGTACCTTTATATTGGGGACAATCCATCCTTCGATGAACATTTTTCGGGCATCATTGACGAAGTAAAAATCTACAATTATGCCCTTTCTAATGCAGATATCCAAAAACTATACGCGGATGGCGTGCCAACGCATGTAACGCCAACACCTACGGTAACTACAACACCCACAGTTACACCCACCGTAGCAGAATGCGATGAGACCGCTCGTGCAATTGTTAAAGCAGTTGGTGGATGTGAAGCTCTCAACGAATCGGAGTACCCTGCGGTATACGCGGCGTGTTGCAGCGTAACGAAGGAATCCCTATTGAAGCTTCTGGATGACGCCTTGACGGACGGCACAATTTCTTCGGACGAAAAAAAACAGTTACTTGATGCGTTAAATAAATACTTGGAGGTGGGACTATGAAGCGATTAGGATTGTTAGTGCTTTTAACACTTTTCCTATCTATTGCAGTCTATGCTCCTGTATCCGCGGAAGCGGAGGGAGAATACAAGGCCGGTTGCCCCGATGAGGCAAAAGCAATTCTTGATGTCGTTGGCGGCTGCGATGCCATAGATTGTTCCGAATACTCTGCGATATGTGAAAAGTGTTGTCCTGAATGTAGTGGAGAGTCACCAGAAGCGTGCAAAACAAATGAGGAATGCGAAGCCGAGGGTTTGTACTGGTATGACGATGAATGCCATGCAGAGCAAAAGCCTTCAGTACCAGGCTTCGAAGCAGTAATAGCAATCGCGGGACTATTAGCAGTAGCATACCTTTTAGAAAAGAGAAGGAAGTAAGTTAGTGATAGATAGGCAGGACAGAAAGGGAGAAATACCCCTTTCTTTACCTCTTCTTAATTTAATCGTGGGTCAGTGCATTATCCCACCATTTCTGCCCCGGCAGGCAGTTCAAAAATGCTATCTGGTATAGGATCGAGTTCGATATTCCTCATCTCTGTCCTCGATGTGCCAGAAGGCGTTGTCATCTCCTCTCGGATAGGTAACCCGTACCCCAGCCATATCCACATCTTCTTCTCAGCAACACCGGGAACGCTCATTCCAAGAATCGTGCAAACCTTTCCACCGATCGTTTCTGTCTCGATGCTCTGCAGCCCCGCTTCTTCATAGGCCTCGATGAAAGTTCGAACTGTCTCTGTGATCGGTTCTCCAATCATACTACGAGCTAAATTGGAATCCATTTCCCACGCCCTGTTCATTTCTGGGGCATAGCGATACGCCACTTCTTCATCGCTGTCGAGTATGAAAATATCAGAAGCCTCTTCTTCCACAACCAGTTGACATCTCATCTTATTCCCTTTTATCTTACTCGTGTATTCGTTTCCATCACTAAGCGTCTTCACGCGATCATACTTGACGGAAGGTATGCTTTCTACCTTAGCCAGAAGGTTACTTAGCTGTGCACTCTGTGGAGCGTTTGGCGCTGTCACTTCTCCTGTCGCCGATACCCCACCTCCTTCCGGTGCCTTTTCACCGATGCAGCCTGCACTTACGATTACTGCAATAAGAAGTAGCCCAAAAAATAGTGCCCATTTTTTCGTTTTTTCGTAACTACTCACCCACTACGAAGTTATTACGGATAAGACTTTATAGTATCCCTCTCAATGGTTGTAAATAAAACGTTTCGATTGATGAAGGGACAAACGATGAATATACCTACCCGTGATGAAATTCGTGCAGCCTACCGGCAAGGAGAAGAGGAGATTATTCAACTTGTTGAGTGGCTCATTCAGGAATTGCAGGCACAGCAGGATCGTTTGAACAAAAACAGCAAGAACAGCAGCAAACCCCCTTCCAGCGATGGTTTCAAAAAGCACCGCACAAAAAGTATGAGAAAAACCGGCATCAAAAAAGCGGAGGGCAGAAGGGGCATAAAGGTCACACTTTGGAACCATCGGAAAACCCAGACCACACAGAGGTGCACAAGGTCGGGCAGTGCGCTATGTGCGGTGTAACTCTTGAAGATACCGAAGTTAAGGGTTATCAGAAGCGTCAGGTCTTTGACATTCCACCCATACATCTAGAAGTAACCGAGCATCAGGCAGAAATTAAGATCTGTTCCTGCTGTGGCACAGCGAATACCGCTTCTTTTCCTCTTGACGTGACCGCATTAGTGCAATACGGCAACAGCGTCAAAGCGCTGGCTGTATACCTGAACAACTATCAATTCATCCCGTTGGAGCGCATCAGCGAATTCTTCGAGGATGTTGTCGGTCATCGCCCCTCTGAGGCGATTACACTTCAGGCGAACATAACCTGCGCAGAGAGAGTAAAACCCGCTAACGAGGCGATTAAAGAGCAGTTGATAAACGCTGATGTTGTCAACTTCGATGAAACGGGTTTGCCTGTAGAGAATGAATTGAACTGGCTGCATGTTGCCTGTACACCTAATCTGACGTATTATAATGTGCACCGGAAACGTGGCAGGGAAGCGATGGACGCGATGGGGATTTTGCCCGAGTTTAGAGGGAGAGCGGTACATGATCACTGGAGACCCTACTTTGGATACGACCATCTAAAGCACGGTCTCTGCAATGCCCACCACTTGCGTGACACCATATTCATCTACGAGCAATACGGGCAGGAGTGGGCAGAAAAATTGAGCCGCTGCTTGCTAGACATTAAGGAAGAAGTGGATTTTGTCAGTGAGTACAGTAATCACCTAGATCCTGAAAAGATAGAGGTATATGAAGCGCGATACGACGAGATCATTGAATACGGACTTGAAATGAATCCGCCACCGCAGAAAGAACCCGGAAAACGGGGCAGAGTCAAACAATCTCCGCCCAAAAATCTACTTGACCGCTTAAAGGAATACAAGCAGGAAGTGTTGGCATTTATGTATGATTTTCGTGTGCCTTTTGACAATAATCAGGCGGAGCGCGATATTCGTATGATGAAAGTGAAACAGAAGGTGTCAGGCACCTTCCGCACTGCTGAAGGGGCGGATGTGTTCTGTAGTATCCGTGGGTATATCTCTACCGCACGAAAGAACGGGTGTCGTGTCCTCGATGCTATTCACGATGCGTTTCTAGGGTCTCCATTTATTCCTTCATCCGGTTCTATTGGATTGACACAGGGGTGAGTAGTTACCATATTTCATACTATTACCGTGTACTCAGTTAGTTCATTGATTGGTAAAAAACTTATTCACATAGCATGACGATTAAATCTTTATGAAAGTCTTAGTTGGCTCTCGGAACCCTGTGAAATTGGAAGCGACAAAGGAAGCGTTTTCTACATATTTCGATGTTGTGGATGTAGTGGGCATCGGCGTGAACAGTAAAGTATCCAATCAGCCAATAGAGGATGAAACCTTTCTTGGGGCAAGAAATAGAGCGCTTGCATTGAGTAGGATTAACGAAGGGCAGAATCTTAAAGCCGAGTTCTTTGTGGGTATTGAAGGTGGGATATGTAAATTGTTTGGCCGATGGTTCACGTTTGGGGTGATGTGTATTGTGGATGATGCAGGAAGAGTAGGCTATGGGACTTCGCCGTTCTTTGAACTTCCTTTGGATATTACAGAACAGCTATTGGCGGGTACAGAACTCGGGGTGGTGATGGACCACTTAATCGGTGAGGAAAACACGAAAGAAAAACAGGGTGCTGTTGGGTATTTTACTAAAGGAGTGATGGATAGGCGAAGATATTATGTGGCGGGGTTAACGGTTGCTTTGATTCCTTTTTTGAATAAGGAGTTGTATTTTGGTGTGTGACAGCTCTATTACGCCAAAATAATGAAGGATGATTCTGGTCGGAGATGTGCTTTGTTTGCGGGTGAGGGGATTAGTGGTAAGGCGTGCAAAAAGCTGGATAGTGAGGTTATAGACTTGGCAGGGGATGTTGATCATGTATAAAACTTTTAAGAAAAGTTTTATCAAAAAAGTTTCGTGGCAAGGTTGTGAAGTGGTGGAGAAGAATATATCGGAGCAGAGGGGTTACGAGAAGACGGATACTGGACTGGTAGTTTGTGATAGATGAGGAAACGAAAAAGCGCACAAAACGTGGTACATAACGCTTTATAACAAACTTTTTGGCGGATAGCGCCAAAAATTAAAAAACCGAAAAGCTTTTATATACCTATGTCTTCAGTAGCTAACACTTTTATTCCACGCAGCAGGCAAAAAGTAATTTGAATGCCCCATTAAAACTGATGATTTTTGTTTTTGCCAATCACCCCCTTCTATACACTGCTGATTTTCGCCAAACATCAAACAAGAATCGGACTTTTTCACATTCTGAAGCCACAATATCAATCCAAAGAGGATAGGTCCCACTCATCCTACACTCAGGTCTCCCGTTTTTTTCCAAATTACCTCTTTGCATCCTCTATGAAAA
>QBUM01000196.1 GCA_013180585.1 Candidatus Methanophagaceae archaeon GoMg2
AACTAGAACACAAACTAACTGAAGAACCTATTACGAAAAGAGGTTAAAGTTACAGATTTATGCAATAGCAGGTAACAAAGATCGTAAGTCCGTGTTCGGTTACTATAACACGTCTAATGATTCATGGACTGAGCTACCTTTTAACCCTAATTGGACTTCTACTGATGACGGGGCTGCTTTGGTCTGGACTGGAGCGGATTACTTATATGCACTGCAGGGGGAATGGCAAGAAGGAACTCCCAATCATGATTTTGCTCGTTTTCATATTCTCACAAAGAGTTGGGCTGATTTGAGTCATATACCAGAGAATGAGGGAGTGGGCGATGGTGCTTCTTTACTCTGGACGGGGTTGGGTGAATACAGCGATTTCATCTTTGCCTTTGGCGGGGGTAGTTGTTTAGAAGACCCGGGATATAACTTCTATTGGTACTGTATTTCATCCAACAAGTGGGAACCGTTAGAGCCTATCCCAGGTCCAATAGGTTATTACGTGGGGAATAGATTGGGGTTTGCTAATGGTAATATCTACTACAGGCAAGGTGCTCCATCATCATGGGATTGTGGTGGAGATGCGTTTTATATGTTTGAGTTAATGTCTTCATCAATATTTGATACGGGTCCGGGGGCTTATCCAAGCATCTTTGGTGTGCATAATGGTACAATCACGTTAAACCAAACGAGTGCGGTTTTTAGTTCACTTCACACATATCCGTGCAAAGGCACTGGTGGGCATACGGAATACGTAAGGATATGGAACTCTACGTTTAACGCAATTGCAATATGGCGCGGTTATGGTGGTGATTGGCGGAATGTCTCTTTTGATAAAGAGTTCACGCTTGTAGCGAATGAAAGATACAATTATACCGTACGCACAGGCTCTTATCCGCAGATTATACACGTGAAGGAAATCAATGTAACGGGTGGGAAGATAACTTGCACGGAGTTTGTTGATGCGAATGGAAAGAGATATGATAATTGGATACCGGCGATAAGGTTGGAATAGTCTTTGGAAAACATTTCTTGAAAAAAGAAAGCTTTACCAAAGAAACAGGAGGTTCCGCAGCTTAAAGTGTGGTGTCCAGAGCATTTATGGGCGCTATCGTGCTACCACAAAACCCTTTTAGAAAAAGCGTTTGCGGGTTTGTTGATGAGCTGGTAGTATCCTCGAGTTGATGTTTGTATTGCTGGTTTTTTTGTAGGGCGTTATTATACATGTGGTTCTGCGCCCGGCTGGGGCATTCCTCTTCCCTTGTAAAATCACAAACCCCAAGCACAGAATTCCCCCTAATTCCCGGAGGTATCAAAGAACCAACGCAAAAACCAGAAAAAAGAATATATTTACGAAAGATCAAAACTCATCAACAAATGAAAATCAAAAGACAAAAACTCGTGATTGCGATAGCAACCTTAGCAGTAATACTTTTTATTGCCGGCTGCATTGACATTGACATCGACGAGAAAACGCCACCGGCTGAAAATTCAATATCAATCCCATCGCTTGCATCAACAGCATCTGCCGACCCAAAACTCGCCCTCGCATCGTCCTACGAGCTGAAAGGTTTTTCCGTTACCGCAAACGCACCGCAGTATCAGCTACCTTTAAACCTGAATGACATCACAAATATCAACAAAATCAACTCGTATTTCAATTTAGAAGAAGGAGCAAAAGGCAAACTTGAAAGCAATGGCTTCGTTATAATTCCGTGGCATGGCGATGATATAATTCAACCATACAAAACAATGAAAGATAACGAGATCCCTATTTTTGTGTCCTCAGACACACTGCTTCACCTGTATCATATACAGTTCAACGAGATACTAAAGGATATAGAAGAAGAGGAATTCTTTGATGCGCTTTTGGATATGACAAAAGCGCTGCAGGAAAAGTCTAAGGATGATTACGAAACGTTTACTGATCCTGAACTAAAAGAGGCAGCAAGGAGGAACGTTGCTTACTTTTCTGTTGCGTTAAAACTTTTGCAGATGCCAACCGAGGGGTATGACGAAGCGGAAGCGAAAAAGGAAATCGAAGAGTGGAATAAAGAGAACCCGTGGGATAAGAAAACGTTTGTGCCTATCAGGAACGTGGACTTCACTATTCCTGATTACTTAAAAGCCGAAGTTGATAACGAGTTTGAGAACATAGAGAAACACGAAGGCTTCTTACCAAGTTACATATTCAACTCGGACCCAAATAGAGGTTGTGAGGACGAATGCTGCTACTGTGAGGATTATTCTCAATACGTGCCAAGGGGGCATTACACGCGGTCGGAAAAGCTAAAACGATACTTCACGGCGATGATGTGGTATGGCAGAATGGCGTTCCTTTTGAAAGGTGGGAACGTTAGTGAGTGCAATGACGTAGAAACTCCGCTAATAATAGAAGATGATGCAAAACTCGCAACTATTCAGGCTACTTTAATATCGTCCGAATTACCCGCAGTCGAAGTAGGGAAAACTACCGCGCAGGAACTCTGGATACGGATGTATGCGGTAACCGCCTTTTTTGTCGGGACCGCAGACGACCTGACACCATATGATTATCAAAAAGCTATCGACGCAGTGTTTGGCTCAGAATTTAATGCCACGGCGTTAGCGGAAGACGAGAACATACTTAATCTAAAAGCGGAATTGGCTAAATCACCAAGCCCTGAAATATATGGTGGTTCTGGTGTTTGTGTTGTCTATCCACCAATAACGCACGAGAAACTGCAGGAATGTCTGGCGAAAACCAAAGGTTTGAGGTTTATGGGACAACGATTCATTCCCGATTCTTATATGTTCCAGCAGTTAGTTTCTCCCGCAGTTGGTATGTATACGGGAACGAACTGCGAAAAAACTGTTACCTGCTGCTACACCCCTGCTGGTCCTGCAAGGTGCTTTCCTCGTGGTCTGGATGTCATGGCTGTCTTGGGCTCGGATAGGGCGGAAGAGATACTAAAAGAAGAAGGCGATACCGAATACGCGGGTAAGAACACCAGTTACCAGGAACAGTTGGATTCATTGAAGCATGACTTTGACCTGTTTAACGTCACTGATTGGAATAGAAACCTGTACTGGTCGTGGCTGTACACGCTAAAACCGCTTCTTAAAGAATATCCTGCCGGATACCCGACCTTTATGCAGACCAGAGCCTGGCAGGACAAGGAGTTGCAGACGGCTTTAACTTCATGGACTGAATTAAGACATGATACCATTCTGTATGCCAAACAGAGTTATACACCCACCTTAAAGGGTATGCCCCCACAACCAAAACCTGTACACGGCTACGTTGAGCCCGTGCCAGAGTTCTATGCGAGGCTGCTTGCTTTAACTGAGATGACAGAGAACTGTCTGGCAGAGATGGATGTATTGGAGAACAAGCACAGGGATAGATTGAATAAACTCGAGAGCATCTTAGATCGGCTAATAGAAATAAGCAATAAAGAATTAGAGAATCAGGAATTGACCGAAGCGGATTATAAGTTCATAAGAACCTTTGGCGAGAATTTGGATGCGGTAGTTGCGGGCGTAGATACAGAAGGTAAACAAACGACAATTGTTGCTGACGTTCACACGGATACGAACACAGAGAAAGTCTTAGAAGAAGGAGTTGGCAATGTGGATTTGATTTTAGTTGCATATAAACAGCCAGATGGGCAAATTGTTGCCGGTGCGGGACCCGTAATGAGTTATTATGAATTCACGCATCCAATGAGCGATAGATTGACGGACGATAAATGGCGGGTAATCCTAAACTCGGAAGACGCGCCTGAGCAGCCAAACTGGGTTAACAACATTAAAGGATAGGCATTTGTTTTGCTAACTACCGGATTGCACGGATTTTCACGAGAACTCTTTTCTTTGAACAGTTCCGCTGTTTCATTGCTTTAGGAATGCGGAAAAGAACTTACCTGTTTTTCTTTTAGCACAGGTTTTCTTTTTGTGAAAAAGAAAAAGTGTTGTACTAATCCGGTGGAACCGTGCGGTTTTTTATTTCGACTCCAAACACACGCTCAAAATTACTTTCTATCGCTTCTTCTACCGTCTCTACATCACTCTTCTTTTGCCTCGCTATCTCCTCGTACACCACCTTTACATGCTGTGGCACGTTCCTCTTTTCGTCCTCCTTAGGCGAAAGATAAGGTGAATCTGTCTCTGTAAACAAATACAAAAGAGGTATCCGCTTAGCCACCTTCTTCATGCTTTTGCTTCTCACTATTGACGTGGGCAGTGAAACGTAATATCCTTCTTCGCATATCCGTTCCGCAAGCTGCGGCTTGCCAGTGAAGCAATGAAATACCGCTTTCTTTATGTCTGCATCCGAAATAAGCTTCAGACCATCTTCTATCGCCTCGCCACCTGAGGTCCCACGCAGATGCAACACAACCGGTAAATCAAGTTCCTTCGACAGCTCAAGAAACTCCTCAAATACTTCCCTTGTCCTCTTTATCTTTATCGGGTCTCGTACCCAATGATAGTCAAGCCCTATCTCTCCGATACTCACTATTCTGCGTTTGTTAATACTTATAAACTCTTGATAATCCCCTATTTCCTGGTCCGTCTTACCTACCACGTGTATCGGGTGAAGCCCAAGCGAAGCGAAGACGAACCCTTCATGCAGACAGGCAAGTTCTAACGCCTTCTTTGCATCCTCTGGATCCACTCCGCTTGTTACCACTCCCTTTAATTCCTGCTTGCACGCCTCTATTACCTGCTCACGATCGCTGTCGTAATCTTCAAACGTCAAATGACAGTGTATGTCTATGATTTTTACCACCCTTCACATTTACTTCAAAAAGAAAAAAGATCAAAAAGCTTTTAGTACTCTCTTGGCACTTATTTGGTAATTGGGTTTTTACTTCAACAACATCTCAGATTTTTGCAGCGTCAGCAAGTCCTCCGTGCTCAACTTTTCACCGTCTCTAAACCGCTCGTAAATACTTTTCGCTGCTTTTCGCGCTTCCACTCGCTCTTTGAATCCCCAATCTTCTTGTACTTTACGCCTCAACCCTGTTATTACTTGATTAAAGTCCTTTACGTCACGCAGATTTTTTAGGTATAGCCGGTGTGCGTCATCCGCTTTCTCTTGCGCCTCTAAGAATCGTCTGTGTGCATCATCCGCCTTCGCTCTTACCCTATCCGCTTCTTTAAAGCTTTCTACCATATTATCATGGCACTCATGAGATAGCTTCACATGGCTTAATACCGCGTCATGATATTTATCCGCTTCTTCACGGTATTTCTGCGCTGTCTTCAGCGATTCTTTTAACTCCTTGTCCTTCTCCCATTCCTCCTGCATCCGAGCGAACTCTTTCCTCAGCTCCGTAATCTTCGCCACTAATTTCTTCTCTTTATCCTTACTCAGCACCTCTACCTGCTGCTTCAATTCTAATTCATCTATTCGCTCTCTAAGCCCCTCGAAAGTGCGAATGCTCTGCATGTCATTCTCCTTCCGTAACTTCTCCACCGTCGAATAGTACTTAGACGCTTTTCTATTTAACTCGCCTCGCTTTGCCTTATTCTCCTCTATAAACTTCTCATAATCCTCTCTTTGCTTCTTAAAACCCTTGGCCTTCTCCACCGCCTCGCGTATCCGACCATTTAATTCGTCTCTCAAATCTGCCCACTTACTCGCTTCAGAATTTAATTCAGTCCTTCTTCTCTTATATTCTTCCGCTTTTTTTATTACTTCCGCTCTCCTTTCTTCTAATTCATCAAGCATTCTTATCTCTCACCGTTACTTGGCTCATCTCTGCTGAAGCATTAACTACTTCTTCGTTGAACTTACCCAACCGCATCTCTCAACTTTCGCCTTTTATAACACTTAATCTCCTGCACTTTATAAATACCTTATATTTCACACAACCAGATTTTTATACGCATCTCCATCATCAAAACAATAGCGGACATTACAAAAATCCTTCTTTAACGCTACAACTTCTTCCTTCACTCTGTTCTCATCTTCGCCCCTTATCACTACCCTCCTGATAAGAGACGCAACCTCTCGCATCTCCGAATCTTTCATGCCTAATCTCGTAAGCTCTTGTACGCCCAGCCTGATGCCAGCAGGCTTTTCAGGTGATTTATCGTATGAAAACATGTTCTTATTAATTATTATATACGCATTCTCCAATTTCTTAGCGACCCGATCTCCACCCCCGAAACCGCGAACGTCAACTGCAACTTGATGTGACTCGGTAAATCCTTTATGCTCGCATAAAACCTCGAAACCGTCCTCGTATAGATACTGTGCCAACGCCTTCGCATTTGATTGTATCTGTGCCGCATACTCTTCGCCAAATTGCATCATTTCCACCAACGTAACTGCCAATCCGGCGACGTGATGCAGATGGTGGTTGCTCACCGTCCCGGGAAAAACAGCTTCGTCTATTTCGTCTTTCACAGCTCTTTTACACAGTATTATCCCGCCTTGAGGTCCAGGGAATGTTTTATGTGTGCTGCTCGTAACAACATCCGCACCTTCACGCAGCGGGTCTTGAAATCGCTTCCCTGCTATGAGTCCCAATACATGTGCGCCATCGTACACTATCTTCGCACCCACTTCATCCGCCGCCGCTCTCGCCTCCTGAACGGGATGAGGAAAGAGGAAGAGACTGGCACCGAACAAAATTAGTTTTGGCTTCTTCTCCTTTATCTCCCGCACCATCGCATCTACATTTATATTCATCTCTTTTGGATCGAAAGGAAACTCATGTAGCTTTAAATTCCGTATCCCCGGAACAGAATACTTCGCATGGCTTATATGACCTCCGTCTGGCACAGACAGCGCCATTATAATATCACCCGGTGATGTAAGAGCGAATAATGTGGCTATATTTGCATTCACACCGGAAATAGGCTTTACGTTCACATGCTCCGCATTGAACAGCTCTTTTGCATACTCTATTGCCTTTCCTTCTATCACATCTATGTACTTGCATCCCTGGTAAAACCGGTCGCCAACATCCCCTTCTGCATACCTGTGTGACAGGTCCGAAGCGAGAAGCTTCCTCACCGCCCCGCTTGTAATGTTTTCGCTCGCGATCATCGGTAACGCATGTTCATAAAGGTCTTTATGCGCCCGTGCCGCTTCCATAATCTCTTCTATCTTCTCCTGCATAATTCTCTTATTTCCCCAACAGTATAGAAAGAATAGCCATTCTCACGGGAACACCATAAAAGGACTGAGTGAAATACCTTGCGTTTTTTGTCTTGTCTACTTCCACATCTATCTCGTCCACCCTCGGAAGGGGATGCATCACCACCACATCCTCATTCTCTTTTAAAATATCGGTAGTTATACGATAAGTCCCCGCAACTTTGCTATATTCCGTAGGGTCTGGAAACCGCTCCTTTTGTATCCGCGTCACATATAAGACGTTCACTTTCTTTATTACTTCTTTTACATCCGTGTATTCAAAAATTTCAGCACCTGTTTCTTTTAAGTCCGACTTTATCTCTTCTGGCATCTTTAATGCGTTCGGCGACACAAAAAATAGTGTTGCACCGTATAAAGAGAGTGCATAAGCAAGCGAATGTACGGTTCTACCATATTTCAAGTCCCCTATCAAGGCAATCTTTAACCCATTGAGCAGCCCTTCCCTCTTTATCGTGTATAAATCGAGCAGAGTCTGCGTAGGATGCTGTCCCGCGCCATCTCCTGCGTTTATTAGCGGTACAGAGGAGAAAGAAGCGGCCATTCTCGATGCCCCTTCCTGTGGATGCCTGAGCGTAATCACGTCGCAATAGCCAGAGACCGTCCTTATTGTATCTGCTAAATTTTCGCCCTTAATTACCGAACTTGAGTCAGTTGATGATAAATTTAATATTGCGCCGCCTAACCTCGTCATCGCTGCTTCAAAAGATAGTCTTGTCCGAGTGCTTGGTTCATAGAAAAGATTTGCAAGTACTTTTCCATCCAACAAATTGCATTTCCTATCCTCCAACCCACGCGCATAGATTTCCAGCTTCTCTGCCCGGCTTAACACATAATCTATTTCTTCCTTTGAGAAATCGCGTATCGAAATAATATGGTCCTTTGTGAACATTCTGCTATAAGAGAATTTAGGTAGTACTATTTAAAAACACGGGATAAAAAATAAAAATAGGAAAAATAAAAATAGGAGAAAAAAAATTTGCTTACCCTAAAAAAGTCGCTTCTTCTCCCTTACGCCTTTGCCTTCATTGTTATTTCCATTGAGGAAACGTTCGCTTTATCTCCTCCTTCGCCTTCTATCACTTCTGTCCCTATTTTTATGTCCTTTATCTCTGCGCCTTGCATAAACTTATTCTTCACTACTTCCGCAGTATCCACAGCTCTTGAGATTGCTCTTCCTCTCGCTTTTATCACTACCTCGTCAAAACCGTTGTTGAACTGCGTCACTACTGCCAGGACATAACTCATCACGGGCTTGTTTCCGATATATATCACGTTGTCTTCTCCCATCTTTGTATCACCTACTTTTACATACAACAGGTGTATATAAAAACTTTCTGCTGTAAACACCCATTACTTGCTACTTAATATCCCCTTTACTACCATATACATCATCGGGCTCGAAGACCTTTTCTCCCACTATCTCTCCGTCTATCCTGCGGTAGAAGCAAGATCGGTAGCCCATATGACATGCCGCACCTCCTATCTGCTTTACCTTTAACAGTACCGCATCTTCATCGCAATCTATAAAAATATCCTTTATCAACTGCTCATTGCCCGAAATTTCGCCTTTCCTCCACAGTTTTTTCCTGCTCCTGCTCCAGTAATGCGCTTTTCCCGTCTCTATACTAAGCCTCAACGCCTCTTCGTCCATGTGTGCGATCATGAGCACCTCCCCTGTTTCGTAATCCTGCACTATCGCATCTATCAATTTCTTATCCCCTTCCGCCCTTTCATCTCTCATAATACGCTTCATTTCCCTCTTTCATCCCTATCCCTCATCGCAGCCAGCGTCTCTTTTTGCAATGTCACTATCAAATCGCCAAGTAATCCAAATATAAGGAACTGCACGCCTGAAATAATCATCAAAGACGTAAAAACTGTAAGAGGTACACGTGTTATCCCTTTTAACCACTCTAATACAACGTAACTGCCAGAAATGATGCCGATGGTTATGAATGCGAAGCCAATGATGCCGAAATAAAAGACAGGATTATGTGTTTTCGCAAGTACGTATAACGTGTAGGCTATCCGCGACCCGTCCCTAACAAAATTGAGTTTTGATTCTCCTTTCCTCTTTTTATAGGTAATAGGTACTTCTTTAATCCTGATACCCTTCTTTACCGATTCTATTGCCATCTCGGCTTCTATCTCAAAACCTTCTTTCACCAGAGCCATTCGTTTCACTGCCACCTGCGTGAACGCGCGGTATCCCGATAAAATGTCTTTCAACTTTATGCCGTATCCAACGCTGAAGACTCTGTTCAATCCCCAGTTGCCGAGCCGATGAAGTCTTACAAACGCGCCCCCGTACGCGAATCGGTTACCGATAACGTGATCCGCCTCGCCGTTGTATATCGGCTCAAGCAATTTCCGCACTTCCGAAGGTGAATAAGTTCCATCCCCATCAATCATTACAATTATTTCACTATCTATCAGTTCAAAAGCCTGTCTGACCGCGGTACCTTTTCCTTTTCCCCGCTGAATTTTCACCTTAACTCCTGCTCTCTTCGCTATCTCCCTCGTTGAGTCGGTGCTATTTCCATCAATAACGAAGATATTCTCAAAACCCTCACGTTTGAAATCCGCTATAATCTCTCCTATCGTTTCTGCCTCATCCAAGGTGGGTATCAGGATACAAACGTCTTTCATTAGTGCCCTTCGCTACTCTTCCTCATTCTCTTCCTTGCTCAGCACCCTTACGCTATCCCCTCTAACGGTTACTGGTATCGGGACCATAGCCTCAAATAATTCAATGGTAAGCTCTTCATGCGATTCGTCTACCTTCTTCACCCGCGCTTTCTCTCCTTTAAACGGTCCTGAAACTATTTCTATTATGCTTCCTTCCAGTATCCCTGTTACGGATGGTTTGGGCGTGAGAAAATGCTCTACCTCTCCAAAACCTGTATCTCCCTTGATCATCCCCCTCGCATGTGGGATATTCTGAATTATTTGTTCTATCATATCAGAGAAAGAAGCTTCAATCAGTACATACCCTCTCAGCTCATCAGGCACCAAAATCGCCTTTATCCCATGCTCGCCCTTCTTTATATCCCGTATCGAACTCATCACCAGATTAGCAACCGCTTGCTCCTGATTAACCGTTGTTTTTACTGCGTAGATCGTAGTCATAACTCAAAATCCCTTCGGTAAAACAGTCATCAAAAGGTATATAGAAAAACCAATGAAGCCGATCAGCGCCATCGCAGCACCGGCGATCTTCGAAATCTTGAAGAATTCATCCCTTTTCGGTCTCTTTGCCAATTTTAGTATTCTTATATACTCATTAAATTTCACCGAGATGTCTTCAAGATTAATTTTTTCCGAGATGTCTTTTAGATTATCTTGCATTACAGGCCACACCTATCTTTGCCGCTACTGCACTATTTCAATGCCATATCTTTCGCCCTTCATATCTTTACGTGCGTATATCTGTTCAGATTTTACGCCTGTCACAACGAGCAGGGTTCGCATCGTGTTCTGCAGATCTGAACTTATCTGAACTCCCCAAATTATCCTTGTCTCGGGGTTCATCAGTTTATACACTTCCTGAAGTGACCCTTCTGCTTCCTCTACTGTCATGTCGTCCCCACCCGTCACATTTATTAGTGCAGCTTTCGCATCTCCCACATCTACCTCGAGCAATGGCGAACTTAACGCTTTTCTAACCGATTCTATCGCCTTATCCTGGCCATCAGATTCTCCAAAACCTATCATTGCCATTCCACCATCTTTCATCACTGTTCTCACATCCGCGAAATCCAGATTTACAAGACCGGGCTTGGTTATTAGCTCCGTTATTCCCTTGACAGACCGCATCAATACATCATCAGCGACTCTAAAAGCATCGTTTAAGGGTAACCTCGGCACTACCTCCAATAGCTTGTCATTTGGTATCACAATCAAAGTATCGGTACTTTCACGCAGTTTTTCGAGCCCAATCTCGGTATTCTCTATTCTTATGTTTCCTTCGGCGCTGAATGGTAATGTCACTACACCTATAGTGAGAGCGCCCGCCTCTTGCGCTTTCTGTGCAACTACAGGTGCTGACCCCGTGCCCGTACCGCCGCCCAATCCACAAGTCACAAATACCAGGTCTGCGTCCTCAACCATGGACTTTAGTTCAGCTTCGTTTTCCATCGCCGCTTCCTCACCTAACCGCGGTATGCTGCCCGCACCCAGCCCCTGCGTTGTTCTCTTCCCTATCAACAACTTTCTCTCCACTTTTGAAAACAATAAATGTTGGGCGTCTGTGTTCAACGCGAATAGCTCGGCACCAAAAATACCCTCTTCTGTCATCCTCTGTATCGTATTGGTCCCGCTACCACCGCATCCAATTACCTTTATAATCGTTTTTGACTTTTCCAAAATGGTTTCCAGGTCCCCATTCTCAAACATCTCTATCCCTTCTCCCTCAATAATCTCTTCGCTCCCCGTTTGATTCATCTTTCCATCTACCTCTCCTAATCTCATAATAGAAGCAAAGATAAAAGTCCTTTCGCTCAGACAATTTTTTCTACAAGAATGCGGAGGAGGGGATTCGAACCCCCGAACCCCTACGGGACAGCGACCTCAACGCTGCGCCTTTGTCCACTTGGCAACCCCCGCAAAACTTATCTTTTCATAAATGAAGTGCGTGATAAAGAAAAATATTTTGCTTCCTTTACCGCAGAAGCTTCTTCCGTGCTTCTTCTTCCACTGTTATCATCACATCCTTCAGCGGTACGCTCAGCTCCCGCGCAACTCGCTTTGCATCTTCAAATTCCGCCGCGACGTTTAACAAATCTCCGTTTGCATTTCTGCCTATTTTCACGATTGGCACATCGAATAATGGCAGAAACTGGCTCTTTAGGCGTTCGCGTTATGCAGGTAAGACATAGGTTTATCGCAAATCGCGAGCAGAAGAAGGTGAAGGTAAGGATAAAGGG
>QBUM01000195.1:0-10495 GCA_013180585.1 Candidatus Methanophagaceae archaeon GoMg2
GCACTGCTTACCACTTCCACACTGGTAGATTTTGCATTAACAACGCCTTCGGTTGGTCCCATGTCCTGAACAAACGCGATTGTCCCTGCATCATATTTACCGGCCTTCCTGAATTCGGTCAGCGTCACTACCTTGTTGTCCTTACCATATCCAAGGTATCCTTCAGGCACGAACTCCTTCGCACCGGTTGCGATCACACATGCGCCAAACTCTATCTCTTCATCCGTTCCATCCCCGACTATTCGCGCCTTAAACGAACCCGCTCTGCCACTGACATCCTCTTCTTTCGCTTTCGTATAGACCTTTATCCGCTCGTTACTCGTTACTTTATCTACAAGTCCTTTTAAAACGTCAGAAACCTTTTCGCCAGTTTGTAACTCCGTGAATTCTTTCAAACCGCCGCCAAGCTCTGGCGCTTTTTCTACCAGACATACTTCGTAGCCTGCATCCGCAATTCCCAGTGCTGCTGTCATTCCCGAGACTCCACCACCGATGACAAGTGCTTTTGGTATCACCGGATACCGTTCAATATTAATCTCATCAAGATACTTCGCTCGCTCTATTGCCATCCTTAGCATACCAGCAGCCACGTCTGTCGCTTCCGCCTTGTCGTGCACCCATGCACACTGTTCCCGTAAGTTCACGAATTCGAGTAGATACGGGTTCAAACCCGCACTGGCACAAGCATCCCTGACAACTTCCTCATACTCTCGCGGCGAGCAGCCCGCAAATACTATTCTGTTCATGCCCTGATCCACGATTCCACTCTCTATCGCTGCCATCGCATCTTGCATCGTGTTCGTCTCGCTGTTCACCAGCTCAACGCCTTTCACGCCTTGCACTCGCTCCGCAACCGCGGCTATATCCACTGTCTGTGCTACTTCGCCTTCACAGCCACAGATAATAACGCCTATCTTTGGTGGCACATCGCCCACTTCTATGTATTTCCTATCTTCCTGTCCCGGAATTGGCTCAGTTCGCTGTGAAAGAACCGCAGCTTTTAATGCCGCGCCACTCGCCAGTCCAACGCTTTCACGCACTTTCATCGGTGCCGTTGCCGCTCCACAAGCGAAAACTCCCGGTACACTCGTCTCCAGCGGAGTCGTGATATTCGTATCAATATATCCGTATTTATCGGTCTTTACGCCCGTTATCTCCGCAAGTCTGCCTAAAGTCTTTGACGGTAGCAACCCAACTGCAAGAACTACCATGTCGAATTCTAACTTATCTATCGTGCCTTTCGCTACATTTTCGTACTTAACCGTCAGAGTTCCATCCTCGGGTATCACTTCCGGAGTTCTCGACCTTATATAATGCACACCGTATTTATCCTTCAACTCTGCGACCAGGTCTTCATCCTTGCCAAATACCCGTACGTCCATGTAGAATACGGAAACGTCTATATCTGGATATCGCTCTTTTACTACCCAGATCTCTTTCGCTGTGTACCCACAACACGCCGTAGAGCATATCTCGTTCTCCACGCACCGTGAGCCCACACATTTAATGAATGCTATCCGCTTCACTCGTTTACCGTCCGAAGGTCGCGCCAGTTCGCCGCTGCCACTTGCTGTCGCAGCCTTAAGTAAGCCTTCAAAATCTAACGAAGGCACAACGTCCGGACTGCCGAATCCATAACTCTTTGGTATCTCATCGAAAACATCATATCCCGGTGCTAAGACCACGCTCTCCGCGTCTATAGATTTACCCGCAACTTTCAGCTTGAAATTACCAGCAGAGCCCGATAAGCTCTCCAACTCGCTTGATAACATCAATTCTATGTTTGGATGATTATTCACCTTGGCAATGTATGGTGACAACCCCATCTGACATTCCGCAAGCTCTGCCATCTTTCCGCCAAGTTCCGCGTTCTTCTCTACCAGATATACTTTATAACCAGAATTTGCGAGGTCAAGAGCTGCGGTTATTCCTGCAACTCCGCCTCCTATAACTGCTATTCCCATTTTTCACACCACCTTCCCCAGTAGCTCTTTTGTATCCACGGCATTTTTATCGAGTCCCAGTTTGCTCGCATCTATTCCTAATGCAAGACCCAACAACTGCGTAATGTAAACAACCGGCATTTCTATCTTGATGCCGAGCGCTTTTTCTATATCTGGCTGCTTTGCATCCAGCATCATGCCACACAAAGGACAGGCAAGTGCAACGCAATCCGCACCTGCACTCTTCGCAGTGCCCAGTATCGTCCTTGCCATATCATATGCTATATCTGCTCGCGTCATCATCAGTGGTCCACCGCAACACAGCGTCTTCATCTGGGTGAAAGGAACAACTTCACCACCCATCAGCTCGATCAGCTTGTCCATCAAAACCGGATCGTCCGGGTCATCATAAGCAGTCTCACGTGGTCGTCCTATATAACAGCCATAATACGGAGCTACTTTTATGTTCAGTTTCTTCACGATCTTGCTCTCTAATTCGTCCATACCTATGTCGTTCACGAGGACGTCCAGTACATGTTTCGCCGTTATCGTTCCGTTATACTCGAGAGAGCTATCTATGCCTTTTATTTCTGCACTTAATTTCTCATCTTCCTTCAACGCCTTGGCAGTTCTCGCTAAATTGTAATAACAGATGCTGCACGGTGTCATGATATTCAAACTCGCCCTTTCCGCGATAGCAAGATTACGCGCATTTAACGCGTACACCAACATCGGATTCTCTGCTTCTGCCGCTCCACAGCAGTTCCAATCCTCGACTTCCACCAGTTCAACCCCTAACTTCTCAAATACTGCTTCCGTTGAGATGTGTTGGTCCAATGCCGTCGCCTCTGATGGGCATCCGGGATAATATGCAAGTTTCGTTACACTCATTTCTCTTTCTCCTCCGCCCACTTGAATATCTTCTTCATCACGTCCGTTTTCTTTATTTTTGACGGTAGCACTCCTTTTAACAGACCGTGACCACCAAGTGGCCCCATTTTACCTTTAAAGAACATCCGCATACCGAAATCCATGTAATCCTTCATCATTGCTTTTTGCCCCGCGATGAAAGAGCCTTCTCTCTTAGGGTAATATTCCATCGCCAGCCCTATATCATAGAGCCGCCCGTACTTCTCCACGGTATGCAGAAAAGCTGTATCAAACAGTGGTCTCGAACTCTCTATCTTCAACTTACCCGCTTCTTCGTCTTTCTCCGCTATTCGCCGTATCGCACTTAGTAAATCGCTAATCCCCACGTCTTGCGGACAGCGCGCCGTGCACGTTTGGCAGATAAGACAAATCCACAAATCGGGACTTGACAATACTTCCTCCCGCATGCCCAATAAACTCATCTGGATTATCTTCCTCGGATTGTAACTCGGGACGATTTCCGTAATCGGGCATCCTATCGTGCACGTGCTGCACTGGTAGCATGACGTGAGATGTTCTCCCCCAGGCTCTTTCATGATTTCGTCCTTAAAGCCCGGGTCCAATTCCCATGTCTTTATCATTTTATCTCGGCTCTGTCTTATCTTACCCTATCTCAACTTGTCCTCCAACTCATCCTCTTCGTACGCGGTGAATGGTAACGGCTCCTCAACGTCCTTACCTGGCACATACTCGAAGATATCCTGCACCTTCTTCGTTATCACGGGATAGAATCTCGTCAGCGGTATATCCTTTGGACAGGCATCTTCACAGGCACCACAGCCCACACACGTTGTGCTCACGTGATAAACCCTTGTCATGTGGTAAAACAACTGACCTGGTGGCAGCCCTATCGCACCTCTCAACTCTGCTAAGTTCAGCAGATCCCCACCTGTTGGTTTTCCCAATGGCAGTTCAAAGAAACATTCCTTGCAATAGCATACCGGACACATGTCCCGGCAGTTCTTGCACACTATGCAGTCCTGCAAAAACTCCTCCAGTGCTTCCACGCTTCCCATCTGTGGCAGTGTATCTAACTTCGCCTTCGCCTCTGCCGCTATCTTCTCTTTCTCCGCCGCCCTTTCCAAGTCTTTATCTTCCAGCGATAGCTCTAAAGCAGATAACGCTTCTTCGCCCATCGCCGTTAGTCCCGCAACCGTCACGTTACCGCCAGCACCCTTTGCTATTATAATATCGCCGACAGCCGCAAGCTTATTTTCACATATCGCGCAGGATTCTCTTATCGTTATCCCTTTACCATCCAATTCCTTTATCTTCGCACTGTCCACTTCGTCGCCTATATCTGCGTAGTGCTCGGTATAAACCTGGTTTGTGTATGTTCCTGCGCAATCCACGGTTATGAGCAGCACACTCTCCTTATCCATCTGCTTCAGTTTTATCAACTCAATCGCTGCCCTTATCTCGCACGGCTTTGCCACAATTCCTACTTTCTCCTTTATCGTCCAGCCCTTTATGAGATTCGCTGCGTTTACCGTGAACGAAGGTGCGAAGATAACAGATGCCGGGGATTCTATCTTATCCGCGTCCTTTACCAGCATGTAGGATACAGCCTTTCCCGCTCTGTGTGGCATTACAAGACAATCCACAACTCCTTTATCGAGTAACCCCTTAAGTGCGCCCTCTAAATCATCAGAATTCAGTTCTGCTCCTTTCATAGTATCTTACCTCTCAATGGTGTAGGCCCCAATTTCTTTATCTCTTCCGACTGTGCCTTCATCGTGTTCGCAAACTTTTCTCCCTCAGATGCACTTATCCAGTACGACTTGAATCTGTCGTCCAGCCCAAATTGCTGCAGGATTGTTCTTAACGCCGCTATCCTACGTCTGCCATAGAAATTCCCCTTTATATAATGACACTCTCCCGGATGACAACCGCTAAAGAACACACCATCCGCACCATTTAGCAACGCTTTGAGCACAAACATCGGATCTAACCTCGCTGTACACATAAGCCTTATTATCCGACTGTTCGGCGGGTATTTCTTCCGTGACGTCCCTGCAAGATCTGCTGCTGCGTATGTACACCAATTACAGGTAAAACCGACTATTTTCGGCTCAAAATCTCCTTTTATTTCTTCTCCCATTTGTTTCACCCTTGCCTATACTTTCTTTTATATAACTATTTTATACATCTTGCTTCTCCGAACGTGTATATAAATTTTTCGGTATTTTCGTGTTTCGTATTTTAACATTTAAGGCATGACTGTATTAAGATAACGGCATGAAAAATGAGCATCCACAACCCACATTTAATATTACTCCACCCCCCTGCAGTGTATGATTTCCGTAAGAACCCCATTATGTTCGGTCCAATCGCCGATGGCGTACCATCAACGCCTATTTTCGAGATGTATCCAATAGGTTTCTTCTCTATACTGGAACATCTGGGCCGAAACGGCATAAACGTACGTATAATCAATTTAGCCGCAAGAATGCTCGGCAGCGAAAAGTATGACGCAGAAAAAGTGATACGGCGGTTAAAGCCAATAGCTTTTGGTATTGACCTCCATTGGTTGCCACATGCGCAGGGCAGCCTCGAAGTAGCGAAGATATGCAAGCGACATCACCCGGACATTCCTGTTATATTTGGGGGTTTCTCTGCAACTTATTTCTACGAGGAGTTGATTCGCTATCCCGCGGTGGATTTTATCGTGAGGGGGGATTCTACCGAAGAGCCACTTCTGCATCTCATGAAAGCTATCACACATCAGGATCAATCTTTCAGCAATATCCCGAACCTCGTATGGAAGGACGCTAAAGATGAGGTACATATAAACCCGTTTACACACGTTCCCACAGAGCTAAATGAATTCTCTAATAACTTCGTTCCTATCTTCAAATCCGCTTTGAAATACCGCGACATCAAGAGTCTCCTGCCTTTTCACGGCTGGTCTGCCCATGAGTGGTTAGACTATCCGATCACGCCGGTGATAACCTGTCGAGGCTGCGTACACAATTGCATATTCTGCGGTGGCTCAAATAACGCACTTGCGATGTATTGCAATCGTAGGAAACCGGCATTCCGTGATCCAGAATTAATCGCTGCGGACATACTAAAAATTACAAAATATGCGAATGCGCCTATATTCATCATCGGCGACCTTCGCCAACCTGGCAAAGAATACGCTTTTAGCATCTTAGACTTTTTGAAAGGGGTAGAATTCGAGAACCATATCGTGTTTGAGCTATTCGATACCGTTCCGGAACCCGCGGCATATTTTGAGCGTGTGTCTGAGTCCGTAAAGAACTTCAACTTTGAGATTTCGCCCGATAGTCATGACGAGCGGATACGAGCAGCAGCGGGAAAGCACTACAAAAATCGCGATATTGTGGAGAATATAAAGTGTGCTTTGAGCTCGGGCTGCAATAGATTCGATCTGTTTTTTATGATTGGTCTCCCCTTTCAGACATGCGAATCTGTTATGGAGACGGTTGATTGGTGTGGGTATCTGATGGAGAAATTTGGTGAGCGAGTGGTTCCTTTTATATTGGCTTATTCACCTTTTCTTGACCCCGGCTGCATTGCATACGAGAATCCCGAAAAGTTCGGCTATAAAATTCGGTTCAAAACGCTTGAGGAGTATCGAATGGCAATGCTGGCGCCGAGCTGGAAATACGCTCTGAATTACGAGACCGAGTGGATGACCCGGGACGAGATCGTGGACTGCACATATCAAGCGGGGCTAAAACTGAACAGACTGAAGGTAAAATACGGGCTGATTGACGAGGATTCATTCAAAGCAACGGAAGAGAAGATAAAGCTCGCAATTGACCTCACCACGGCGATAGACAAGATAAGTGAGATAAAAGATGATACAATAAAGCGAGAAAAGATGCAGGAACTGAAACCCAAGACCGATATGATGCTCGATTCTGTTATAAATGAGAAAAGGGATATGGTGTGGCCCGCCGAGAAGAAGCGGTTTGGTGTTTTTCATCTTTTCAAGGTGGCAATAGCAGATTATTTAAATATACGATGAAAATGCACAAAACCCCGGTATGTTGAGTAATTGCAGTTTAGCCAACATACGGAGCTTCTTCTTCTCGTATCCTCTGTTTTATTGGGATGGAGAAATAAAAAGTAGAGCTCTTTCCCAACTCGCTTTCCACCCATATCTTACCATTATGCGCATGTATAATGCCTTTTGCAATCGCCAATCCCAAACCGGTTCCACCACGTTTCCTACTCATAGAAGAGTCAATTTGCGAAAATGGCTTGAACAATTTCTCTTTGTCCTCCTCTGAAATCCCAATGCCATAATCGGTTATACTAAACTGAACCGCCTCACCCGCTCTCTGTGTTTCAACAAGCACGTCAGTGGCTTTCTCCGAGAATTTTATTGCGTTGTTTACTAAATTACTTATTACCTGCCGTAGCCTTTCACTATCCCCTACTATGGCAGGCAGTTCGGCGAATTTCGCCACTATTTTGGTCCCTTTTTCATCTGCAAACGGTTCTTGCATCTTTATTACTTCTTTAACCGCATCATTGATACTCATGGACTCGAAAGATAGTTTGATCCTGCCCATTTCTATCCGTGAAATGTCCAGAATGTCTTTTATCAGTTTATCTAATCGCGCCAGATTTCTGAGAACGAGCTCTATGCTCTCTCTTTGTTCCTCGCTCATTTTTCCCTTGTAGCCTTCTTCCAGCATTTGTAGTTGCGCTTTCATGGGTGTTAGCGGTGTTCGTAATTCATGTGAAGTTAGAGATAGGAATTCGGTCTTCATCCGTGTCACCCCTTCCAAATCCACCACTTTTAACTCCAGCTCTTGGTTGAGCTTTTGGACTTCCTCTTCCGCTCTCTTCCGCTTTGTGATGTCCCTAAATATCGTCAATTTTGAGATACGCCCGTCAAGATTTATCACTGGCGTCTCAATGAGGTCGTAAATCATATTCAGCCCCTTGGAGCGCCATTCCCAGCGCACCGTCAGCCCCCTCATCACCTCTGAAAGTTTGCACATGCGACAGGGTTCCTTTCTCTCGTGAAACACTGCATAGCAAATATCGCCGACATGATCGCCAAACTCATCTCGTAAAACCTTGTTCATGAACTCCACTTTATAGTCCTTAGAAACGGAGTACACACCATCTGCCATACTTTCAAATATTAAATTCAGGTTGTCGCGCTCTTCTCTTACCCGCTTCTCCAACGCCACTTCATTTGTTACATCTCTGCTCACTCTGACAGTGCCAATAGGCACGCCGTTCTTGTCCTTCAACAACGCCGCCGACATGCTAACATAAATAAGCTTTCCATCTTTCCTCACCACGGTTGTCCGATAGTTTTTAATCACGCCTTTCTTCGGCACTAACTCCATAATCCTGTCCGCTTCCGCAGGATCGGCAAAGAATAGCCTGTTTGGCGTTCCTATCACCTCATCAGCGCGATAGCCCATGATGCCCTCCCCACCCTTGTTCCAGTCCCTCACGATTCCTTTCATGTCCACGACCGTGATCGTATCCGCAGAACTTTCTATTATGTTATTCAGATAATCTCGCGTTTCTATCAGTTCCTTATCAGTACGCTTCATCTTGGTGATGTCTTTTGAAACCACCGTTACCGCCCTAACCATGCCTGTTTCCGGGTCTTTAACCGGGCTTAAAGTTTTAAAAAAGCTTTGCCCCTTGCTATCTTTATATTCATGCTGGGCTGATGTGCCAGTCTCAAAGACGTAATTAACCTTCTCAGCAAACCGTTTTGCGTCCTCAGCCGAATGAAATGCACGATGTGGCCGCCCTTGATACTGGTCGCGTGACAAGCCTAACCGTGATAGATGTTTCTCGTTCATGAACAGATACCTGCAATTCTTGTCAACCAGGTAAATAGAATCTTCCGTGGACTCCACGAGGGAACGGTATTTCTCCTCGTTAATCCTCAACTCCTCTTCTGCTCTTCTCTTAGCCTCCAGCAGTTGATAGGCTCCAGAAGTCCTTCTAACCGTAGCCAGCAACTCCTCCATGTTTATAGGTTTCTCGATGTAACAAGAAGCACCCGCTTTTATCGCTTCTATTGCCGTTTCTTTGGATGCAAAAGCGGTGATAATGATAGCAGATGAATCAGGGCTGCACGCCTTCAGACCTTTCAATACTTCTATTCCACTAATGTCGGGGAGTCGCAAGTCCACAAGGCAAACGGGAAACATTTCTTTCTTTGCAAGCGCTAAAGCCTCTTTGCCCGTTCCCGCTGTCTTTACTTTGTAACCTTCATCAGAGAGAATGTCGCTTAGCGTCTCCCGCATTTCCGCGTCATCTTCTATGATAAGTATAGATGTGTTCCCCACGTACTTTCACCCCTCCTCCATCTCATAATCACGAGCATCCTTCACCCTTTTTACCAAATCAGAACACACAATTAACACGCTTTTTTGCTTTCCTATCATAATCATTCATCTCAGGTTAATTTTTTATTTTCTGCCGTGTTTTTCTTCTTTAAAAGAAAGGGGTTGATAGGTAGCTTCACTATGAATGTGGACCCTTTATCAACTTCGCTCTCCACGTATATTCTCCCTCCATGTGCTTCTACATATTTCTTAGATAGCGAGAGCCCCAGACCAATGCCACGAGCTTTAGTAGTAAAGAACGGCTCGAATGCTTTTTCTATGTTCTCTTTTGGTATCCCTTCCCCTGTATCTGCAATGCGTATCTCTATACACGCTTCTGTTTTATCCTCATCTGTTTTTATTTCCAGACACCCACCTTCTGGCATTGCCGACACGGCATTCGAGATCAAATTAACGCATATCCGCTGTATTTGATAAATGTCAGCGTGAACCATGGGAATGCCCTCTTTTAACTCCTTTTTCAGCTTTATGTTCGGTGGAATCTCAACAGAGAAAAGCGCTTCTTCTACCGCGGGATTAACATGGCAATCTTTGAATTCCGGTTCGTCCACACGAGCAAAATCCAACAAATCTGATATTAAGCGATTAGCATGTTTTACCTCCTTGTCTAAGATCGCCAGGTGCTTTTTTACCTTTTCTTGTGCAATATCCTTTAGTTTGGTGCCAATGTAATAGACAGAGTTGTTTATCACACCCAAAGGCTGTCTGAGCTCGTGTGCCATTCCAGATGAGAATTCACCTATGGTTGCGAGGCGTTCCGACCGTGCAAGTTTCTTCTCCATCTCCTTCCGCCCCGTTATGTCTCTCACGTCGCATATTGCCTCGTCACCGTACTCCCAATGTCAAAAAGGGGGCAGAAGATGACATCAAAATACTTAATAGCATCCGGAAGGACAATCTTCCGTTCCACACGCACACAAGCACCTTTCTCGAAGACGTCTGCGATCGGGCAAATCCCGGCACCGCTCTTTCCTTCCGAAGAACAGCTCATAACACTTCTTACCTACAACTTCGTCCCTATCCACATCAAAGGTCTCCAGATGAGTCCTGTTTACCTCCGTTATAGTTAAATCCTGGTCAAAAATGTATATAGCTTCGCCAATAGTGCCGAGTATCTGCTGCGACCGGTCTCTTTCTTTTTTTAGCCCCTCCTCCGCTTTAGCTCTCTTTTCACTAACAAGTCCGATAACGTACGCCACAACTGTGAACATAACCGCTCTTTGCAGGCATTCGAGAAATATCCAGGTGTCAAAACCAGGG
>QBUM01000195.1:10505-11676 GCA_013180585.1 Candidatus Methanophagaceae archaeon GoMg2
GAGTGAGGAAGTCGTCATAACGTGAAGCGCCCCGAAGAAAATTGCAATGTACGCCGCCTTCTTATAATACCATAGTCCCCCCAAAATAAGTGGAATATAAAAAAAATGCGTGTATACGATTGCTTTCTCCAGGACTAAGGTGAAATAAGCATTTAAAATGATACATGCCAATATCGCAATACTCAATATAAGAGCTTTTCTCTTCTCAAGCTTTGCATCCAGCTTGTTATTTATCATTTATATCTCAATTGCTTTTCCAATCGCATCGAGCATCCTTCTTACGGTAAACGGTTTTTCTATAAAGTCAATCACCTGTTTCGAGGCGAGTAACCCCTCCTCTTCGGCTTCCAGCGAATGAACCGCAGTCAGGAATATAATTTTTATCTCTGCCAAGCTACTGTCTTTCTCTATTTCACTTATTATCTCCTTAGGAGTCAAGCCAGGCATCATTATATCAAGGAGGAGAACATCGGGGACTTCCTCCCCTAATTTATCTATGCACTCATATCCATCTTTTGCTTTGATTGTTCTGTAATTGCTCGCTTCAAGGATTTGCGCTACTGAGAGCAGAACATCCGGTTCGTCATCCACAATCATAACAGTTTTAGTTTCGGTCATTATTCCTATTTTTTCCTTCCGGCTCGGCAGTAGCAACTAACTGGAGCGGTCCTTTTTTACCTATTATTAAAGAGGCGAACAATCGTGTTTTGTATTCCGAGCCATCTTTTTTCGCAGCGATTAAATCGCCCTCCCAGCTCCCTTTCTCACGCACTGCCGTCATAATATCTTCAGTCCCCGGTTTCCAGAATTCCGAATAGGGACGTCCCATGACATCAGTTTCCTTATCATAACCCCAGAGCTCTAAGAATGCGGGATTTACATAAGTCACGTTGCCTTCCATATTGGTCATAAAGATGGGATGTGAGGATATTTCGATTACGTTAGCTTTGAGGTGCCACTCTTCTTCCGCTTTAATCTTGGCTATACCGCCCGCAATCGCTTCTGATATGCCCTCAAGTAAACTTTTATCCTCATTAGCAATCGTTCTTCCTGACCCTGCGAGAAGGAGAAGAGCGCCGTGTATCTCTCCTTTGATCTTCAGAGGAATTGCATACACCTCTTGTAGATTATATTCCGTGACTAAGCTGGAAGCGGCTTGGGCAAGCTCATC
>QBUM01000194.1 GCA_013180585.1 Candidatus Methanophagaceae archaeon GoMg2
AACTAGAACACAAACTAACTGAAGAACCTATTACGAAAAGAGGTTAAAGTTACAGGTTAATCTTGTGGGATCTTGTGGTCTTTAAAATTCGCTATACCAAAACCAAAAAAGAAGAAACTGCTGATTTCATTTTGCTTTTTTTACCGCGATCAATGATTTCTTGTACCGCACCCGGTCTCCTTCTTTTACCAATATATCAAACCCTGCTGGAACGGTCACATCTACACGAGAGCCTAAACAAATTTTACCCATTCGCTCTCCTTTACTTATTTTCTGTCCCTCTTTCACATCGCATATTATTTTTCGCGTAAAAAATCCCGCTATTTGCACTACGTTTATATCCCCATGTCCCGTGCTCAGTTCTATTGAATTCCTCGTATTGAAATCACTGCTACGCAGGAACGCGGGCTTAAATTTACCTCTTTCTGGCGTTATCTTCTTCACCACGCCGTTTAATGGCGCGACTGTGACATGCACATTATGAAGGTGCATGAATATCGTAATAGTTTTGCCTCCGCCTTCGTCTGTTTCAATCCTCATTATCTTCCCACTCGCGGGCGAGAGCATTTGTTCATTCATATTGTCTAAATCCATATCTTCCTATTAAAGGTACGAAAACTACATCACATTTTCTATTTTTCTCTATCCCGTTCTTCTTCTCAATCAGGTACAACTTTTGTGTGTATCTTCCGAGGGGTATAACAATTTTTCCACCTGTTTTTAACTGCTCAATGTACGGAGGTGGTACATCTGGGGCAGCGCAGGTCACACTTATTTTGTCGTACGGTGCATGTTCCGGTACACCAAGCGTACCATCGCCGTGCGTCAGCGTAACGTTCTTATAACCTGCACGCTTCAGGTTCTTCGTCGAGAATTCCACCAGCCATTGTATCCGTTCTATAGTATATAAATGCCCTCCTTCGCCTATTAGCTCCGCAATTACCGCAGCGTGGTAGCCGGAACCTGCACCAACCTCAAGCACTTTATCACCCTTCTTCAGTTCCAGATAATCGCACATTATAGCAACCATGTGCGGCGCACTTATAGTCTGACCTTCCCCAATGGGCAGTGGATAATCACCGTATGCCGAGTCACTACGTTCAGGAGGGACAAAAAAGTGTCTCTTGACGCGCATCATTGCTTCTAACACCTCACCACTGATCCCCTGTTGCCTGAGATACTCAACCATTCTCTTTCTCGCTTCCTCGTATCTCTCCTCTTCGCCCATTTACCAATCTCCTAATGGTCCATTCTCAATTCGTAATCGTTTCACCATTCTCCTACTTCTACGCCCCTCTGACGCTCCAGGAAGCTATATACCGTGCTATGAGGTGTACCCTTTATCAACATCTCTATTGCATCACCTGCCACTTTTATCTGGTGTGAAAAACCTATCAAACCCACTGTCTTTCCGTATACCGAGATTTTAGCGCCTGTCATGTTTTCTATCGCCCGTCTCGTCTTACCCTTTTCCCCTATTATACGGCCTTTCACCCTTTTTAGCGTCTTTGGCGTGAGATGATCAAGGGGAATGACCTCGAATAGTAGAAGATCGTCATCCATGAGCGTAACAGCTTTTTCCGGCGAGAAACCGCGACCTATTGCACCTATCACATCAGCCACTCTAAGCGTCTTTACCTGGTCGCCGCCTTCTATGCCCTCTATGGCTACTTCACCATCCTCACTATCCACACTTATCCTACTCGCCGATTTTCTCTCTATTTCCTCTTTTACAATCCCATTATGCCCGATAAGCACACCTATCCTCTCATGAGGGATCCTGACATATTGTGTTACCATTTTAAAACCACCTATTGCACAGATTACACTGATCAATCATCTTAACTCCATTTTGTATCTTAAACTTTTGTCCGCAAAAGTTAATAGCAAGTCAACATTGCATTTTGTCGCTTTTAAATACGATTTCAATTGGGCTTCGTGTATTGGAGCCTTTACTGCTTTTATCCCTAATATCTCAGCTCCTGCAACCCAAAAATCAAGCAAGGATTCATTATGCGAAAAGTCTTCTCGCGTATCTTTTCTATTTGCATAATCTGAGAACCCTGTGGTGTACATATCCTTATCTCTTAACCATCTGCATTATTTCATCTTCCGAACAAGCCAAACCAAGTTTGTTAAAGAAAGAGACGATATTGTGCACGTCACGCCTGAAGAACGCATCAGCATTGGGGTGGTCTAAAACCATGGATTGCCCCATATCTATTAATACCGGTTCTATCTCTATTTCAGTTGCACCAGCATCCCGCTCTACATAGCCATCCATCAATATGTTGAACTCGCTGAGGTCTGCATGCACCAATGCACCTTTCTCATACAGGATTTTCATATAACCCGTAATGCGATAAAAGAGGTCTTCGAGGTTAAAATCAATTTCAAGCACTTCTAATGGGACGTCTTTTAGCTTAGGTGCTGCGATACTTTCTTTCCCTATAAACTCCATTATCAGCACATTCTTATCACACGCAATCGGCTTGGGCACCCGTACGCCAGCATCAAACGCCCGCTGCAGATTCTTCAATTCTTTACGAGCCCAGGCAAATACGATGCTTCTGCGGTCCCTTTTTATATTCTCAAATCTCGGATCGCCGATTATATAGTCAATCATGACATTGAAGTTCGATGTATTTACTTTATACATCTTTATTGCAAGCTCCTTTTCATCAGCACCTATCGCGTGGAATATAACCGCTTCTTTACCTCTACATATCGGGCCACCCAACGCTTTTAATATACCCTTATGCGCGAATTTATACAAAGTTTCCAGCGTAGGGATGTCAAGAACATATTGTTCCGTCTTTCTATCCCTGAAATCCTTTTTCCGCTTTTTGCCTTTGGGTAGTTGCTTTTCTTCCTTCTTCAGCCATCTCTCTACTTTAAGTAGCCCTTCTTTCTCAACCATTCCGCTTGTGGTCTCTTATATCGGTAGATAACTTCACCCTTTTCATCCTGGAAGTCCCAGGGAACTATTATTACTACGTCACCAACGTTTACCCACTGTCGCCTCTTTAACCTGCCCGGGATTCGACCCATCCTTTCTACCCCATCCAGGCACTGCACTGTCACTCTCCTCCCGCCTAACATCTTCTGCACTATACCTAATACTTCTCTATTCCGTTCCCGGGGTATACGTACGCGTATTACCTCTTCTGTTCCTTCTATCACAACAAATTTTCACCCGCTCCGAACTCCCTTTCTGCCCTTGACTATGAACTACCGGAAGTTACTTTTAAATTAATATAGATATTATGAGAGAGTAGGATATTAAAAATAATGCGTATCATATGGCAAGCATTTTTAAGGAAACAGAGAGGATAAAAGAGAGATGATGATACGGAAGAGGATGCGGGAAGGTTTCTCACGATGGATAAAGGCTTTGTTTTTCAGGAAGAAGGCGGTAAAAATAGGTATTTATGGGCCGCCGAATGCGGGTAAAACGACTTTGGCGAATAGGATAATTCATACATTCGTGGATGAGAATGAGGATGTAGGGGTATCCACTGAGGTACCTCATGAAACGAGAAGAGTGGTAAGGCGGGGGGAAGTTCAGATAGATCTGGCGGCAAACTCGTTGCAAAATCCTACTTCCAATCCAAACGCAAAGAGAAACAAAGCAAAGTTGAAGCTGGACGTGGTTGACACTCCGGGGTTAGCGACAAAGATAGATTTCCGCGATTTTATGGCTTATGGTATGGATGAGGAAGATGCAAAAAGGAGAGCAAAGGAGGCTACCGAAGGTGTTATAGAGGCAATAAAGTGGCTTGACGATATAGACGGTGTTCTTCTCCTGATGGATTCCACGGAAGACCCGTATACGCAAACTAATGTTGTTATCATAGGGAATATGGAGGCAAGACGCATTCCCGTTATTATCGCCGCGAATAAAATGGATTTACCGGATTCCGCACCACAGCGAATAAAAAATGCGTTCCCGCAACACCACGTGATACCTATATCAGCATTGAAAGGCGATAACATGGAGCTACTCTATGGTGAAATGGCAAAGACATTCAAGTGAAGCTAAAAGTGATAGGAGAGAAAGATGGAGATAGAGATGTGCTTAATATCAAAGGATAAGATGGAATCAATGGCCTCCACGGAGAAGTTACGATTTGTGCTGGATGGCGTGAAGTCCGGGAATATAGTGGTGTTGGAGGGCGGTCTGACGGCGGAGGAGCAGATGAAGCTGATAGAGCTCACGATGATCGAGGTGAGCGACGATTTCCCGGGCATAGAGATAAGTGGCTATCCAAGTAAGAGGGGCGGGTTTTTTAATATACGGCGAAAGACACGACTCACCGTGGTAGGACCAGCGCAGAAGATGAAGACGATAAAGAAGGGTAAGGACTTAATAAGTACAATCATTTCCTCAAGCTGATAAGATAAAAATGCATAAATGTTTGAAGTGCGGTAAGAAGTTCGAAAAGATGACGGAAGAGATGCTGAGAGGCTGCCCGGAATGCGGGGGTAATCTATTCTTGTATGTTAAGAATGGCGAAGCCCTAAAAGCAAAAGATATAGTGGAGAGAGTACAAGTAGAAGAACGGGTAGAGTTGGAGCCAGAGGAGGCGCAGATTGAAAGCTTGAGGATAATGAGTCCCGGTGTATATGAACTCAATCTGGATGCGTTATTAGAGAGGAAAGAGGTAGTAATGAGGATAAAGGATGATGGTACTTATGCAATCCATTTGCCGTCTTTATTTAAAAAGAAGCGCGGTTAATCCGATATCTTTTAATTGAGTATGCCCTATATTTTAAATGTTAGAATGCGTGAATAATATTTATTAATGAAAGAGAGGGGGAAAGATGGGGATAAAAGACGGATTGAGCAAGCTGTTTGAAAGAAAGGCGGATACTGAAGAGGATTACCTGGACCTTGACTTAGACATAGAGGAATACGAGGCGGAGCTAAAGAAAGACGATGAAGTGAAGATGTACGTGAAGACCGCGGAGTTGACTGGCTTGTACGACGTCCCGGAATTGAAAAAGGAGATATACGCGGGCAATATGTTAATTCTGGATATATCACTGGCGAAGCGGGACAAGATTCTGGTAGAGAAAGCGATAAAAGACTTAAAGATGGCAACTCTGGATGTAGGCGGGGATATTGCTGGTTTTGGCGATGAACAGGTGATAGTGGCACCGACAGGGGTAAAGATAGAAAGGAAGAAATTGAGTGGTAGGTAATGGCGCTTTGAATTAGCATGGCGCGAGACGAGAAGTGAAAGAGAGATGTCCGATTTGCGGTGAGGAAAGCGATTTACAGTTTTTACCATATAATATACCGCATTTCGGCGATGCTATCATGTTTGTTGCCGTTTGTCCTTCCTGTGGCTATCGCTCCACCGATGTACGGATTTTATCCGAGAATAAAGCTAAGCAGAGGAGATACGAGCTGGTGGTTTCTTCAGTACAGGACTTGAACGTAAGGGTGATACGATCCACCTTTGGACGTATCGAGATACCTGAGTTGGGTGTAACCGTGGATCCAAAAGAAGGGGACTCTTTTATTTCCACGGTTGAAGGTGTATTGAAAAGGGTGGAAAGAGTGGTGAAGATGCTGAACCGGGATGCCGTGGGCGATAAGAAGAAACGAGCGGAGCAAACTTTGGTGAAAATAGAGGAGATAAAGGCGGGTAAAGCGAGCATGACGTTGATATTAGAAGATCCCACAGGTAACAGTGCGATAATTCCTGATTGACATTTTTTAATAAAGAACACATAACTAAAGAAACTAAAAATCTTACTTAGTAGATGTCCTTTTTTAGAAGGAAAGGTGCGGAAAAATGAACGAGCCAGTAGTGAGGAATATAAGTGTTGAGTTTGTAAGCAAGAAAGCCGTTGGTGACCAGGAGATAGAGATGGTGGAAAGAAAAGGGCTGGGGCACCCGGACAGCTTATGCGATGGTATAGCGGATGCGGTTAGTGTGGCACTGTGCAAGGAGTATATGAAGAAGTGCGGGATGATATTGCATCATAACACGGATAAAGTGCAGCTCGTCGCCGGCAGGTCGTGCCCAGATTATGGTGGTGGTGAGGTTATATCGCCGATATACATCATGTTGGGAGGCAGAGCAACGGGTAATTTTGGAGGCGAGGAAATCCCCACCGAGATAGTAGCAATAACGGCAACGAAGGAGTATTTAAGGAAGACCGTAAGGAATCTTGACGTGGAGAGTCACGTGGTAGTGGAGAGTAGATTGGGTAAAGGCTCTTCCGACCTATTATCCGTTTTCGGAAGTAATACGAAGGCGGTACCAATGGCGAATGATACCTCTTTTGGCGTCGCACACGCACCTTTTTCGGAGACTGAATCTATCGCGTTCAATGTGGAAAATGAGGTGATGGCGAAATACCGTGACAAGGAGAGAGCGGTTGGTGAGGACATGAAAGTGATGGCGCTTAGAGAGAAAGACAAAATAACTATAACAATATGCGATGCGTTCGTATCGAAGTACGTGGATGACTACGAGCATTATGAGGCGGCAAAACGAGGTCTAAGAGAGTTTGCAAGTGACGTAGCGGAAACATATACAAACAAGGACGTAATTACGCTGGTGAATACGGCGGACACCCCTGAGTCTGTTTATATTACAGTGACCGGAACCTCTGCGGAGATGGGCGACGATGGAGCTGTGGGTCGTGGCAACCGATGCAATGGACTTATCACGCCGAACAGATCGATAAGCATGGAAGCAGCGGCGGGGAAAAATCCGGTTAACCATACGGGGAAGATATACAATTTGCTTGCCGGAAAAATAGCAAATGAAATCGTGGATAGCGTGGATGGTGTCCGAGAAGTGGATATAAAGATTCTTTCGGAGATAGGTAGGAGGATAGACGACCCGAAGGTTGCTACGGCACAAATTATTACCAATAGCGGTGTGAATAGAGGGGCAATGGAGAAGAAGGTAGAACGAGTAATAGACGAATGGCTATCAAACATTACGGATATAACGGAGATGGTGATAAGAGAAGAGTTGAAGACGTTTTAAAAGTTATGTTTTCAAGCTCTTTGCTTATTTTATCTCTAACGCATCAGTTTCACGGCTTCAAAATTCTTTTCACACCTCATAAGTTGTCGCTTCCGGATGACTCCTTATATTATAAAATTAATTGCTTGTTTAGTGAACTACAAACCCGAGGATAATTTATGAACAAACATTCCATAGCCGGCGAAATATACGTGCTGAAGATAGGTGGCAGCGTTTTGACAGATAAAGGTGAGATAAGAAAAGCACGAAAAGCAACGATAAAGCGCATATCCAAAGAAATCGTGCAGGCAGCCCCTAAAAATCTGATTCTTGTACACGGTGCTGGCTCGTTCGGGCATCCGCAGGCGAAAGTGTACCTGAAGAGCAGAGAGCTTAAAGACGCTTTAATCACGCACGAAGCGGTAAAAGAGCTGAACTGGCTGGTGGTCTCCGCTCTGACGGATTGTGGACAGAAAGCAATACCGCTGCATCCGCTCAGCGCAGTAGTCTCAAAAGGCGGGAAAATAGTGTATAAACTAAACGACCAGATAGAGTTGGCATTAAAACAGGGCATAATTCCGGTATTGCATGGTGACATTATCTTAGACGATGAGGACGGGTTTTGTATAGTGAGCGGCGACCAACTGGTGGTATATGCAGCTAAGGAGTTCAAAGCGAGCCGAGTCGGTCTTGGTACGGATGTTGATGGTGTTTTTGACGATTCGGGAGTGGTGATACGAAACTTAACGCTACAGGATGTGGAGAAGCAGAATATAAAAGGGTCAGAGCATGTGGATGTGACGGGAGGGATGAAAGAGAAGGTAGAGTTATTGGTACAGCTTGCTGCGCGGTATAAAATTAGGGCTGTTCTTTTTAACGCTGCGGAAGAGTCAAATGTCGTTAAATTTTTGCGGGGTGATGACGATTTGGTCGGCACGGTGGTAACAGGATGATCGTGGGGACTTTTGTATCTAAAGCATATTATTTCTATGATAAACCACTCTTTTTAAAAGAAGGGGGGGGGGTTTAAAGCGCGGTATAGAGAAATACCTGGACTGGATTACGCGCAAAACCAGTAAAATAAATACCAAGGAGAACAAAAGAATGGGCACAAAAGGCTACGGCAAAGCAAGCGGTGCAGGCACGATAATAAATGCAATAGCAACCTACAAAGGTTCTGCATTTGGCATCGAGCTATGGACACATGCTGAAGTAGAACTCAGTGACGATTTCCGTGGTATCGCAGGCGAAATCGAACTGAACGAAGATGAGATAAGCGATACAAGCTTGATAGAACGATGCGTGGAGTTAGTACTGAAACGGTTTGGTTTACCATTACGTGGTTATGTAAAGACACAAAGTGACATACCAATAGGAACTGGATTGAAAAGCAGCAGTGCTGCTGCAAATGCCACTGTGGTTGCTACTTTAGCGGCAATAGGCGAAGAAATGAATGCAGTAGATGCAATACGAATAGGAGTTCAGGCAGCGCTGGATACCGGTGTGTCCATAACCGGCGCTTTTGACGATGCCTGCGCTTCTTTGCTCGGCGGAGTCGTGATAACCGACAACAAAAAGCGTGAACTGATAAAGCGAGTAGAAAAGGATTCTGAAGTTATTATTTTTGTACCGCAAACGAAAGCGTTTACTGCGGATACCGATGTAAAACGGTCGAGGCTGATAGCGCCCTGGGTAAACATTGCGTACGATTTGGCATTGGAAGAGCGGTTTGAAGAGGCAATGACGTTAAATGGTTTTCTGTATTGTGCTGTGTTGGGTTTTGAACCTGTGCCGATGCTGAAAGCGTTGGAATGCGGCGTGAAAGGAGTCAGCTTATCAGGAACCGGTCCTTCTTTTGTCGCTTTAGTAGATGAAGAAAAAACGGCGCGATTACACGAGGCATGGGACGAGCTAGGAGTTGAAGGTGCATTATTAAAGTCACGGATAAATAATCAGTCGCTTTACCCCATTTAATAGCGCATGAACATAGTTTATAGAGAGAGGCTGCCCACAATTGAGAATGCTTTGATATGAGAACAAAAAATCCAGAAATTTTGTATTATGATGTGAAGTCATATTCATGTATGTTCGGTTAAGTAATTATGGCCCACAAAACCAAAAGAAAAGGCACACAAAAAGTATTTTAGGGACACTGATTAACGCAGATTAACGCAGATGGAAATCACAAACTTCTAATTAATTTTGGTCGCTCTGCTCTGTAACGGTAAAAAGTCGTATGAAAGACAAAAAAGATAAATCCGTGTAAATCCGTGTAAATCTGTGTCGGAAATGCGTTGTTATATTATTTTGTGGCTCATTATGTAAGTTGAGTCGTACTTAACCGAACACCTATGAAGTCATATCTAACCTGAGTTTCAGCGTTGTATAGACTACAACCTAGACGAACTCATCAGTTAAGTGACCGTTAAAAAAATAAAGGGTTGTCCGTTTTATTTTTGTTTTCGCTATGTAACCAATATATAGGCTACATAGAGATATGGCTTTAGGCTGATTATAGTGGCTTAATGTTCCATAGATCGCAACTCATTAGGGAAAAAAATGGTGTAGCCTATAAAACCCATAATGTCAGGATCTAATGCATCAAAAAAATTCGACCAATCTTTTTGCAATTTGTTGGAGGTACGAGTATAGTTTCAAATCTAATTCCCTTTCACAAAACATTTTTTTCTGAGATGTTTAAACCCGCAACCCACTGAGAATAGCGATAAACAACGCCGCTGCTATTATATCTGCAGTAGAACCCGGATTTATTCGTGCCTTTATTAACTCCTCATCAAACGCTTCTATCTCTTTAAGTTTGTAGCCTCCGCGTACAATCTCTTTCGCACGTTCCATCACGTATCTGCTCTTTTCCGCACCGAAGCCCAATTTAACAAATGTATCCTCGTCCTCAGAAAGCAGCTTCAAATAGGCATGAGTTATGGCATCGTTTATGCCCTTTTCGTCTGCGGCATTTTTTATCCACGCGGCATACCTGAATGTTTTATCAAATCCACCTACTAATTCGCGTGAAATCAAATCATACGCTGCGGAGATAGAAAGTATATCATACAGCGATAGCTTTTTCTCTCGGAGTTCCGTTAGCGAAGCCTCGTCCATTACGTCAAGTTCCGGCACTTCGCTTTTTACTTTTACTTTCGCCTTTGGGAATGCCTTGTAAACCTCTATTGCATCTTCCACGTTGGTGTTTCGCATAATCTCTTCCGCTTTTTGCTTTAGCTCGTCAGGTTCATAACATTTGCAAGCTCCTGCGGACATTGCTAATGGCACTAACAGAAGTAATGCGCCGAAGTGCGTATTCCCGCCACGCTGCCACGCCATGCTCTCTGCCACGCCCGTACGGACCAGTTCTCCCACGCCGTTTTCTCGCGCGGCGGCTTTACGCAAAACTGGATAGATAGCAACCGAAGAAGCAAGGAAATGCGTATAGCTTGTATCTACGAAGTCGTGTGTTCGGTCTATGTTACCGGGCTTTGGATATGCAGATACTTCTAATAGCAAAGCCAGTTGCGCACTTCTTGCAATGTAGTCCTCGTTGTTCATTGCATGAAAGAAGTATTTACGATTTTAAAAATGGTGCTTTCTTGGCAAACCGCAGATCACACGGATTTTCACGAGGAAACAATATTAAGGATAAGACTTAAGTACTCTATTGGCTCTTTAATCCAATATTAACCCCAAATTCTTGTGTGAATCTCGTAAAATCATGTGGCTTTTTACTCTTGCCATACTAATACTAAAAATGATGGGGTATCTATTATTAGATTATGAGCAAAGGGAAGATGAGTAAAACAGAGAAAACAGTATCAGAATTACAGGGCTCGGTACTTTCAAAGAGCCAAATCCGAACACTCTTAAGGAATAAACCGCCTTTAATCGAGAAAATGATAGATGCCAGTATGCAACTGCAGCAAAATGGCGTTGATTTAACACTAAAAACAGTAGAAAAAATAGCGGGTGCCGGCTGTATTGATTTTAGCAACAAGGACCGAAAGCTGTCGGATGTGGTAAAACTGGATTTTGATGATGATTGGTTATTTTTAGCGCCGGGACCGTATAAAATAATCTTTAACGAGATTGTACATCTGCCAAAGGATATTATGGCAATCGGTGCGCCGCGGACAAGTCTCATAAGATGCGGCGTTACTGTGGAAACCGGTATCTGGGACGCAGGTTATGAGGGCAGAAGCGAATCGTTGCTGGTTGTGCTTAATGAAGCAGGAATACGAATAAAGAAGAACGCACGTGTGTTGCAATTAGTATTCATCAAGTTATCGAAGAAAATAGCGGCGGGTGAAGCATACGGTGGGATATATCAATCAGAGAATATAGGGCAAAGCCAGATGACGCTCGATGTGTAAGCAGGGCGTGTTTTTGCGAACCACAAGAATACACAGAGTTCCACGAGAAACCTGTTCTATTAAACTTTAAGAAAGTTTAATCAAAACGCTTCGCGGAAAGAAAAGCTTTACCAACAACTTTTTTATATTCAGTAAAAACCTTGACTAAAAACGTTATTTTTGTTTTTCTTTTAGCACAAACCTTTCTTAAAAAGAAAGCTTTACCAAAGAAACAAAGGGTTTCTTTTCTGCGAAGCCGCGAAGCATTTTTAGTCAAACTTTTTCTAAAAGTTTGTTGATAAACCTTTTTTA
>QBUM01000193.1 GCA_013180585.1 Candidatus Methanophagaceae archaeon GoMg2
TTTAAGCTATATAGCAACTATAATGCTAACTAAAGTCAATTGTGGGACAGCCTCTGAATTGCGGGGCATCCATCTCCGAGATAACTCAAACTTCGTTCGAGAATATTAATAGATTATTAAAAGGGACTGCCACAACCTAGCCACACCAGCAATGAATTGTTTGCCATCCATTGTGAACACTTATTATCGCCGAAGCTCGTATAATATTACCTGTATCATGAAAGTTTAATTACAGCTATATAGTCAATCCAAAGATTTCCCTCTTCTTGTGCTATATTAAAAATTCTATATTCTAATAGCCCTCCTCTGTATTCAAATTCAAGTCCGAAAAATTGATATTTGAGAGGGCTATAAAACTCATTTTTACCAATTACTTTAAGGGAAAGTTTTTAAAGAAAAAGTGTTGTTACATCTCTTCCGGCGCTTCTATACCCAACACGTCCATCACGTCATGTAAAACCGTTTTTGTACAGTCAACAAGATGCAATCGCTCTTTCCTTAGAGTATCATCCGCATTCAATACAGGACAATATTTATAAAACACATTAAACATCTCTGCCAGCTCTCTTGCATATTTAGCCACTAGATGCAGCCTCAATTCTAAAGCCGCGCCCTCTACAACATACTCAAACTTAGCCAACTTCATTATCAACTCCTTCTCGCTTTCTTCACGTGGCAGTAATTCGCTGTATTTATGTTCCTCCAACAAGAAACCCCGCTCTGCAGCAGCTCGTAATATACTGCAAGCACGCGCATGCGAATATTGAACGAACGGCGCGCCTTTCTTCTCTATGTCCAGCGCATCTTCAAAGACAAACACTATATGCTTCTCCGGCGATACTTTCACCATATCGTATCGCAATGCGCCTATACCCACTTTTCGTGCAATCTCTCGTTTCATGTTGACGTCCAAATCGTTCCTTCTCTTATCCACCTCTTCATACGCACGCTCCTCGATCTTTTCCATTAATTCGTCTGCCGAGATATACCTGCCCGCACGTGTGGATACAGAACCGGTCGGTAAAGATACAAACGCGAAGATAACGAATTCTGGCGCTCTTACGTCCATTAATTCCAGCGCTTTTGTCAATTGCTGCGATACTAACTCGTGGTCTTTTCCGAATACATCTATCATCCTATCACATCTACTGCTCTTCCAGCGATGATAAGCGAGGTCCCTGGTGGTATATAGCAAAGTACCATCGGTCCTTCGTATTACCAGCTCCTTCTCTATGCCTTCCAGTTGCAGTAAAAGCGCAGCACCATCTCGTTTAACGTTACCCTTCTGCAGCAGCTCTTCTACTACTGCCTCTACCGCGCCTTCACGTACGAATTGGCTCTCAAAGACGAACCGGTCATGCTGAATATTCAACCTTTTCAACGACTCTTTTATGCCCGAAAGACTCTTGTTCACCACTGATTCATATTTCTTCACTACCGCTTCATCGCCCGATTCGTAATTGCCCATTAACGCTTTTATTTCGCTTAGATAACCCTCGTTCTCCTCTACCATTCTGTTTGCTGCGATATAAACGTCAACAACCGCATGGTCAGATTTTTTATTTGTTGCAATGGCGATTCTTTCCGCACCCCAGACCACGACCGCTATCTGTCGCCCCATATCATTCACGTAATATTGCGTCTCTACGTCATAGCCTGCACGCTTCAATACGCGCGCTAAGCCGTCACCGATAATGGCATTCCTGAGATGCCCGATGTGGAGCGGCCCGTCGGGATTCGCAGAGGTGTGCTCAATTATTATCTTGCCTTTCTTATTCTCATCAGTGCTATTTTTTCCTTCTTTTATCCGCAGCAACGTTTTATGCAAGTACAAATCGTTCACATAGAAGTTAATGTAAGGACCGGCTGCGGCTGCGCTTGATATTAACGTTTCTTCGGCGGGTATCGCGATATGCTTTACAACATCCTCCGCGATGCTTTTTGGTGACTTCTTGTAGTTCCCGGCTAAAGCGAACGCAACGCGGGATGAAATATCCGCATGGTCGCTCTCCGCTAACTCCAATTCCTTATATACATACGAAGCTTTTTCCAATGCTTCTTTCAGTACGTGCTCGACTTCAGTTTTGAATTCTATAAACATTTGCAATCACTTTGATATACACCCCCGCATTACTTAAAATGTTATCATTCGTCATTAAGAAAAAACACGGGATTCCACAGTGTAAAAACTTTTCTTTTTGTAAAAGAGAAGTTTGTTTATGCTCACTTTTGTCGGTCTTGGCCTGTACGATGAGAAGGACATAACTGTGAAAGGGTTAGAAGCGCTAAGAGCTGCGGATGCCGTTTATGCTGAGTTTTACACCTCGCCCTTATGTGGTAAAACGATAGAGAAGATGGAGGAAACTTATGACATGCGGATTTTTGTGTTAGACCGCAGCGATTTGGAGGACCATGCGGAAACAGGAATTTTGAAGCTTGCGAAGACACAAAACGTGGTATTAGTCTGTGGCGGTGATGCGATGGTTGCCACTACGCACGTTGATTTGCGGCTTAGAGCAATAGACATGGGAATAGAAACGCGACTAATACACGCACCTTCTATATCATCCGCGGTTCCCGGATTATGCGGGCTTCAGAACTACAAGTTTGGTAAATCCGCAACGGTCTCGCCACCCTACAAAGATGCCATATCAGAGATGCCTTACGATACGGTACTGGCGAATAAGGAGCGGGGCTTGCATACTCTGCTCTATCTTGATATTGACATGAGCCTAAACGATGCGTTACGGCTATTGGAATCAGTAGAGGAAAAACGGGGTGCCGAAATGCTGAAGAACTCTTTACTGGTGGGTATAGCGAGGGCAGGGTCGGATAAACCGGTTGTGAAGGCCGATTATTTTGCGGTATTGAAGAACTACGAATTTGGCGCACTGCCTCATGTGCTTGTCGTTCCCGGTGAACTGCATTTCCTTGAGCAAGAAGCGTTAGTTAAGATTGCGCAGGCACCTGAGTCTATTGTTCGTTAAAGACCACACAACTTAACTCTGACTGCGATGTTTACACGTGAATCCACGGCTATATCTGATTCCGTGATACAGATGGATCTGTATGCACTCATTCAGACTTTGACTGCCGAGCTTGCTTAAAAGATTTGTACCATAAAAAAAGACCAAAAATTCCGAGAATATACCCCAGACCAGCAAAGACCCTGAGATAAAGAGGGAATTCACTTTTCGCTTTACCCGCGGCGGAGGTTAGATTGACCGTCTTCTCATTCCTGTGACCTGTTGATTCAACAACAACCAGCCAGTTCTTCCCATATTTCGGATCAAAGCTAAACATACCGTTTTCATCTGTCTTACCCTCTACATACAGCTTTCCATTAGGATAGAATACTTCAACATCTCCATCCTGTACAGGTGTAGCCGTCAGACCACCGTAGTATGCCTCGATGTAGACCGACTCAATTCCATAATCTACGACTAGTGCATGCCCTGATACGACAGCAGGACTCAATGCTACAATAACAAAAATCGCCAGTATCAAAACGCTCTTCATCAGAGTTCTCCTGATCTTTTCCTTATCAAAAGAACAGCGCTAAGCAGAATTAGCCCTACTGTTGTGAATAATCCTGCTGCTGGTGACTCAGGTGTTGTATCTGCCTTGGGGCTGGCTGAGTAGTCCCCTTTCTCCGTGGGCGGGAAAGAGTCGAATACCGGTACGAGGAAGATGCTGCGCTCCATCACACCCTTACCAAAGACCGCAATAGCCCATACCCCGGGTTCATCGAGCGTATATACAAAATCGCCATCTGCATCGGTCTTTACCTGTCCTTTCACCATCATCCAGGAGTCCTGCGGATAGATAGCCTCAGCTTTCTTGAGCACCCAGGGATCATCGCTCAGACGGTACTTTACGACAAAAACCGTTGTGTTTGTGAGTGGTTCTCCATCCTGAAGCGCCCTTGCCTTGAATACCGTTCCCTCTTCTAGCCCATAGGGGCGTATGTAAGGGATTATCTCGACCTTATCGCCAACTTCCGCATCCCACCCATTCCAGGATGCCTGACCGCAGTGAATTACCGCCTTTGCATGATCAACAAACTCACCCTTAATCGCAGATACATTCATCGCGGCATAAACTATGTAATCTCCCCGCTTATCAACAGTGAAAGAGACGTTATACGCCTTTACCCCCGCTACAGAGGTTTCAACAGGAGTTAATTGCGTGATGTTACCATCAGGTGCCCTTACATACACTTCTGGAACATCAATACAGTCGAACAGTTCCTTGAATGGGCATCCCCATGTGATCAGCACGGTCTTTTCCTCACCCAAACTTGCAATGTAATCCTCTGGGACGACATCCATGCTACCACCAGGAAAGAGCATCGCGAAGTGAGCAGATGCTGTACCCACGATACAACTTCCTGCAATTAAGATGGCCACTAGCACAACTATAATGTTTCTACTGCTACCCATATTCATATTTTGTCTTTAATGAGTATACTATATAAAGGCTTTACGTTTAGTTGCATGAAACACCATGTAACAAAAATACCGATTGCTGTGGTTACAATATGATTTTGTCAAATTACTTTAAACCAAAAGCATCTTGTAGTATAAACTATGGATACAGCCATTCCAAGAGTGGTGATTGCAGGCGACCGAAGCTCCGCAGGTAAGACTACTATATGTATTGGACTATTAAGCGCGTTACGAGCACGAGGATTCACGGTTCAAAGCTTCAAGGTTGGACTTGACTACATAGACCCGGGGTTTCATACTCTGGTCTCTGGCAGACATTCGAGGAATCTAGACGGTTTTTTGATGTCCCCCGACGTAGTGAAAGAGATTTTCATAAGGAGTAGTGACGGGGCGGACATTGCGGTTATAGAAGGCGTGCGTGGCCTTTACGAAGGTTTGAACTATTTCGATGACGTAGGAAGCACTGCGGAGATAGCAAAGATTCTGCACTGCCCTGTTATACTTGTGATTGATGCCGGCAGCATAACGAGGAGCGTTGCTGCGATAGTTAATGGTTATAAAAGTCTTGACCCTGAACTCAGGATAGCCGGCGTTATTTTAAATAATATCGGAAGTGAGCGACATGGCGATAAGGCAGAGAAAGCCGTGGAGAAGTATAGCGGCATAAAAGTAATCGGTAAGATTCCACGGCAGCGTGACTTAGGCATTTCCATGCGGCATCTCGGCCTTATTACCGCTACGGAATGCGAATATAGAGAGGCTACATTTGACGGCGTCTTGAAAAAGATAAAAAAAGCGGTAGATGAAAATGTTAACTTGAATCTGCTGGTTGATATTGCAAAGTCCGCACCAGCTCTGAACTTGCCTGGGGCGAAAATTTTCCAGCCGCGTAAACGAGAAAGCAAGAAAGTCAGGATTGCTGTGGCTTTTGACGAGGCGTTCAACTTTTATTATCAGGATACGTTTGATTTACTCGTTCAGGAAGGTGCAGAACTCGTATTCTTCAGTCCTATTCGGGATAAAAAGTTACCGGACGGTGTGGACGCTGTTTATCTCGGCGGGGGTTTTCCAGAGATTTACGGTGCGGAATTATCATCGAACACGCAGATGATTCATGCCATCAAGGGCTTCTATGAGGGATACGGCGTTATATATGCGGAATGCGGCGGGTTGATGTATTTGATGGAAGAGCTCGAATATACACCTTTACAGGGCTTGCGGGGTCGTGAGGTGGAACAGTCTCGAGAGAGCAATCGTTTCGCAATGTGCGGCGTGCTAAAAGGCATGGTGAAATTTGGCGAGAAGAGAGTGGTAAATTATTGTGAGGGCGAGTTCAGGAAAGATTGTATCATAGGACGAAGAGGTGACCAGTTTAAAGGGCATGAATTCCATCACTCGGAAATACTGCTCGAAAATGAAGTTGAGTTTGCATATAAGATGTTGAGGGGAGAGGGAATAAAAGGAGGCATGGATGGCATTATTATGAAGAACTGTCTCGCTTCTTATGCACATCTCCATGCTGCATCCTATATAGGATTCGCCAAAAATTTTGTTGAAAGCGCGAGAAAAAGAAAATATGGGGTCGGTGCGATTTGAACGCACGGTCGGCGAGTCTGGAGCCCGCTGCCCTTCCGGACTAGGCCACGACCCCACTATAATGCACTTCTATCTTACAAATATACACTTTCAACATATAGACTTTACCTTCACTCTCGCTTCTTTCATCACATCGCGTAATATCTCAGTTGTCTCGTCCATTGTGCGCCGGTCCACAGGATACGGTACGCCGTCCTTACCGCCAAACGCAAACGAGTACTTGACAGGGTCACTCCAGCTCGGTTTATCGCCATACATCAATTCCGAGATAAGTGCTAAAGCTCTTACCGTCGCAGGCCCAACGCCTCTTACGTTCAGGAACTGCTCATAATTCTCCGGTCGCTTATCGTATGCCACGCGAAGCGCATCCCAATTCACACGCATTGGCAACCTGTACACCTTAGACCTTTCGTACTCTGCGATTACCGCATCTTCCGTGTCGTTATCAAAATCAAGTAGTGCTCTTTGCCCCTCTCTTAGCCTTCTACCACCACCAAGCTCTTTATACAGCCGCTCTAATTCGCCTGTACTGGTATTAACAAGGTCAATCGAGGTATCTTTGCAGCCCCTGCTCCCTTTTGATGTCATGTCCAGCACTTCTTCTTCCCGCCGAACACCGACAATGCCCTTATGCGGCTCCTCTTCGTAGCTCTTCACTGCAGAAGAGAGCCAGTGATACCGCCTCGCATACTTGTTACGGGGATTCATCCCCTGCTGAATCACTGCCCACTCGCCCTTCTCTGAGATAATCATCGAATGATGGTAAAGTTGATAACCATCCTATACACATGCGTTATCCACCTTCGCAGATATTCGGCTTGCGTATTTTAACTCCTCTATCTTACTATCGCTAAACCCCATTTTATCGCCTATTACGTCTATATCCGACAGCGTGTTCTTCGAGGCTTTGCCCTTCCCGCCCGCAATGCCGATACCAAATTCCTCGGGCACTATAACCGACTTTAAAACGCCACAGACCACGGTAGTGGTGCCACTGCTGTGCCAGTCATAAGCCAATACGCATGAAAGCGACTGAAACCAGAGTGGGTCAGCCAACTTCTCTATCAACCCATCCACGCCATAATCATCCACGATCAGCCCAAACATGGCATGTGCTAACCCCTTCATCCGCTTTACCAGCCAGTACGGTGCGGTCCCGCCGTGAAGTGGTAGATCTACCACGCCCGACCTGTTCATGCTTAATTCAAACTAACCCTCTACCTTTTTTACCTGCCGAGGTCATGCCCCTGAAGACCCTGCCCTTATGAGTCCCGTGACAAATCCAATTAAGAGTCTTATCTGCCTTTATCACAGGGTTTGCAGGCTCAACTAATATTATTTCATACCATTTCTTTTTACCATCTTCTGCTACCCAATAAGAATTAAGAACTTCCATATTTGGATATTTCCTCGCTGCTCGTTCCTCTGCTATCCGCTGCAAACTTTTTGATGGCTTTATCTTGTGTACACCCATCCTCTTTGGTCTTCTTCCGTGCTTCGGCCGGGTCTTCCTTCTATCGCCCCGCCGTACCTTTGCTCTCACTATGATAATCCCCTGTTTCGCTTTATAGCCCAAGGAACGTGCGCGGTCAAGTCTCGTCGGCCTCTTTAGCCTTACAACTACCGGCTCTCGTCGCCACTCTATCAATCTCTCCTGTCTGAGTTCTCCCACATATGATGTTTTTGGACTCTTCCAGGCATCCCCTATGTATCCATAAAAAGACTTAGCCATTTTTCGTGCTCTCCATTCATGATTAATTGATACTATGAAGATAAATAATAGGGAAACAAAAATAAAGATATAGACTATGATATTAATCTATTCAAGGCAACATTGTAAAATACGAAAGCACGTATAAGCAATTAGCACAGTAGGAGAAGAGAGTGATAAACATGGGAGATAGATCAAAGCCGTTGGACGTATTGAACAAATCGCTAAAGTCGCCGGTTATAGTGAAGCTAAGAGGTGGCAGAGAATTTAGAGGGGTATTAGACGGGTATGACCTGCACATGAACTTAGTGCTGAGTGTAGCAGAGGAGTTGAATGCAGATTTGTCGGTCATGAATTCTATGGGAGAGATTTTGGTACGGGGCGACAATGTGGTTTACATCTCGCCTACCGAGCAGAAGGAGCCGGAAAAGGGCAAAGGCGAGGCTAAAAGTAAAGAACAGAGCGAGAAGGAAACATGGTAAAGGGTACTCCCTCAAAGGGCAAGCGGCAGAAGAAGTCGCATATTAGGTGTCGAAGATGTGGTAGTCGCTCCTATGGCATACATGCAAAGTACTGTGTGGCATGTGGGTTTGGGAGATCAAAGAGAATGAGGAAGTCATACGGATGGGGGAAAAAGAAGCCGTAACTAAGAGAGAGGCCGAGGTAGCTTAGCGGACTAAAGCGCCGGCCTTGAGAGCCGGTGTCCCTTCTGGGACACAGGGGTTCGAATCCCTTCCTCGGCGCTCGTGGTGGTAAATTTGTTAGAGGTGTCAACTCGAAATGGAACAAAACAAATATGAGGATTTATTAGACCGGGCTTTGAGCCTGTTACCGAGCACAAATGTCTCCGACTCTCGTTTTGAGATACCTCGGGCGAAAGTATTCATAGAGGGTAAGACAACGATTTTCGAGAATTTTGATACTATCTGCAGCTATATAAATCGTGAATCGGGGTATGTGATGAAATTCTTGCTGAACGAGCTCGGTACCGCGGGAAAGAGGGAAGGTAGTAGGGCGATTTTTCAGGGCCGATTTTCCCCGGCTGATGTAGAGCGCCAAATTCAGCGATTCGTGGATGAATTCGTGCTATGCTGGGAATGTCAGAAACCGGACACGCATATTATTAAGATGGACCGTGTCTGGGTGGTAAAATGTGATGCGTGCGGCGCGATTCGTCCCACTATGAAAAGAAAGGGCGGAAAGGGGAAGAAGTGATTTTTTGTGGTGCAACACTTTCTTTCTACGAGGAAGAACCTGCGCTAAGAAAGGGTATCTTGTAAAGTGGACAAAAGTTCCGCTATTTAGAGGGGGATGGCGTAATGAAACCGCCTGTTGATGGTTGCTGAGAAACAAATCTTATTCTTGACAATGGGGCAATTAAAGGATAGCCTCATACATCCGCATGTGCTCGTGGAATAATGGTGGTCAAAAAACCCGTTGCCTCACCTAAAAATCTGGTGCGGATAATAAAATTATCATGTACTATATTTTTATGAATATCTATAATTAGCTATTAAAAAACGCTTTGAACATGAATATCACAGACATTTTCTTCAATAATGGACAATTGAATTGGGGGGCCATTAGTGCAATTTTTACTTCTATTTTGGTTTTTATAACTTGGTGGTACTTCCGAAAACAAACCACATTAAAGGTAAAAGACAGGGAAAGAAACAAAATTTTAGAAGAGGTTCAAGATGTTTTGACGCCGACCATTCATTTTTTGGAAGCCGAAATGGACGCGATTCAGGATAACCAAATTTTTTGGTATCGTGATAGATCAGGGAAAGGTCGCTTCGACAGAAGACTCTCAAAACTTTTCTATGATAATAAAAAAGAGTGGAGTGCTACAGTTAGAGATATCTTCGGAAAAAACCCTAGTTTGGAAAATAAGTTTCATTTCCATGATGCTTTATACGATAAACTGAATGAGTTCTATGCTAAGATAGAAGGCGAGGTTGAAACACCGGAATTTACAAAACGCTTAAAAGTTTTAGTGAGTAACTTCAACAAATCGAAAGAGGAAGCTTATAGATTAAGAGTAAAGGATTTCGATGAACTAGAACGTATTTTGTTGAGGAATCATATTATAAATTTCAGATATCCGATAAAGCGAAGTCCTGATACTATCTTACCTCGTATTGATTTTTGGGAAGAGTACCGGGATGAATTATTAAAATTTCGAGATACACCACAGATAAAAGAACTTGATAAAGAAATTAAAGATACATTAGGTCAATTAAAAGATTTAGACGAGGCACTTTTAGAGAAGATTGAAGCGATAAGAGAAGAGTACCGACTAAAGTACGACTTTACTAAATATGAGATTGACCCTAAATTAAGAGAAGTTGAAGAGTGGTAGAAGAAAGAGTTGTAAAGATGATAACAGTAAAATACTTGGCTACGAGTAGGACATTGACTTTTTTGTTGTGTATATTATGCGGGTGAGTTGCAATAAGGTACATCAATATATATCGACTTTCGGAATGAAGTCACCAATACCAAAATGCTTATACCGCTTAGAGTTCTTCTACTTCTATCCCCAATATATTGTTAACGCCGTGAAAAACGTCCTCTGCAATTTCCGCACATCCTATCGCAGCACTATACTTCGTTAAAGTCTTCGTTTTAACGTCTAATAGCTTGTCTATTTTACGCCTCATCTCTCGGCTATCTCCCGCAGAGCCGGTCAAGAAAACATCGCAGGTGGGTATGCCATAATCGTTCATAATAACGCGCAGCGCCGATATTTCCATTGCGACAAACAAAGAGAGAGTATCGAGAGCAAATTCATCGTCCCTTCCCTTCAACCATTTCTTACGTAAAACACCTGCGTTTGAGAAGGCTTCATTTGCACTCAGCTCCCCTTCATCAATATCTCTTAATAACTGAAGATCAATCGGACCCTGATACAACCCGGGCGAGCCATGGCAAGCATCTATTGCACCTATTATTACGCCTTCCACTACGCACACCGTAACCGTGTTAGAGCTGACGTCAGAGAAGATAAAGTGCTCAAAACCTTTTTTATATATGTGGTATGCAACACCCACCTTTTCGGGGCTTGCGCCATGCGAGAAGAACGTCATTCTGCGGTCTATTTTTTCGCTACCCGCATGTATCCCCGGAATCATTATAGAGGGAATGCCCGCGTTCTTTATCGCATCGAATACTTTTGTACCACCACCGACCTTAGCACCTGCACCTTCTCCACTTACTACGCCCCGGTTACGCACCCGTTTTATGTCTTTTATCGTGGCGAAGCCATCGCCCATCGAATAAGTCACTGCAACCAGTTCTATCTCTTCTGCTTTTATCTCCAAACCCTTTTCTACTTCTCGTATAATATCATCGCCGTCCATCTCCGCCGCTTTCTTCCGCGCCAGCTCAAAAACTATTTCTTTGCCCGACTCCCGGCCAGCAAATCGTATTCCAACGGTTCCATGATCTACCCCCACAAACATTTTGCATTTATTACCGCCGAGCTCACGGCGAGCGCTGAGACGAGCCAAACGATTTTTGCGCCACTCTGTGTTCTTTGCGAGCTTCGTGGTAAACAACTACAGCATCTCTTTTCATTTAGCTTCTCTCTTTACTTCCACCAATTTCAGACCCGTCTTATCACTTGTTACATCGCCTATTACATTCAAAATAGTACATCTATCGCCCTCTTTTAGACCCAAAGGATGGCATAAATCAAATAGCTCCGGCTCTTCGCAATCCACAGGCACAAAAACAATTTTAAAGCCTTTCATTGCATGCTTCGCATCTATCGCTACTTCTATCGGTGGTTCTATCACTTCTACCACACGCACACCGT
>QBUM01000246.1 GCA_013180585.1 Candidatus Methanophagaceae archaeon GoMg2
TATCGCTTATAATTAGGAAATAACAAATGCCCGAATACAAACTCTTCGCACAGCGCGTTGGACTCGTTGGAATTGTAAATCTATTAGTGAGCCTCAGAGGATTAATACTGCTACCAATACTCACAAAAACGCTGGGGACAGAATTATACGGCGTCTTGACTCAAATTCTTGTTACTATTTCGTTACTATTGCCCATTGGTTTATTAAATCTAAACACGGCAATGATCCGATTCTTCGCAGGTGAAAAGGATAAAGACAAAATTAGGCAGGAGTTTTATGCTGTATTTACACTAATCACACTATTTAGCGTTTTGCTGGCCTCAATCTTTTTTGTCTTTTCCGAGCCACTCGCAATTGCATTTTTCGGCGGTAGCAGCTCGATTATATTCGTAAGATTGCTTTCGCCAATTAAAATTTTAAGTGTGTCGTATTTGATCTGCATACTTACTTTTTGTTGACCCAAAAACATTTAAATATAGGTTGAATCTAAATTATAAAATATGGGAACAATCACCGTAAATATTAAGGACGACATAGAAAAAGAGTTTAGAACGGTTGCCAGCATTGCTCACGGAGATGAAACTGGATATTTGGCAAAAGCAGTCACAGAAGCGATGCAGAGATGGATAGAAGAGAAGAGGCAAGAAAAGATTGCGGAAAGGGAGCTAAAACTATTGGAGAAGGGTTTTAACTTCGGGAAAAAGTTGTATAAAACAAGAGATGAGCTGCATGAGCGATGAGATTTGTTTAATCGATACAAACATACTGGTCTACGCATATGATGAAAGTGAAGCTAAGAAGCATGAAATATGCAAGCGTTTAATCGATGAATGTTGGAGATTAAAGGAGAAGTATAGTATCTCTTTACAAAATTTATCAGAGTTTTATGTCGTCATCACCAAGAAGATCGAAAATCCTGTGCCTATGGAAACGGCAAAGGGTATTATAGCTGATATTATCGAGTTTCAAAACTGGGTTGTCATAAATCACGATGCACGTACCATTCTTTCCGCGATTGAAATAAATATGACGTATGAGGTGCATTATTGGGATGCACTATTAACAGCAACAATGAGGGAAAACAATATTTTCTGCATTTACACAGAAGATAGTGATTTTAAAAGCATTCCTTGGTTGAAGGTTATAAATCCTTTTGACCGGGCTTGATATATATGCACGCATCCAAAAATTGCATTTTCGATATTGGCACAACTTCCTTCTCTTTGCCTATTTCAATAAAAATAAGATTGTGAAAAAGAAAACTGTGATATGCTTATAATTCGTAGGAAATAAACAACATGTCCGAATACAAACTGTTTGCACAGCGCGTGGGACTCGTAGGGATCACAACCCTCATCGTGAACCTCCGGGGGTTAATCCTAATCCCTATTTTAACAAAAACCTTAGGCGCAGATGCCTACGGCGTCTGGTCAATAATAATGGTTACCATCTCGCTATTATCACCTTCTTCAATATGTGGACAGGAGTTTTTTAATAACCTGCTTTAGATAAATATACCTTTAAATACCGATATGTCCAAATAGAATTAGGTGTTTGATATGGTGGAAGTAGAAGAGAAGAACATGATGAAAGAGATATTAAAAGATGTGAAAACTCTTAAGGGTAGAGTAGAGGGGATGGAAGGGATGCTTGAGACACTTGTTAAGATTTATACCGATGCGTTCTATGATGTCAAAGAGGAATATTTGGAAAAGTTAGAGAAAATACGAAAAGAAGGAGAGTTCGAAACATTCACGGATGTAGAAGATTTAAGGAAATTGATAGAGGAGTAACAATTGAGTGTGAATGAATACAGTTACAGCATCGAAAAGAAATTGAAAGCAAGGTTGAAGAGAACGTATAAGAAAGATAAGAAACTCTATGATGTTGTAACGAAAAAGATAGAAGAGATAATCAATAATCCTTTTCACTACAAGCCGTTAAAGCATGATTTAAAGGGTTTGAGGCGAGTTCATCTGGTGAAGTCCTTTGTCCTTGTGTTTGACATAGACGAAGAAGAGAAGAAGGTTAGATTTCTTGATTTGGATCATCACGATGAAATATACAGGAAGAAGTATTGAATGTTTCCAACATTGCCATAACTTCCTTCGTTTTGCCTATTTGCCTATTTCAATGAAATAAATTGTGAAAAAGAAAAGATAAAATGTTGCTTATAATTCGTAGGAAATAACAAATGCCCGAATACAAACTGTTCGCACAGCGTGTGGGACTCATGGGAATTGTAAACATCATCGTAAGCCTTAGAGGATTGATACTGCTACCAATACTTACAAAAACATTAGGAACGGAATTATACGGTGTCTGGACACAGATTCTTGTTACTATCTCTTTACTAATGCCTCTCGGTTTATTAGGTCTAAGCACTGCAATGATTCGGTTTTTTGCCGCGGAAAAGGATAAAAACAAGATAAAAAGGGAGTTTTATGCTGTATTTACACTAATCACGCTATTTAGCGTTTTGGTAGCATCAATCTTTTTTGTCTTTTCCGAGCCACTTGCAATTGCCTTCTTCGGTGGTAGTGGCTCTATAATCTTCGTACAACTGCTTTCACCCATTATAATCCTAACTACTTTGGATGTAATCAGCATCGAATTTTTCAGGGCGTTTCAGCAGATGAAGAAATATGCGGGGCTTTCAATAATACAGCAAATTCTTGAAATAATATTGATTTCTTATGCGGTCTTAGTGGGATATAACCTATTTGGTGCATTGTTATCGCTAATTGTGGTTAGAGCATTTTTGTTATTATTTTGCTTCTTATTTATAAAATCGCAAATAGGGATTGGAAGACCAAGTCTAAATCTATCGGTATTAAAACCGTACTTAAGTTTCAGTTTGCCGTTAATTCCCGCTACTATTTCATATTGGATTGTAAACTTAAGTGATAGGTATGTAATCGGATATTTTCTTGGCGTGGCTTCTGTTGGTATTTATTCTGCAGCATACAATATCGGCAGCATTGTAGGCATTTTTATGGGTCCTATTAGTCTAAATTTATTTCCTGCGATCTCTAACCTGTATGAGAATAATAAAATGGCAGAGTTAAAGACGCACCTGGAGTACTCGCTTAAGTTTTATCTCTTGTTTGCCATTCCTTCTCTGTTTGGACTTGCTGTTTTATCAAAGTCGTTACTGGCTACATTAACGACTTCTGAGTTCCTTTCTGCTTATTTGATTGTTCCAATCGTTGCTTTAGCTATGATATTATTTAATTGCAGGTCTGTTTTTTTCGATGTCTTAACACTACTAAAAAGGACGAAGGTAATTGGTTTGATATACGGTATTGCCGCTTTACTCAACTTAATATTAAACATCATCTTAGTTCCAGTAATTGGGATATTGGGTGCTGCAATTTCCACTTTATTAACATTTTTTATTTTTGCTGTGATTGTTGGGATTTTGAGTTTCAATGAGATTCCTTTTGAAATTGACGTTAAGTTTATCTTTAAGAGTGTGATTGCATCAGTTCCAATGGCTTTTGTGGTTTGGAATTTGAATCCTTATGGCGCAGTTGATATCTTGATTGCTGTAGGAATCGCAGCGGTAATTTATTTTGGTGTTTTGGTTTTGTTGAGAGGATTTACAGAGGATGAATACGGTTTTTTGAAAGGTATGTTAAGAGTTTAAAATCACACGTATTTAAGCCTCAAATATCGCCCAATCTCATTTTTCAGATCCTTTCTATCCAGAGAAAAATCTATTATCGCTTTCACATAACTTAACTGATCCCCAATATCGTATCTTTTTCCTTCAATCTTCTTTGCATATATCTTCTGACTCCCTAACAGCAGTTTTAAAGCGTCTGTTAGCTGAACCTCACCATTATAACCAGGATTAACTTCCTTAATGCAATCGAAAATCTCTGGAGTTAAAACATATCTTCCAAGAACTGCAAGATTTGACGGTGCTTTTTCCTTCTCTGGCTTCTCAACCAAATTTTTAACTAAAAATAAATCCCCTTGTTGTTCAACCTCAACAATTCCATATTTACTGACCTTTTCTAACGGGACTTCTTCTAATCCTATTACAGAGCAATCTACACTTTCGTAACACTCGATCAACTGCGCCATTACTGACTTTTCGTTAACAATAATATCGTCACCAAGTAAAACAGCAAAAGGCTCATTTCCAATATGCTTCTCAGCCTTTAGAATAGCATCTCCCAAGCCAAGAGGCTCTTTTTGCCTTATGTAGTGGATGTCCGCTAAGGAGGAGATGTCCTTTATTTTTTCCAATAACTCGTATTTCTTGTTTTGAAACAAATGATGCTCAATCTCCGGTGATGTATCAAAATAGTCTTCTATTGCCCTTTTTCCTCGTCCAGTAATAATGATAATGTCATCAATACCAGAGGCAATTGCCTCTTCTACAACAAATTGAATGACTGGCTTGTCTATGATAGGGAGCATCTCCTTTGGCATTGATTTTGTAGCGGGTAGAAATCTTGTACCCAATCCTGCAGCAGGTATTACCGCTTTCCTTATCATATTATTCTCTCACTCCGTACTTCTTTTCCAACGGTATATAAAGTTAATGTTTCTTTGGTAAAGCTAAAATTTTCTTTTTGAAAGAAAGGTTTTTATTACGCTCTTCTTCCAACTTCTTGAGAAAATCTTCAATTGTTATTGGCTGGCTTGGTTTGTGTTTCGCTACATTTCCATAGGGATGCAAATGCCATCCTATCCTCATGTTATTTGCTCCAAAGACCCTTTCACCTCCTTCAATATATGCATAAGAGGTGCCCGCAGTTACTGAATTATGAAAAGTTTCGACAAATTCGTCGTTTAAAAAGAGCCTTAACCAAACCCTTATTTCCGTTCTCCTATGGATTTCTAACCTCTTTATCCAGTCATAGCCTTTAACTGCTTCAGATACTTTTTCAACGAAATTTTCAATATCCATAGTAATCAAGCTTATTTTTTTCCTCCTTAAGGAATTTGTATTCTATCACAGATGCCTCCCAGTCCATATAATCCTTTTCATGCTCATAAGAAAGAGTGAACTTTTCTCCTAACATCTCTTTATAATCTTCGAAAGACATACCATATTTATTTTCGAATTTCGAAATTTCATCCTCGCATTCCTCAATTCTTCTCTCTAAGTATCCTTCCAAAACCAGTCTTAGAGCTACTTCAGGACTCTTTTTCCTTGTTATTTCCTGTGCAAGCGCAAGCATTTCGCGCGCTATATCTTTTACTGCCGTAGACATTTCGACCATCTTTTTCAAATTTGGTTTAGTATCTTATATATCATATATGTCTTAGTGCCTTTTGCTTTTTTAGGTAGTATTTTCAGCATTGATTTTGCAACAGATAGAAATCTCGTTCCCAATCCCGGTGCGGGTATTACAGCTTTTTTTTATCATTCTCTCACTCTATTCACTATTCCATCAAAATCTTTATCAAAACTGGCGATATAATCAATTTCCCTCCTTTTGATGAGGGCTATTGAGGTGCAATCTGTAAAACTCAGCATTTTCTCTGGATATTTTAAAAATAACCCCCATGCGTCGTTGAAGATACTTTTTGATACCGGTAAAAAATTTACAAACCGATCTACCCCTTTCTCCTCATTACCAATGATTAACTCACCGACATCAATTGCCTTTCTGATATCCTTTGTTCGGTATAAAGCAACGGTAACAGCTTCATCGAAGATGTAATCAGAGGTAAAAGCTGCTCTATATCTATTCCTCATTATTGCTTCTAACAAATTTACTGCAATATCGTGATCCCTATCTTTTTTATTTACATATCCTACGAAAACACCGGTATCAATAAATATGCTCATTTTTCATAAAGTAGTTCATCTATCTCTTCTTCGCTTGTTACAACGCCCCAATCACTCTGTAACTTTCTAATTTTCTCTATTTCTTCCTCTGATAATGGCAAATACATCCCCTTGATGAAAACTTCTTTCGAGTCTTCCACAAGCTCAATAATTCTTGAAAACAATTCCTGTTGCGTTATCTTCTTTCCAAACCTCAAACTAAGCTCCGATTGCAAATTCTCAAATTCCTTCTTATCTTTTTCCTCAATTTTTATACTTGTGCTCATAGTTTAATGTTTAGTCCTTCTCTTTGTATATACTTTTTCATCTTCACACCTTCACCTTCGTTCATTCTCTTACCCCGTATTTCTTTTTCATCTCTTCATTTACCTATGATTTGTCGCAATATCTGGTAGAAACTCTTCCTAGTTTTTACCAGGACAATCTCTATTCGGTTTTTATTCACCACTCGTCAATTGGTATCCCTGCCCCTTTTTCCAGTTCCTTGAGCGACTGATTGATGCTCCTTAAAGAATCTTCATCCAGGAGGAGTTCCAGAGTCTCAAGTTCTGTTGCACTTAACCCCTTCAATAGATAAGCCAGCCGTTCAAGGTTGACCAGCTCAACTCTCCCCATTTCTTTTACTGCTGTGGACATCATGCTCACCTTTTTATTTTCAACTTTAGCTTATTACCTTATAGCATATAAAGTTTTATTATCGCCTTTCTTCATTCCCGCACTCCGTATTTCTCGCGCATCTCTTCGTTTACATCCTCCACTGCTTTTAATAATCTTACATTCCGATATTTCTCGGCGAAAGAGATAAAAGCCTTTAAGTCCTTTGGCAGGCATTTACCGCCAAACGCCTTTCCGTGAACTGTTCCATATTTTCCAATCCTTGGGTCAAGACTAATAATATCGGCAATTGTCTGTGAATTTATCCCCAATTTTTGACAGATCAGAAATACTTCATTCCAATAGGAAATCTTTGTGGCGAGCACGCAGTTAGATGCATATTTTATCATCTCCGCCGTTTTCAAATCCGTTCTGAAAATAGGTTTGTTCAGCGGCTTGTAAATTCCCTCTAAAACATCACCTGATCTTTTGTCGTATTCGCCAATAACAATTCGGTCCTCGGTGAAGAAATCTTTTTTGTAGTCTTTATTCTCAGTCCATGAACTTTCAATTTCAGTCAAAAATTCTGGGTTCATACAAACACCAAACTCACCAGCATTCTTTCCTGAGTATTTTTCTAATACAGGAATTACAACGTTCTCAGTTGTTGTTGGAACTACTGTGCTTTTTACTACTACAAGATGGTAATTCTGACGTGATGCTAATGCAGTCCCTATATTTTCCGATGCTTCTTTTATGTAGCTCAAGTCTATTTTTTCCTCCACTGTTGGCGTTGGAACGCAGATGAAAGAGATATCCGAGCTTTCAATTGCGTAGTTTATATCTTTTGTGAAGTTTGGCAGATTCTTATCCACAATGTCATAAAAAATAACATCGTGACCCAAACTTATAAGTCCTCTACCTACTCGTTCCCCTACAAACCCGCTTCCGATTATACTTATCCTTGTCATGTTATTTCTCTCCATAAATACTATACCCTAATGTAATTGTTTTTCGTCTATGCCGATCTATCTTCTCATCCATCTTCTCAATAAGCGGATAAAACAGACTTAAAAATTTTTTAATGTAGGGAAAAGGAAAAATTGCTTCGATAAAATATAATAATACCGAAAAAACAGAGCCTTCGTCTTCAACAGTTACCATTTTAAATTTTTTAAATAATGTCCTGAGAGATAATACGGTATATCTAAAATAGTCCTCTCCGTGTATTTCATGAATGAATCTTGTCGTAAGAAAAAACGCACCATTGGGCGTTAGAACACGATACATTTCATTTATAAAAATTTGAGGCTTTTCAAGATGTTCTAACACTTCTATCGCGACTATTGTATCAAAAACATTATCTTTGAATGAAAGATTATATCCACTTGCTAAAATATCAGGATTGAAATTATTGCTTATATCAAGAGTTATCGAATTTTTAGTATACCTTTCATCTCTTCCGCCACCAATTTCCAGTACTTTTCCTTTCATATTATGGTTCCATTGCATATAACTCTTGTTAATATAATATCTTTGTGGAGTTTTTAATTCGAATTTTCCAACATATTTTAGGAGTAAGTTCATCAGTAAAACCTCATTTGCCATATATTATCTTCTTGGTATGCTATCCAGAGCATCCGCGAATTTTCTTGCCATCCCCCAAAGCTATCTCTAAAACAGTTATGTTTTCTCTTTTATTGAGAAGTATATTTTTACTAAGCATATCCGAAGTCATAGGTTCAACGGCATAAACCAGTTTTGCTTTTTTGATGCTGGAATGCTGAACCCACCAACACTTGCGCCTATATCAATTACAATGTCATCTTTATGTATGTCATCAAAAATATAATCTTGTTTCGCCTGTATCACACCATTTATTAGCCTGGACATGTAATATTTACTTCCATCTCTCATTACAACATAATCGATATATTCTGGTGATTCAATAATAAGTTTGTTCTTATCGTAAAATAGACTGTTGATAACCTTTTGAAAAGATTTGGTTTTTATAAGAATCTTGGTCGAGTTCCTTACAATATTCCATAAAATCTTTAATTTTTTAATGTTATTCATTCCCATTTTTTCACTCCCCGCTCAATTATATAAATCACCTTCTCTATCATATTTGAAAATATTTGAAAACCAGACCAAAAAAGCACTTCAAATCGCTTATTTTTAAATCTGATTATTCTCAATAATTTACATTCAATACGGATTCTTTTTATTTTAAATGCTATCCATATCTCTTTCTTTCGCTTGTATCTATCCTTAAACATTTGTAGATCAATAAGGCGATTTTTTAGTCTGCCACGAACACTACTTATCCCCGTTTCTCGCTTTCTATACTCATATAGACATTCTTTAATATAACCAATTTCAAACTTTTCAGATATTCTAATCCACAAATCCCAATCAACTTGCTCGTTCCACCACCCTACACTATCTAAAATATCTTTTTTGTGCATAACACTGCCACATGGAATATAATTATGTTGTAACAATAAGAATTCACTATGACACTTGGAGATTTTATCACCTGAAATAGTTTTTGTTTCCGTAAAAACCATACTCATATTCGGATTATTTAGAAGATAATCAACCTCTCGCTCAATTCTTTCTGGCATAGATACGTCATCGGCATCTTGATAAGCTATAAAATCGCCTTTCGCTATCTTAATTCCGGCATTGCGTGCCGCACTTGGTCCTTTATTATTTTGGGTGATATATCGAATTTGTTCGCCATATTCTCTGAGAATTTTTAGCGTATTATCAGTTGAACCATCATTGATAACAATTATCTCGATTTGTTTATATGTCTGACTCAAAACACTGTTTATTGCATCTCTAACAGTTCCTTCTGCATTAAAAGCAGGGATTATAACACTGACCAAAGGTTTTGTAATATCAATCATAATTCTATTTAACGTCAATCTAACACATCCCCTTCTTCAAGTGTCATATCAAACTCGATAAGGGCTCCTCCACCAACTCCGGGTGACCATAGGTCTTCAGGGAATTTAGTAATGTGTACTTTATCTGCTGGGAATTCTGGGACGAATTGTTTTAACAACGCCTCCTTTATTCCATTAATCCGTTTTATCTCTTTTACCTTATCCCTCAGCCCTTTTATATTCTTCATATAAACTCAACAACCTTCTCTTTTTCATCAAAGCAAACTTTAAACCTTTCAAATATATCCCTTCTTCCAATGATATTGAACCCGATGCCAAGCCGTCTCGAAAACCCGATCATCGCCTCAAACTCATCATCTGCGATTTGAATCATAATCTGATGTGAGTAAACAGGTATCAGCGAACCATCACCAACAGTAACATACGCCTTATCGCCCTCTTCCAATTTCAAACCCAGAATTTCAGTAATATCTGCATGGAATATGCTATAGCCGGCTCCCGAATCCACACACGCTTTAAATTCTGTCCAATCACCATTCTTAAGCCTAAATCTGATTGGAACGATCGGTGAAAACTTACCCCTGAATTGAACGTACGGAAATCTCATAGCAATGTCACCATTTCCTCATCCGTTGGTAAGTACGCGATCGACACCTCTTTATCCGGGTATTTCTCCTTCGCCTTCTTAAATACTTCAAGTTCCGTATGACCGATAGCAACCAGTTTGTCACCAACAATAGCGATATACCTCCCCGGATACTTCTCAGAGAGTTCCTGCGAATGCTTTAGTAGGTATTCATGCGGTTCCATCTTTATCACCCATGTTTAATTAATCACCACTTAATATATAATACTTGCTCAGATGTCCTCGTAATACAATTTATTCCATGACAACTTCAATAACCGCTCCAACATCTTGCCAGTTCTTATCGGGCCATATATCTCCAGTGATTTTAGTAACATAAATCTCTTCTCCTGGAATAAAATGTTTCAACAAGGCTACATAATCTCTTTTCCAGTTGCCAGAATGAAAAACCCCTAAACCATAAGGATCAGTGTGATCAGGTTCAAAACTGTGCCATTCTACTAAAATCAACGCATGGCGTGCAATACGAACCATCTCTTTCATAACTTCCTTGATCTTATCGGGTCCCATGTATATCAAAACAGCATCTGTGAATACGACATCAAAACTTTTATCTTGAAATTGACTGAGCTCATCCGCTTTGCCTTCTGATAACTTAACACTTGAAACACCTTTTTGTGTAAGCCACTCATTTCCTTTTTGAACGGCCATTGGATTAATATCAATTCCTATTATCTTCGCATCAGGAAACTTCTTAGCGAGCAGGTACAAATTTGGTCCACAGTTACATCCCACTTCCAAAATGCTTGATGGATTAAACTTAGATATGTTTTCTATCAGAAACGAACGGTGGGGATGTTCCAGCGAGTCCCGGTAACCTTTAATCCAATCATCGCCCCCTTTACCCCAATCATCTCGTTCTCTTTCACCTTCACGAAGATGCCGTGTAGCCCATTCATTTTCCATCGTTTCGGTGCCCGATAACAAATATCTCATGTAACGGTATCGCAACATAGTATATGTATATCCCCTCGACGCAAAACGATAGAGCGCAGGTATCCTTTTCAAAAGATGTTTTAACTGTTCTTTCATTTTATCGTATATAGAGGCTGTCCCACAATTGATTTTAACCATAAAAATATCGCTTCTTTTGGGGTTTAAAGCCCTATTTGTCTTTCTTTTTCCGCTATTTTTGGATTGTGGGACAGCCTCTATAATGTATAATCATGGTCGCTATTACGGTTTCCAAACTCGTATGAAATCCACTCTATCGAAATCTGCATCATTTGTAGCCATATCTGAAATAGCGTATATCATGCATGTCGCAGCATAAATCGCATCTGATAAAAGGAGATTATATTTCTCAGATAAATCTCTTGCTTTCTTTAGCACTTCGAAATTAACTGATAGAATAACCACGTTTGAATTAAAAACATCATCCAATGCCTCATAAGCAACTTTTGTCTCTGAAATAACGTGTGGGTTATTCTTTATGAAGCCTATAACTTCTTCCTTTTTCAACTGATACCTTCTTCTCACATCTCCAACTAAAATAGCATGAAATAATTCGTTTATTGCTGTTGAAGAGGTAAAGCCCGCTATGTCCCCATGATTTATCTGTACAAGAAGATCGTTACATTTTCTTTTATGCCGGTGTCTCCGTGCTAGGGCATACACAAAGATGTTCGTGTCCACGAACATCTCCTCTCCGAAGAATAATTCAAACCTCATTCTGTCCACATGGCTATCTCTTCCTCAACTATCTTGTCTATCTCCTCTTCTTCAAGATCTAATTCGATTTTAAAGAATTTCTCTTCTGTTCTTCGGGGGATCGCAAGGATTTTATTTCCAATGACTTTCACTTCATTTCTAGCTATCAGATTTTTTATATCCACTTCCTTTATCGCCGCCATCTTTTATCACTTCCTACGTTTTAAAACTATAAATAGACATAGTTAAATATAAAATTTATTGACAACATCTACAACATACTCCACCTGCGCATCACTCAATTCAGGATACATTGGCAGCGACAACACCTCATTCGAAAGTTGCTCCGTTTTTGGAAGATGAAAATGCCCTAACCCCAACGCATCATAACGATGCATGGGCTTGGGCCATGAAATCAATATCTCAATACCGGATTCCTCCAGATGCGCAACAAGCCGGTCCCGTTCCTTCGATCGTATGACATAATTCTGATACACATCAAAGAACCGGTCATCGGAGCGTGGCGGCAGTTTGAGTTCTGGCAAATCGGATAATCCCTGGTAATAAAGATCTGCTATCTCCCGCCGTCTTTCAATCCATTTAGGTAGGTATTTAAGCTTTACATCGAGTATGGCTGCGTGTAAGTTATCCAATCGGCTGCAAAAACCGTAACCATACAATTCACCTGTTGGAGTTCTACCGTTGTCCCTGAGAGCGCGTATCTTTTCTGCAAACCGATCATCATTTGTCGCCACAAGTCCGCCATCGCCTATCGTTCCAAGCATCTTTGCCGGATAGAAACTGAAGCATCCCGACAGACCAAATGAGCCTGCTCTCTTCCCATTGAAGGTTGCACCCAGAGCCTGTGCCGCATCTTCGATCACAATCAGGTTGTGTTCATCAGCAATCGCCATCACTTTTTCCATGTCACAGACATAGCCATTGAGGTGCACAGGGATGACTGCCTTGGTTTGAGGTGAGATGGCTTCTTCAAGTTGTTCTACATCCATATTGTGGTCTTCCCCTACATCTACCAGAATGGGCGTTGCTCCACGATGCACGATAGCACCTACGGTAGCAACAAATGTGTGGGCTACCGTGATCACCTCCATACCAGGACCTATGCCCGCAGCTATTGCAGATAGGTATAGCGCATCAGTTCCGCTGTTAACGCCAATAGCGTGTTTGACACTCAGGAAGGATGCGATATTTTTCTCAAATTCTTCTAACTGGCTGCGGAGTATAAAATCTCCATTAAGAAGTATCTCTTTAATCGCTGCATCAATTTCGCTTTCGATACTGTGATAATGTGCAGGGTAATTCACAAAACGAACTTTGTATTCCATATTCCACCTCTTTAGAATATCACTTACTTTTTATCCCCATTTGTTATAACTTGTTCCACTGCTGAGATTATATTATCAGACCGGGGGTAATATGCGTTCTCTAACACAGAACTTGCCGGTGCTGGAGTATCGGGCAATGAAACGCGCATAATCGGTGCCTTTAACTGCTTGAAAATATTGCTCTCCGCTATTCTTGCTGATATTTCCGCTCCTATACCGCATGTCTTCCAGCCACCATCTGCAATTACTAATCTACCTGTCTTCTTCACCGAATTAACTATGAGATTTTCATCCAGTGGTTTTAAAGAGCGTAAATCTACTACTTCCGCATCTATACCTTCTTTCTCAAGTTTTTCGGCTGATTTATTTGCTTCGTGTACCATATACGAAGTCGCTACAATTGTTATATCGTCCCCTTTTCTTCTCACTTTCCCTTTTCCAATAGGTATTGAATATAGTTCTTCAGGCACTTCGCCCATATAATCATACAGCCAGCGATCGTCAATATATACGACCGGGTTATCATCCTCAATGCAGGCAACGAGAAGTCCTTTTGCATCGTATGGGGTGCTGGGCATAACGACTTTTAGACCAGGTATGTGCGTAAACATCGCTTGTAATGCCTGTGAATGCTGGGCTGCCTGTTCTCCACCCCTGTTGATGATCCCCCAGATGGTTATGGGAACGCTTACCTGTCCACCAAACATATAATACCAGTTTGCAGCATGATTCGCTATCTGGTCCATTGCATAATACATAAAGTCCATTCGCGGGTGCATTAGCACCGGACGCATTCCTGCCAGCGCAGCACCTACTGCTGCCCCCGTAATGCCATTTTCTGATACCGGCGTATCAATTATTCTGTCGGGAAATCGCTCAATAAGTCCAACAGTCGTGTTTCCCACATACCAAGGGCTGGTGACACCCTGCCCTATCAGGAACACTTTTTCATCTTTCTCTATCATCTGGTGCAAGGTTTCGTTGATTGCTTTCACATAAGATATTTGTCGCATCTTCTTTCACCAACGAATTTTTCCTATCACCATATAACGCCTATATCTTTATAGACACGAAATCCCCTCAGCTCTGATAACAAACGAAAACTTGTTATACAATCACGTGCATCAAGATTCAACGGTATTCCCAAATCCTCGATCATTGCCATGAATTTCCTCTTGGTCGTTCCTGCAACCTCCGCAGCTTTTCCCAATGATATTTTGCCTTCTACATACGCTTTTACCGCTTTTCTCGTTCTATACTCCTTTATAAACTTCTCGATAGACATATACGCCAATTCTTCTGGCGAGATGCTGACCTCCTTCGATATCTTCCTCAGCCACGCATCATATTCCTCCTTTAGCTTTATTTCCAGCATCTTTTAATACCTCCTTTGCTTTATCTATTACTTCGTCTTTTAAAACCTTTCTCAATATCTCCAATAATCTATAACCTTCATCTTTATTAATCGTTTCCGTTAGATATGCATCAATTATGATGTTTGCAGGTGAGATGTATTTCAGATTAAAGCGATCTATCACCTGATATACTTTTGAATCATCTATCAATACGATACAATCTCCTCTCTCCATTGCGTATGCTATGATCTCTATCTCTCCAGAAGATACACTGATTTCATGTTTAATCTCTTCTTGGATTGTCTTAGGCTTTACAATTTGGATATTCCCTTCAGTTGAAAGTTTCTCGAACAATTTCGCATCTTCTGCAAACCCTTTTCCCTCCAATATCTCCTCATTAACCTTTGGTGTCACAAGTACAGAAAAATTCTCGATCAAATAGCTGGTAAGGTCCACCCTAAACACATTTATCCATGAAGACGTATCTACTACTATCTTTAATTTTTGCATCTTGTCGGGCATTATCTAATTTATCTTTTCATCTAAATAGGCGTTTAATATCACCGACTTATAAAGAGCTGGCTTCCTCTGCCATAATTCTTTAAGAGCTTCTTCTGAAATCTCCGGCTGGATTTTACCTAATTTACACAATTCCTCTACTTCCCATTCCATCTCTTTATCCCTCTTCATCCTTATTTTTCCTTCTCGCACCCTCCTTTTTGCATCTTTTATTATATCCCTTTTACTAAATCAACTTATCTAAGGTCTCAAAAGGTGAGAAATAGCCTTTTTCGATCATGTCTGAAAGCATTGTATTACCATCCTCAATAAATAAAAGTCCCTCTCTTACCGCTTCAACCAATACACCAATGGTTCCGGAAATGGGAACGCCCCTTCTATGGGCAAGCTTTCTTGCATCCTCGTCATCTGTTAATACTTTTAGTTCCCTTGATATAGCAATGCTCAGGCAAGATGATTCACCTTTTCCCAACGATTCTGCGAACAATCTAAAGAGGATTTTTTCTTGCGAAGACTCTATTGTCAATACCCTAATCCATTGCCAATCCCTTTTAGGTAAAACATTCCTCTGTTCTCCTCGCTTTAATTCCTCTAAGACTTCTTCGGTTGTGAAAAACGTGTTTTCAAACAACTTAGCTAAAATATCTTCTCTCCTGATTAAAGCAAAATTTGATAGCACTGTATTATCCGCTATAACTGCTTCTTTCTCCACTCTCGTATCGCCCCCACTTCCGCTATCACTTCCTCTTTTGAGGGCCCACGAATTGGTATACCTTTCACCCTCAATTCTTTTTGCAACTCCAATCTATGCACCCCGAGCAACTCCGCAGCTTTTCCTAAATTTATCTTTTCATCTAAATAGGCGTTTAAAATCACGGACTTATAAATAGCTGGCTTCCTCTGCCATAATTCTTTGAGAGCTTCTTCTAAAATCTCCGGCTGGATTTTACTTAATTTACACAATTCATCCACTGCCCATTCCAACTTTCTCCTCCCTCCTTTATCCTTATTTTTCTTCTCTTACCTAATTTAATATATCCTGACTTACATTTTAATACTCGAACACATCACTGAATGATTCTTCTGTAGGGTCAGGATAAGGGCTTTCTTTTGCAAAGACAAGTGATTCTTCTACTTCCTGTTCTATACTCGTATAAATTTTGTCTATTTCTGATTCTGAAATAAAGCCATGCTCTAACAAGGACCCCTCCAGCGCTTTAATAGGGCAGCGATTCATCCAGTAATCTAATTCTTCTTTAGTCCTGAGCCCTTTATCTACATCGAAGTTCGGACCTACATGCCCCCTCCATCTGTATGTCATACACTCTATCAAAGCCGGACCTTTCCCGCTACGAGCATCTTCTATTGCTTTATTTGCTAACTTAAAAATCGTTACCACATCATTCCCGTCAACCCGTACCGAAGACATATTAAACGTTTCTGCTATTTTGTAAATGTCCGTATTTGCAATACATGCCGATATGGGCATATGCGTAGAATATAGATTATTCTCACAGACAAAAATCACCGGCAGTTTCTTCAGTGCTGCGAAGTTCAGAGATTCGTAAAACGTTCCTTCGTTTGTTGCTCCATCACCAAAAAAAAGCTACCGAAACACTATCCCTTTTTTGCAAGGAAAAAGCTAAAGCCGCTCCTACCGCTAAAGGTATCGTCCCAGCAACTATAGCACTACTACCCGGTAATCCCATATCAGGTGATGCAAGGTGCATAGAACCACCTCTACCTTTTGAACACCCCGTTGCTCTGCCATACAATTCCGCCATCAGCGCCTTTATATCGCCACCTTTAGCGATGTAATGCCCGTGAGATCGGTGAGTGCTGAAAACATAATCGTCTTTTCTAAGCGCAGAACATACCCCTGTTGCTACCGCTTCTTCGCCAATATATAAATGGCACGGACAGATAATCTCTTCTTTAGAAACAAGTTCTGCTACTCTCTCTTCAAATTTGCGGATTCTTACCATCGTCACGTACATCTCTCGCAAAGTCGCAGGAGAGAGGTCTGTTGCTAACTCTATATTGAACGAAATATTCTCATTCAATTCCAATCCTCTCCTCAAATCCATAGTTCTTATACCAGTGAATAAAATCTTTCAATCCTTCTCCGAGAGGGTATTTGGGTTTCCACCCCAACAAATCCTTCGCTTTCGTTGCGTCTGCAATTAACCGTTCAACTTCACCAATTCTTGACTCCACGTGTACCGGCTTTATTTCTCCCTTTTTGCCACACAAACCAATTATCTTATTAGCTAAATCCATTATACTTACTTCTTTGCCCGTCCCGAAATTGATCGGCTCGGTTATTGGCTCATTATGATTAAAAACTAAATCATAAGCTCTAACAGCATCCTCTATATAGGTATAATCCCTTGTCTGTAGTCCATTGCCATATATAATAGGAGGTATGTTACTCAGGACTCTCCGGGTAAATATGGATATTACACCACCGTACCCAAAATCCCTTTGTCTTGGACCGAAAACATTAAAAAGTCGCAATATAGAGATGTCCATGCCATAAGTTTTTATATAGGCATAGCACATCCTATCTCCAGCTATTTTACTCGCGCCATATGGATGCGGTGCGTTTAAGGGATGATCTTCATCTATTGGAACATGTTGTGCAGAACCATATACCTCGCTTGTAGAAGCATGAATAACTCTCTTAGCATCGTGTATTCTTGCCACTTCCAGGACATTTTGTGTTCCCATCACATTCACTTCGTATGTAAGTTTGGGTTCAATGTACGACCGGTCCACATGGATCTGAGCAGCCAGGTGAAATACTACATCAACATCTTGCATTACCTTTTCCAGTAAATCAAAGTTCATGATGTCGCCTTTTACCAACTTAAAATTCCTATAATCTAAGAGATGCCTGATGTTCGTCAGATTTCCGCTCATGAAATTATCCAGGCAAATCACTGTGTGTCCCTCCTTTACGTATCTCTCACATAGATGGCTTCCTATGAAGCCCGCCCCTCCTGTTATCATTATCTTCATTTTTCTATTTGTATTTTAACCTCCTAACCCTTTAATCCCAAACTCAACTTCAATCTTATATCGATTTCCTTCATCGTTTCATCAGCTAAAAGCCCCAACCTTCTCGCAACGAGTCTGCGTGGCACGGTCATAATATATTCACAGCGAACTACCGATGTCTTTGCCAAACCTGAAGACTTAAAAGTGCCCGTCCCATCAGCAATCCTGTATTCAGTCTCTCTCAAATCTTCTACAATTCGAGAAGTTGTTCCAACCATGATCATATCTTCAAAACGCCTATCAATCGAATGGTCTGAGATAATCAACGTTGATCGTGCCTTCTGCAATGCCCCTTCCGAAGTTATAAACGGAAACGGAACGATGACAACATCACCACGATCATAGTTCATATACATCTTCCTCTTTGCTATCCCAAATGTTCTTTAGCGCCTGTTGCTGTAGCAACAAAGAACCCGCATCTACCTGTGTCTTGGTCTCTTCTTCACGCACAAGCCGTAAAACCAGAACGTCATCCTCGTCAGCCAACAATTTGAACCGCATGCCTGCCCTCAACCGCATCTTCTCAATGCTTCGCTTTGGAACTGATAAATATCCATCTTTCGTGATTTCTACATATTGCGTCATGATTTATACCTCTCTACTAACTCTATATAAATATTTTCCATCTTTCCCATTTCCTTATAATAGTTATTTCTATCTTCGATTATTTTCCTATTTCTTATTCCAAACTCCGTTCTAACGTCTTCATGTTTTAGCAAATAAATAATTTTCTCTGCTAATGCTTTTGGGTCTTTTAGTGGAACAATAAAACCGCTTACACCATCTTCTACCCACTTTCTATTGTCTCCGAAATCGGTGATTACTGCCGGTAGTCCACAAGCCATTGCTTCTGCTGTGCTTGCAGAAAGTCCTGCATCAGATAATGAAGTAGAAACGTAAATATCCATTGATGACAAGTATTGTGGAAGCTCATTGTTTGGAATCAAACCTACAAATTTAACGCTATCCAAAATACCAAGAGAGTTTGCTAAATCTTTTAAACAAATTTCTTCCGAACCTTTTCCCGCAATTACAAATTTCGCTTCTGGGACTTCCTTCAAGACCAAAGATGCGGACTCTATCAATGATTCAACGTTATACAGTGGTTCGAGGACCCTCAAACTTATTACAGACGGGGAGTCAAATATGCCAATCTCTTCTCGTATTTTTTCGCTTTTTTCCCGTGGTTTAAATTTTTGAATGTCAGTTCCAAAGTAGATAATGTTGATCTTTTGAGGTGCCGCTCCTAATTTCATTAGGGGTTCTTTTATGTGGTCGGCATCACAGGTTATCAAATCTGCTTTCTTCAACACAAACCTTACCAGCCATTTTGAGATGTTTGAGTTTGGGAAAATCAAAGCGTCACTGCCCCAAGGACTCACCACAAAAGGGTGAAATCTTGATAATGCACCATATAACCCAAAAGGGACAATCTCGTGCGCATGCAATATATCAGGTTTTATCTTTTTAACCAAATTCCTGATTATAATCGCTTTAAACAATGGCGATAACTTTGATACTTTTGGGTTGATCTGGTATACTTTCACGCTTTGGATACCCTCAACTTTTGGCGTAATTAAATGAATTTCGTGTCCTCTTTCTGCGAAGTATTCTACCCATCTCTTTGTATGGATTCCTTCTGGAGCAATATAACAGATTTTCAAGTGGAATCCCCCTTTTCTCTAAAACTATTAATTAAATTATATAATTGAAAAACCATGTTTTTATAATTCTTCGTCTTAACCGCCCTTATCATCTGACTTAACGGCTGCAGATACGCAGGACTGTACACGCCAACAATTGCAACATCACCTTTTAGCATCTTTACCCGAACATCTTTAATATCACATTCCGTTTTAATAATCGTTCTGCCAAGCCCAATCTCAGAACTGAAATGTGCATCACTGCCCGCGATCGTATGCATCTCATAAGATGTCGCAAGTTCATCGGCTTTCCGATTTTGCAACTCGTTATTTCTTGCATTAAACACCTCTATAAGCTCTATCCGGTCCAATATTTTTCTCAGCTCATCAACCTCATGCCCTCTATAAGGATGAGGCAATACAACTATACCGCCTTGCTCATGAATTTTATCTATCACTTCCATGCTACTCCTAGATTTTATCTCTTCATTTAAAAATAATCCTGTGATATCACCAATCTCCGTGTTTATTTCACTACCGGTAATCACTAAAAAATTTGGATTGTTATTAATTTTCTTCGCTTCTAAACTTCCTTTTATTGTATTATGGTCAGTTATCGCCACGCCATCTAACCCTTTCTTTTTCGCCACTTTGATTATTTTCTTCGGTTCTAAAATCGAATCAAAAGAATACTTTGAGTGCATATGAAAATCAAAATTCATTTGCTTCACCTCGTTTTATTTTTCCATGCGGATACTTCCGCTGTGGATGTAAAAGAAGATTGAACCCATCTCGTACAGACAAAACAACCTCAAACAGATTTGGCTTAATATCTCTCAAATCTATATTGGTCTTTAAATTTGTGGAGAGGAACTCCTTTAGATTCGCCAGACCAAACTGAGAAATAAGAACTAAAAGCATATCAGGAAATAACCATTTATACTTCACATATTTGTAACCCTTAAATTCAAATTCATTACCTAATGCAATATCCACCAACATCTTCGGTACGTCCACCCCAGCAGCAATTGTAAGGTCTAAAGAGCCCCATAGTTTCGGATTGACTTCCATAAGTTTATACCGATTATCTTTTAAATCATATTTGAATTCCACCATCACAGGTCCATTCCATTTCAAACCATCCATCAATTTCTTACCCAACCTGAAAAGTTCATCATCAAAATAAGATTCTGCCATTGCGCTTGGTCCACCAGTTAAAGGAAATTCCTTGAGCCGTTTATGCATGAAATGCGCCTTAAGCTCGCCATTTTTATAAACACCATAGAATCCACAACCAAAGCCTCTAATATACTCTTGCACAATAATATTTGTATGAGACACAGTTTTTAAGTAATTATAATTTTTGGTTAATTCAGAACTATTGTTTGCATACTTCACAAACGTTCCCGCATCATCAGAAGACTTTATGACCACGGGGAATTTGCTTATGCGTGAGAGATCAGATTCCGAGTGTATTACTGTGGTCTCAGGTATGGGTATATCCAGTTTATCAGCGAATTCCATCGTTTTATCCTTATTCGATGCTATTTGCATCGCATCACCGTCTGCAATAACTAAATTGGTGTGAGCTAAGAACTCAGGTTTATATTTGGATACAGTCAAATAACTAGTTAATCCCACAGGCATTAAAACATCGTAATTTTCTGCTTTTAATATATCTAATAATTTTTCGGCATACGAATCTCGATCCCTTATTTCACTCAATACATGTTTATATTTGCAATATTTTGAATAAAAACCTTGATTTCTAAAAGCCGAAGTAGTTGAGGCACCACCAATGATAAAACCTTTTTCGCCTAACGATCTTATACATGCAAGACCGTTCTTGTTCCCTGCATCTAATATTAATACTTTAGTCATGTATTACTCCACCAATTTATTATCCTTCTTTGAAGCAAAAACAAAGAAAAAAGCACCTAAATGTTTAAACCATGTTTTTGATAACTTTATTTCGACATTATTAATAAAGGAGATAAAAAGGGGGGTGTTAAATACTAATAAGCGTAGTAACCTTGGTTCGATTGGCGTTAAATAGGTACTTGTCGTATATTCAATCTTAAAACCAACACTTTTCACTAAGTTTAAAATACGCCAGTATGGAAATTTTATATGTAAATCTACGTGCTGTTTTTTGTTGTGGTACATTAAACCTTTCAAATTGTGCCAAATAGATTCTCTTATCCAATAGTAACTAAATAGGTTAGGCATACTCATGATTATCTCCCCCCCCCATGTTAAAACGCGATTAAGTTCGATTATTCCTTCGTGAGGACTATCAAGATGTTCAAGAACTTCGGAGCATATAATGAAGTCAAAAGATTCGCTTTTAAATGGTAATTCTTCCGCGTTAGCTACAATCAATGCAACTTTATCTTGCACATTTTCACACGTTGCCCATTTTTTTGCAGTCGAAATACCCTCTTTTGATATATCCACGCCTACAACGTGAAAACCCATTTTTGCAAGAAGTGTTGTATATGCTCCACCGCCACACCCTATATCTAATATTGTTAAATCTTGAACGTTTTCCGAGAGAAACCTATTCATTAGATATTTTACACAGTTCACTCTTTGTCTATGTGCATATCTGGTCAACCATGAGCCATAGGCGTAAAATTCATCTAGACCCTTTTGGAAATCATCTGATGGGATATGCTTTGGAATTATGAACTTTTGATTTGACATTTTTCATTTCCACCTATTCATATAACCGCATCAATCGCTATAAACTCCACAGTATCCAGTATTCGCTCATACTCCCGCACCATCAATTCCGTTCCACCTACTACGTCCTCTGGATGTATAAGGACGACAATAGTTCTACTAACGCTTTCTTCGGCAAGCCAATCTATGGTAAACTTATCCTCTCGATAATTGCGATTGAGCCAGAATGCAGAGGGAAAATGTAATATGCCATCTACGTTCTTTTCGTTCTCATCAGGATTCTCTTCGTTCCCCAAGAAATATTTTAAATTTGATTGTTTCGCATATTGTATAAATTTGTTAGGGTCGTAATTAGGGTCATGCCTACGAGAAAGCTGGAACTTACCCGAGCCATGCTTTGTAAATCCATAAACATTACCCTCAAATCTCTTGGATATTTTGGTTAAATCCCCCGAAAAATCCTTAAAATCCTTCGTATGTACCGCATGCAGCCCCACACTATGCCCTTTCTTCATCAGTTCCTCAGCAAACTCTTTATTCGGCACCGTAAAAGGTTGAAAGAAGATGGACGCTTTTAGCCCTCGACTGTTCAAATCGCTTACCACCTCTTTGCAAGATTCAAGATACCCCCTCGAATCTAGCGCAGGAAACAGTTCTTGGTTCACCCTCGCGTAATGCAGTATCCTGTTTTCGTATGCACGATCCACGTCTATTCTTAAGATTGCGGGCATATATTTTTATTTTCTCCGTTGATTTTTATGTGGAAATCCATCATTACTTCATCAATCCTCCTTGAACCCCCTAATATAATCCAGCGCCCTTATTTGTTGTTTCATCTTAACATTCCCTTTTACTCCATGCTCTGCCAGTATGTCAAGCATCCTCCTCAAACTAACCCCTGATAATTCCGCAGCTTCTCCAAGCGTTATCTTTCCCCTTTTATAAAGCTCGACCACATACCACATCACGCCGAGCCTTATGAATTGTCGGATTGCTGTTGATTCGTCCACATCTTCCTGCTTCGCCCTGTATGACACGCCCTTCAATATATCCTCGGTCAGATGTACCTTCTTCTCTATCATTATTCTTCCACCTCTCTTATTGCCAAATAATATTCTTCATCGGATATCATTTCTTTCAGTTCATTAATATAGGTTTCTGTCACCTTCTTTGATAAACCTTTCTTCTTAAAAAGATGAACAACAAGGGCAGAAGGCGTCAGGTATGGAATGTCTAGTGCATCAAGTATCTCCAAGAACTTGCCATCATCGCTTGAAATAGCATCAAAACTCCCTGATTTATACAATCTGAATACGTCAGCTTCTCCACCTTTTATTCTCAATCAATCTATCATCTCCTCTACTTCCTCTTTTTCTTCAATTTCTCCTACTTCTAATAATCCCTTTTTTAAATTCGCTTCGATTACAAATGCATCTGGATAACCCTCTTCTTTTGGTATCTCCACCGTCTCTTCAACTACTTTTGGTGGGATATATGCCTCTATGTTCTTTAAAATGACCTCTTTGGCTTTTGCCTTCGTTAATTTGATCAGCGAGTCCGCATCCATAATCACTTTCATGTTTTTTTCCTCTTTACCTACCCCTCTTTTAGTAAATCCATAGCAAACTCTTTATTCGGCACCGTGAAAGGCTGAAAGAAGACAGACGCTTTTATCCCCCGGTTGTTCAAATCTTTTATCAGCTCTCTGCAAGGTTTAAGATACCCAAGCGAATCAATTCCCACGAACAACTCCTGGTTCACTCTGAGGTAATGCAGTACCCTGTTCTCGTATGCTCTGTCCACATCTATTCTCAAGATTGCTGGCATGATTCTACATCATTAGCTTTTTTTAAAAAAATGTTTTTCCTTCTTCCAATTCCACAACTGCAGCCCAATCTACTCTTTTAAAGTCGGCGTCATCAGTAACGATAAACTTCATTTCGAGCTCTTTCATTGTCGCCAAATGAAACGAATCCGAGGGCAACAAGCCATATCTCGGATCGTCTAAGGCGTTGAATAGGTATATGTTTGCATCAACGAATACTTCTCCTCCTTCAGAAAGCTCGCTCACTCTCATATCCCCGTGTGGTATAATTCATCCAACTCTTTCACCGTTAATCTTGTCTTGACTATCCCTCTGAGCTTCCTTGCCTGCGATTTGGGCCTTATTAGTATTTCATGCCCTCTGACCAGAACGTTCGCTTCTCCAATCTCTAACTCGTCAAGCAATTCCCTCGGTATAAATATGCCATCCCCTTTTTCTTCTATTTTTGTTTCCGACATCCCATTTATATCTCCATGTTTTATACTCTGTACCAATCCTTTATGTAATATTTTCCCCTCCTAAAGTCATGCTTTGTGAATCCATAAACCTTTCCATCAAATCTATTTGATATTTTATTTTAATCCTTTGAAAAACACTTAAAATCCTTTGTATGTACCGCATGCAGCCCAACACTTTTTCTCTTTTCCAAAAAGAAAACCTGTGCTAAAAGAAAAGAGAAAGCTATGGAAATCCTTTTTAGCCGATGTTTTTACCGAAGGTAAAAAAGTTCTTTTGCTAAAGCTTTTCTTTCTAAGAAAAGGTTTGTCCACGTATATTCTTAAGATTGCGGGCATATTAGTTTTATCCACTTCAATTATCCCTATTCATCTAAGACCTCATTAATACCAGCTATAAAAGTCCTGTCCCTATGTCCCTTACCAGTTTTACCATCTCCGCCTTATCTATTATCTTCTCTGCCGCTATTCTCCTCAATATATCTTTCAGATTCAGCACCTTAACGCTTTTTTCTTTTCTGGAAAATCAAAACCATATTCTTTTGTTTTCAGCAATTCGTTGTATACGGATGTCGTAATCACCATTCTACTGCTCGGGAATATTTCCTCCAATAAGCCAATTTTATTGACTTTGGCGAAGGTGCTTATCAGATCACAGTCCGAAATAACAATGCTATACATGGAAAACCTCTTTTAAACGTTTATCACTCTCCTCTTTTGTTCCACGGACCACGATTCTTATCCCTCTGCGGGACAAAACCTCTTTGAACTCCTCAAGATTCATACGTGCAATCTCCGAGGCTTTACACAGGCTTACTTCTCCCTTCTTATAGAGAGTGATTCCAATTTCTCGCCTCAGTTCCGGTTTTTTTTCTAACAACGCTCTCACAGCATCGGCTATTACCTCTTCTTCGTTCTCATACAAACCCGTTCTGACAAGAGAATTAACCTCTTTCTTAGTACTATATGCCATTCTTTCCACCCATATTATAATCTTAGTTTATTTCCCCATATATTCTTTCTCTTTCATATTATTTCTCAATCTTTTTCCTCATTTATTTGTCTTTTTAATCAAATTCCTAATTATAATAGCTTTAAACAATGGAGATAACTTTGACGCTTTTGGCTTGACCTGGTATAACTTTCACGCTTTGAATATCCTCAACTTTTGGTGTAATCAGGTGAACTTCATGTCCTTTTCCTGCGAAGTATTCAACCCACCTTCTTGTGTGTATGCTTTTTGTAGAGATGTAGCATATTTTCATGTCAGGTCTCCTCCAAATAAGTGAATACTGACGTGTTTTCTTAGCACAGGTTCTTTTTCTAAAAGAAAGTGTTGATTCACCCTCAGATAATGCAGTATCCTGTTCTCGTATGCTCGGTCCACATCTATTCTTAAGATTGCTGGCATATTTCTACTCCTTGAACGCCTTCTTTAATCTATCTATGAAATGAGTTTTCGTATCTATCCATGATCCTCCTCTTATACTTATCCTCGCATCACCTTAAAAAATAAATCCTTTTCAATCCAAAAATTTGCAGATGTTAATCGCTCATAAATCATCCCTGCATCCTCATCGACAAAGTTGCAGTCGTGAAAGATTTTAATAAATCCCGAATCTATTAGCTCTCTGATCATAGTACTTGTAATATCATCTTTTCGAAATATTTCATCGAAAACAGCTTCTGGGATAATTATATGCTTAAATATCCTTTGAAGGTTCTTTAAATAAGTGCTTTTTGCTAAAATAATCAGTGGAGATGTATTTGAAATTGCAATCATTTTAACATTTCTATCAACGCTTTCGCGGTCTTCAACTCTTTCTCTGCTTCATCTTCTGTCAAATAACTGTATTCAAGATTCATGCTTTTTAAAATCACAGAAAAATCGTCTTTATCCATATTTAATAACTCCGCTGCCTTTGAAAGTGTTATCTGTCTCGAATAGAGCATCCCCAATGCCGTAAAAAATTCCTCTTTCCTTCGATAGTCTCTAAATAGAGGAAATCGAGCAATCGTTGCATTTATGCTCATTCCACAGCACCCCCATATCTGTTACATGCTTATATATTTCAATCAAATCTTCACTTTCCTGCCGCATATCTCTCACCTCTTATGATAATTTTTCGTATGTCTATATAAGCATTTTCTCCATCTTAAAGCCATGCTTTGTAAATCCGTAAACCTTACCCTCAAATCTTCTCGATATTTTGTTTAAATCCCTTCAACAATCCTTAAAATCCTTTGTATGAACCGCATGCAACCCAACACTATGCTTTTTCTGCATCAGTTCATGCGCAAAATCTTTATTCGGCACAGTAAAAGGCTGAAAGAATACAGACGCTTTTAGTCCTCGACTGTTCAAATCGTTTACCACCTCTTTGCAAGATTCAAGATACCCCCGCGAATCCAGCGCAGGGAACAGTTCCTGATTCACCCTTGCATAATGCAGTATCCTATTTTCGTATGCGCGATCCACGTCTATTCATAGGATTGATGGCATTTTTGTCTCATATTAGGACTCTTAATATCCACTTATCTTATTCATACAATTTCAACCATTTCCCTTTTTGGCACTTTGATGATTTGCGCTAAAAATCCACCCAGTAATTTACTTGCATCCACTATCTCTATCTCGACTACTTTTCCTTCTTCATCGTAATTCACTATTATCTGACCGTAGTCCTCTGCATGATGGATTTGTGCCTCCTTCACTAACATGTCCAATACATCCCCTTCTCTATCATATCTCATTCTCATTCATATCTCCTCCTTTCACCTGGATATATCGTAACCACTGTAATCTCTCTTTCGCTTTCTTCATATATTACTCTCAATATCAAATTTTCACTTAATAAACCTTGTGCTATCTTACGCCCATAGTATCCACTGACAACTTTTTCTGGTTTCTAGATAATCTCCAAAATCTTCTCTTTCGTAACTCCTATCTTCGTAAGACGTCCAAGTTTATCTTCCGTATGCAAAGTGAACTCCACTTCCTTCTTTTTATTCATGTTTTTATCCAAATTAAATATCATGTAGAACTTTAAATCTTTTGCATGAGCCGTTCTGCTTAAAGTCATGCTTTGTGAATCCATGAACTTTTCCATCAAATCTCCTCGGTATTTTGTTTAAATCCCTTCAACAATCCTTATAATCCTTTGTGTGAACCGCATGCAACCCAACACTTTTTCTTTTTTCCAAAAAGAAAACCTGTGCTAAAAGAAAAACAAATAAGTTCTTTTGGTAAAGCTTTTCTTTCTAAGAAAAGGTTTGTCCACATCTATCCTCAAGATTGCTGGCATGTTTCCAATCCCTCATACAATTTCAATAGCTTCTCTTCCATCTGCTCCCAATTATAATTCTCCTCCACCGCTCTTCTTCCGTTTTCGCCCATTCTCTTCGCCTCCTCGGGATGTTCCAGTAAATATAATATCGCATCTGTAATCTCATCCACATTTGTCGGATCTACTAAAATGCCGCAATCCGCTTCTTTTACTACTTTTCTTAGTTCGGGGAAATTGCTCGCAACTACTGGCAATCCACAAAGCATGTACTCAAAGACTTTTATGGATACAGCATTGATATATCTTGGAATTGGTTGAAGAAAAAGTGTACCAACCTTTGCTATATTCATATATTCTACTACCGTCTCATGTGGTACATAACCTAAAAATTCGACATAACGCTCTAAATTGTTTTTTTCTATATATTACCGTACCTCTTCTTTGTATTCGTCACCACCCATAAACTCACCAAGAAATACTAATTTTGCCTCAGGCACCTTCTTAACAATCTTCTGTAAAGCTTGTATAGATTCAAGAGTGCCTCGATCTTTTGTTAAACCTCCTGCATACAACAACAGTTTGCTTTTCCCATACTTACTTTCCAAATCGTCAGACCATACGTTCTCTCTAAATAAAATGAGTCGCGGGTAATTTGATATTATTACTACATTTTTATGATATTTGTTGTATTTTACCTGGAGTATTTGATCAACTGTGATCACAACATCCGCAAACCTGATGATGACTCTCTCTTCAATATCCGCCAAAAATCTTATTGAAGGTCTGATAAAATCTGGAAATAAAGAATTTTCTGCTATTAACGATGAATAGTGCTCTCGTGCATCATACACTACTTTACTTCGCTTCAACATCTTCAATAAAGCACCTAAGAATAATCCCCCGGGTGCATGGCAATGGCAGACATCACACTCCTGTTTCAAAGCCTCTCTGAGTATTCTCCACAGCGTTATCGCATGCAGAATCTTATTTGCCGGTTTTCTTACTGCAATGACCATTATGCCTTCGATTTCTTCATCCACTCTTTGTTCATCTGTTGGTGCAATTACGACTACGTCGTGTAACTTCACAAGGCTCTTTGCCACTTTGTAGAATACCCTTGGATCAAATGGGCTATCCACTGTTGTTAATATACAGACCTTCATATGACTACCTACTTAACTTTTTTATAACACAGATTAACTCGCCCATTAATTTTGTTTTTAATGCTATAAACAATAATATCTTGGTAAAAAACTTATTTAATGCAAATTTTCCCAAGAATACAGGACTGAGTATCCTATCCGTATAGTAAATTTCCACTGAACTGCAATCTAATCTCAATAATGTCTGCTTAACACTATCAAACCGATGATTAAACCAATTAGAGTCTTTTTTCTGCTCTCCTCTTAAATTACTACCAAGAGCTATGATTAACCATTCACCATCAGTAAGATATCCCAAAAAAGATGTTATCAATGGTTTTGTACTACTAAAATCTGATGTATTAAAAAGTGACAAGCCTTTGACAAATATCAAATCAAATGTATTATATTTAAATGGGATTCTATTTGCATCGGCAATTACAAATTCTAGTTCTTTAAAGGTCTCGTTGGCTTTATACACACCCTCCTTACTATAGTCCAATCCAATAACATCCATCCCCGCTAGATCCAAAATATGCGTATAAAAACCGGTGCCACAGCCCAAATCCAAAACCTTAGCACCTTCCTTTATTCTCAATTTTTTGATGAGCATCTTGATATATGCGTATTCTTGTTTTTCTGAACGATGTTTGAAATCCGATTGCTTATAAAAATTATCATACCAAGTCTTTTTAGATTTTCCCATTTAAACCACCTTTGATCCACAATCCCAATGTATGTAATAATGTATCCTAATGCTTTTATTCTCTCCTTTCAATTGCCCTTCAACATTTTTCAACTCGCTCATTTTAACATCACCCCAATCCACCCATTATCACATCTCACATCCACATACCGCTCGCCTGCCACATAATCTCCGTTCACGTCTTTTATCCTCTCTGGCTCAACATGAATACGTAACCTCATCTTCGGAATACCTTTGCGCATCTCCAACCCATTTAGCCATATCTCTAATTTATTTCCATCTTTTAAATACTTAAGCTTCACATCCCTCCTCATCTTAAACCAGTCCACAACATCAATCGCTCTCGTCATCCATGCACTTTCTCTTAATCCTTTTCTTACCAAACACCTGTAAAAACCGCCCCAGTTATGCGGCACAGCCAAACTTGTCTGATGCCATAGTAAAGTAACAACGCCGCCATATTTCTTCGCATAATCAAATACTTCATTACATCTTTTCTCAGCCTTGTCTTCTGATAAATTCAGATATTTTCTCCTGAATAAGGACCCATCTTGAATGTTCAATGGCAGTTCAAGTAAATTTTTAACCCTCTCAGGTCGGTATACCTGTAACGTGCCAGCCCTAAATCCAACATCGTCATTGTATCCAAATGAAGTATCATAATAATATCCAGCATCATTCAATCGCTTCCACGTCTCGTCATCAAAAAATAGCCAGTGTATCCGGGTTCCAACTTTTAATTTTGCTAATTTGAAGATTTGTTCTAACTCTTCTTCTCCCTTCTTGACATTTTTCCAGTTATCAATCCCATGCACTCCAACTTCCCATCCTCCTTCTACTAATCTTCTGATTAACTCCTCATCCAAATCATACTTTGCTTCTCTGACTTTAGGTGCATCTATACCCGCTAAATTTTTAAACGGTATAAAGTAGAAAGAAGATTTTAACCCTATTTCTTTTTCAATCTGTATCCACTCCTCAAAACAATTCCACGGGTCCTTTGCAAACCATTTCTTGATAAAACGTTTCTTAAAACTTTTAGCTAATAAAATCTTCAGCCCGTTAATAAACTCACGATTTAAAAAAGAATTATAAACCGCATACCCAACAGAAAACCAACTTCTTTCCTTTACTGATGTAACATCTACGTCATGTGTAAGCGCAACCATGTACGAATATCCCCAGGGAACCGGTGGAATCTCTACTAACGTCGTAAATTGCTTGCTTTGCTTTAGCTTTCTTCTCAATTCATCCAAATAGATTTCACACAAAGGTTCTCTATTATGCATCACCCCCTGATTTAACAAATTACTAATCTTTTTAAAAACGTCATCTTCTGAAAGGTCAATCAGATTAATGCCTTTAGATTTTAAATCCTCCTGCTTTGCAATTACAACTTCGTAATCCTTTGAAGAATCATACCACTCCCACGGTATTTTCAGCAGTTGAAACGTCTCTTCCACTGCATATTTATCTGGATATATTACGCCGATCATTGATAAAACTTCCCTTCCCTGTTACTCCTTTCTGAATGTTACAAATATTTTTATTAGAATAAATACCCCTCAGCTCCTCATAAATCTCTTCCAACCCCAACTTCTTAGCTAATTTCAGATTGTCAAAACAGTATTCACTGAGGTTTGACGAGTTTTCAAGTAGCTTTTCAAATATCAACGCTACCAGATAGTTCTTCCTGTCCCTCCCCTCATATCTCCTCCGCTTGATCTCAGTGTTTATAAAATCCACCTTGCATACGCTTATCTTTGGTATGCACAAGCTTGTTTTATCTCCAGCTATCGGGACAGACAACTGTATAGACTTGAAAAGAATGCTTGGCACGAGTCCAACCGGCTCCTTTTCGTGCTTATCATAGGATAGCCACTCTTTCCCTAATAGGAGTAATATAACATCCTTTTCATGGATCAATCTTGGATGTGCCTCTCGTGAGGTTATGGCAACCACATCTATATCCGTCCCTCTTTCTGCTACCACGCTACTACCAACAATCCCCGCGTAAATCACGCCCTGCAGTGACAATCTGAGTAATGCTGCCTTAGCACGCGATACAATTTCGCTGTTCATCCCTATTTTCTATTCCGCCGTCACGTTAAAATATTAAACCGGTGTGGCATAATCTTCCGCTTTCTGCATATCCTCAAAGTCATAGCAGAGGTATCCTTCTTCCCGTAACTCACTTTTCCCCCCTAATCTCTTCGCAATCAACCAAAAATACACTACTCTTTCTCCTTTATTCCAATTTTACGTATTTAAAAAGAAAGTGTTCTGTAAACTTGTAGTTAAATAGCAAATACAATCTTTGTAAATACTCTAATTACCCCAGAAGCACCTTCACCTCTTCCTTATCCAGTTCCTGTCTATGCTTCTGATCTGCCCATATCTTCCTGTAAAAATAGAAATACTCATAGAGTTCTGGCAAATCTCTGCAAAATACAACCCTGTGGTTATCAATAACTTGAGCCTTCATGTATAGCGAAAGCTCCTCAAATAGCCATATATCGTATCTTTTACCTCTTACATTTATATTCACGTAAATCTTTCTCAATATCGCGCTCATACTGCTGCTATCTCGTACGCTTGGCGCAATTACACAGAAATCACGGTCACTCCTGCTATCTGCCTGCCCTTTCGCACCCGAGCCGAACAAAAGAACAGCAAGAATTCTTTTATCTTCCGCCAGAAATGCAAAATCAGATTCTATTCTCTGGTACTCATCCATTATTGTACACCTTGATAATCAACTTTCTTGTGTCAATCTCGTGAAATCTCGTGGTTTCTTAATCCAACTATAAATCCACACTTATTGTTTTACCATCCATCACCGCTTCTTCCGGCACACTTACTTCCTTCTCCACAGTCCAAATCACCGTTGCGTTTTCCCCCGCCTGCCCTGCCTTCAGTACATATGAAGATGCAAATACGTCGAAATTCGTGCCGCCTTCTATCGGTCCTTCTGTCGAATACGGCACAATAAACTTGTATGTACCGTTTGACATCACCCGCTCGGTATACACAAAATTCCTACCCTGATTCGTGCTTACATTTGTGGCTATCTCAACTATCGAGCCATTAGGTGCAGTTCCTTCTATCCTCGCGCCCTTCACGTACTCAAATACCTTAACGAATTTTATCTGCTGTTCCGCAAAGGTGATTATAGTACTTGGCGATTCGTGAATAAGCCTGTAATGTCGCAACGGCTCTAAATACAGTTCTTCGCTCAGTACTACGCCCTTACCATCGAATATGTGGAGGCGTGCTTCTATTGTGCTGTAATACTTCTCACTCGGCACCACTCTAAATCCTTCTTCTGTTTTAATTTGCGTGTAAAAACCTCCGGCACCCGCCCACACAGTCATCGCATTGAATTTGTTATAGAACGCATTGAACGCATCCGCCATCATGAAATCACTTACCACGTATCGCACACCGAGCGCATCCGCAA
>QBUM01000192.1 GCA_013180585.1 Candidatus Methanophagaceae archaeon GoMg2
GTGAGCATATCTTTAATAAGAGGCTTTTGAGTATTTAATATTAACCTTCTAAGGAGAATTTTGAATAACCCCCGAAAACATCGAGATACGACCCAAAAGTATATAAAGAATGGGACGGAAAAAGGGGTAAATCAAAATCCTCTAAGAAATGTTAAAGAGGAATAACGTTTATCTATCTTGAATAAATTTAATGTAGAAAAGGATGAAATAATCAAGTTTCCAATTACTCATTGTAGAAGTTAGAATATGACGAAAAAAATAGACTTAACTCGTTGGAAAGAATTAAGGGAAGAAAAGATACCAAAGTGGATAGATAAAAAAATAGATAAATTATACCGTAGCGGGAAGATTACAAATTAATAGATGTGTTGAAATTTATTGGTGAAAATGTAAAGATGATAAAAGTGGAAAAAATGAAAACAAGAGATCAAGTACTGGTGATTCTTCTTAGTATCCTTGCCGCTACTATCGGTTATTTATACTTCCAAGGTAGTGATATTCTCTATTCTTTTTGTATTTTTGCAATCCTCTTTATGGCTTTTTCTCTTGTAATACATCTATCAATAAATGAACGAGATAATGATGTGGAACAGTGGATCTTTAAGCGAGTGTATAGTCGCTGGAGGATTTTTGAGTGGCGTGAGTGGATTCGGACGAATCCCCCAATTGTTCTTTTTGTTGTATCGCTTTTAGTGTTGGATTTAATACTTATATCAATTATCGTCTTTAAGTTTTTGATTTGGTCTCTGATCTTCATCCTATCCTTATGGGACGCTGCTAAAGGCAATGTTCTCACGTTCACAACATCACTATATCATGTTGTGTCGATTATTGTTATTTTGATTTTTATCGCTCAGGCATTGATTCTTTACCAGCAATATCGTTACAAGAAGCAACCAGCAGTCGAAAAAATCCCACCGCTCTGGTGTCTCTCTAAATCTAAGAGTAATGGAAATTATTTCATATCCATAAAAAACGGTGGAAATACACCAATTTTTAATATATCGCAGAGAGTATTGGAAGTTTTGGACGATAAACTGTGGATATTTCCGAAAATAAAGTTTGAGGATGTCCGCAAAGACTTTTTGCCAAGATTGGATGTTGGATCAGAGAAAGAAGAGATATTCGAAAAAAACAGAGAAGAGTTTAAGAAGATGCGATTGTTTGTGGTATTGGAAGCAAAGTCGCTGGGAGGATATTCTATGCGTTTATTCTTCTATAAAGCAGGGGGTAGAGATGATTTTTTGTCTTGTGAAAGTTAGGTACAGGAGTTGAGAGGTAGGCTGTCTTACAGAGATAATGGCAGAATAAGTTAATTAGCAGAGTAATTGAAAAACATGGGTTACTAACCAATAAATTCATTTCCCTCTAAACCTTTCTTTGCTGCCTTTAGCTTGAACCCAAGATTGTCTTGGTCTAAATGCAAATCGCTTATGAGGTATATCATCACGACCACCAGAATATCTTTTTAATCTTAGCCAATGCTTTCCTAAGGAATAATTTCATCTTAAATCTTAAAATAGTTTTCTTCCATATTCGTTTGTTCAATGCCTCTCTTCGGTTCAATAACCTTTTGAGCATGAGATCATACTCATACAATATTTTACCATTTCTCAGAATTGTTATTCTCAAGAGATATTGGTTGATGTTGGGTATTTCTTTGCTTTTCAGGTATCTCCAAATGTCAGAAAATTTCCTATCAATGTCCTTAAAAGCGATTGTGGCGTGAAATGCGAATTTCTTATTCTTATCCCCTTCTTTGAGTTCAGCATACTTCATTAATCTCGATGCTAATTCCCACCGCAGTTCTTCGAGTTCTTTTGAAGGTTTGATGTCTGCATAAATGACTTTACCCACAGGGTTATTGAAATATCTAAACCCTTTGAGTTTGAAATTTACGAGGTTATAATTTTTAGCTACACTTTCCACATCTGTAATTACTCTTTCTATATCTCTCGTTTCAAAGGGTCCTGCCAATGAAATATGTGGAACAGGTCTTTTTCTTGTTACACCTTTAACATGAAATCTTCTCGCGACTTCAAAGATTGACCTTTTAAGGTATTTCTTGGCGTATCCATGGAATCGGAATTGTATGTGGTAATGTGGCATTTTTATCCGTTTAGGCTTTTTACTTAAAACTGAAGTTTGGAACACAAATAGTTTATTGTATAAATACAATATAAACGTATAACCTGCCCTGTAAATCAAAATTAGAAATGTACAAGAGTGAAATAGATGACAAAAAAGAGAAGAAGAGGGACAGCAATAGTAGAGACAAGTAAGGGTATTTTAGTAACTTCAGGTCATAGAAGAATATTTATTCTTCCGGGTGGTGGAGCAAATAAAGGCGAATCGAGAATGCAAGGTGCCATCAGAGAATTAAGAGAAGAAACAGGTTTAGTTGCTTATGATGCTAAATATATTTTTAGTCATGTTGGATTAAAAAATAAAACATTTAGTGGGAAGCACTATTTTAGAGACCATCACAAAGTATTCCTAATAAAAGCTAAAGGAAATGCAAGACCAAGACATGAAGTTATGCACATTGCATATTACAAACCTGAGAATGATGTAAGAATATCCCGTACTACAAAATCAATTATTGATAGATATTACAAATGGAAAAAGCGAGGCATCTTTTCTAGGCTTTTCAATATTTTTAGATGCCCCAGATAACCGTTAAAATGGTTTGTTCCAGAGATTCCTTGACCTATCCAACCAATTTGTTTTAGAGTTTATTTGTTTCCCCTAAATCTTTCTTTATTGCTGTTTGGGTTTAATACCCCGCTGCTTGCAGCGATATTAATTTCAATCTAAATTGATACCCCGTAGCTTGCTACGGGGTTCTTCATTTATGACAGTTAAAAGATTAAACTCGGATGCCCCCGAAAGATTTTAGGAGGAAAATTTTAGCGTGAAGAAGTTATCACCACCAAATAATCCCCCTCCTCCAGCATAACATCAGCCGCGAAGTCGAAAACAAACCTATCACCTCTGTACAACGCAATCACCTTCTCACCCGCACCCAGCGATACATCCGCAAACCTCGTTTTCTCGCCCACTTTTATCTGTTTCAGGTCAAACCCTTCAACTGAAGTCGTAGCATCCATAATGAAATTCACAACTACTGGCTCAGTAACCGAATGAGCAAGTAATCTCCCGCTTATCTCCGCATAAGATATTATATGGTCAATCCCAGCTCCACGCATCATCTCTACGTGTTCCCGCGTCTCGCATGTCGCAACGATTTTTATACCGGGATTCAGTTTCCGGGTTGCGAGAGCAATCATTATCGTCTCGGAATCGTTCTCCAGTGGTATCATCAGCGTCTTTGCATCTCCGATCCCGCACCTATTCAGCGTCTCGCTCTTTGTCGGGTCGCCGCTAATATGCGGTATCTCCTGCGCATCCAGCTCTGTATGATTCAATTCGCTGCCCACCACTAAAAACCCCTCATTTACACTCTTTAGCTCTTTTACCGCCTCTTCTGCTTTGGTATTCCATCCCACAATAATTGTATGCTGCTTCATCTTCACTGCTCCTGTTCCAAATAATTTCTTTAATGCACTCTTAGTAGAAAAGGATACTAGTTGTTCAATTACATACGCAATGGTTCCTATTCCCCCCAGTGCAACCAGCACAAATGTAATCCGTCCACCCGTTGTCTCAGGATAAAAATCGCCATATCCCACTGTCGTAACCGTCACGATTACCCAATAAACTGCGTCCCATATCTCTTTCTTTTCAAAATATGAGAATGCTATGGAGCCGAATAGGATCACAAAGATGAGTATAAATAGAATCCTGAATTTATCCACGTGTCGCCTTAAAGCTCTTAACTTATTTATCAGTCGTATTAGCATTTTTGTTTAATACTCCCTAATTATCACTGGTTTATCAATTGTATTTATAAGATGCGTATTCTCCATGTCTTTTAGGAGCCATGGAGGAAGTGCGAACAGAGAAAAATGCGTCTTTTCGCTGTACGTGTTTGTTTCGACATCCGCTAAGACATCCGCAATCTCTGTTTCACTTATTTGCAGTGGGTCATAACGTTTGGATGCGATTGCAAATCCCCATTGCCCGAAACTTGGTATATACTGCATGTACATGCGCACAACCGGGAATTTTGACTGTTGCAGGGTGTTTGCAATTATCACGTATCCGTCAGCTTCTAATGCCCAGTCTGCCTGAGTAGCCTGCGTAGCCATCATTCCATCTTCATCCAGCAAAGAATAAACGTCATTATAGAACTCCTGCGAATAAAAAGTTGCGAGAATATCGTTGTTGGGGTCCGGGAGGTCTAAAATGACGAGGTTAAATTTGTTATTACATTCAATCGCTTCTTCAATATATTTTCTTCCGTCCATCGCCACATACTCATATCTATGGTCTTTCCATGAATCATTATGTATGCTTACCAAATATTTCTTTGATATTTCTATTACTTCGGGGTCTAAATCCACAAGTGTTATAGTTCCTATTTTGTCATCTGAGAACCTCGTTAATACTTCTAAGACGCCGAGGTCGCCACCGCCAATGATGAGGACATCAAGATTATGTGCGTTATTCAGTAAAGTGACTGCGGCTGGAAATACCAGCGCCTCCGAATATGGTTCATCATCACTCTCTGATATTTGCACGCTGCCATCCAGGAACAGAACACGTCCAAGAATATCATGGTCTATTACTGTTATCGACTGGTATCTGCTCTGTGTTCGCTCAAGGATAACCTGTCCACGATACAAATCCCCAACTGTGGTATATTCCAACTGCTCTGCCTTGTGGTAGCCCAGAGCAAAGAGCGAGAGAAAAAGAGCCATTATTATAACCACGAAAAAAATCGTTCGTATTTGTTTACCGCTGAGATGAGATAAATGATTTCCCTGACTCTCTGTGTTCTCTGCGGACTCTGCGGTGTACAAGTTCCGAAAGAATATCATTAACAGCGCCACACTCACTGCTCCTACTGTATTCAGGATTCCTCCGATGTGTACTGTCGTTATTGAGCCGAATAGAGGAATCATTATGAACCCGGCAGAAATCGCCCCTGCGACTCCACCTATGGTATCCAAGAAATATGAATATCCGGATACTTCGCCGATTTTTCCCGTTTTGTATTTTGACAGGATGTTTATGGCTACCGGGAGTTCTCCACCCATCAATACGGCGGGGAGGAGCAAAATGCACGAGCCGTAAAGTAGCAGAACGTGCCATGAAGTGGGATTGAGATTGATGAACTCGAATGCATAAATTATTCCGTCGGTTAGCAGCCACGTGTCGTAAAGTGCGAGTCTCCTCGTGAGTGGTACTATAACAAGGGAAATAAGGGCTATAAGCATTTCTAATATGAATAGCAGAAAGAATGGATTCCTCGTTCTATCAGAGAGTTTACCGATAACGAGGCTGCCAACTGCTAGGCCGCCCATTATCGAAGCTAAAACTATCGAGCCGGAATAAAAAGAAGAGCCGAGAAGTAGTGTAAATTCCCTTAAAAGGACGACTTCGTAGATCATCGCCGCTGCTCCGGTAGAAAGCAGAGTTATTGTGATGACTATGAATACTACTGTTTGATGTCTATTTACTGTCATAATTTCTTTAGTAAAGCTTTCTTTTTTAAAAAAGGTTTATGATCGCAATAATAGACTACGGGAATCTGTTAAGCATATACAACGGGCTGAGGGAAGTGTATGATTACCCGCTACTGATTACTGTGGATAATATCCCAGACATGAAAACAGCAGAAGGCGTTTTCACGGCATATATTTCCTATGATGAAAAGCCAGGAATACAGGCAATAGTAAATGTTGCTCCAGATTTACCCCCTGTACCAGGGCTGTATCCGAGCATAAGCAGGGATTATATGAGTATAAACAATATGGAACACTCTCGCTATTGGAGGGTATTGATTTACCCACAGGAGAACTCTATGTAAAAGTCTCTGAACGTCACCGCAGCAAGGAATTCATAGAATATCTCAAACATTTAGACCGTACTATTCCATCTAAGATGAAGATCGTAATAACTCTCGATAACCATTCATCGCACACATCCAAAGAGACCAGGGATTATCTATTAACGGTGCCAAACCGATTCTCTTTTGTATTCACGCCAACGCATGCTTCATGGCTCAACATTATTGAGTGTCTCTTCAGCAAAATTACAAGAAGTTTTCTAAGGGGTATACGAGTTTCATCAAAAGAAGAACTCAAAGAGCGTATTCTCAAATACTTCGATGAGCTAAATCAAATGCCTGTGGTTTTCAAATGGACATATAAAATGGATGAGTTTCCATGAGGGGTAGTGGCAAATGTTTATTGGTTGATTTGGAAACACTATACTATATGTCCCAATAATCTGCGCCAGCAGTATGTCCAACTGTTCTAATAGTCCCCGCTTCGCTTACAGGGCTTAGTGCCAGTAGCGCTAATATTACTACAAACGCGCCTATTAAACTTTTTACGTTGCGCCCTAATATTTCTCCGCTACTATATTTGTCGCATCCCATCGTATTTTCCCCTATTTCAATACTATATTAGCTATGCTATCTCATATTAACTCCAATTTCTTGTGCTAATCTCGTGAAATCTCGTGGTACCCCCACCCCCACAATTACTTCTTAATATTCTCCGCCCGCTTCTGCTTATGTCCAATAAGGAAACCCAACTGCGCTGGGTCGCCCTCATCAAAATCCGCATACCCCTTCTCTCTGATGAAAGCCATAACCTTCTTCGCAGCCTCAGTTCGTACAACCACCGTAGAAAATCCGTTGGCACTGCCAACACTGCCACAACTCGCATCGGATTCCAGCGCGGTGAAGTCAGTGCAGACGTTACACCCACTTGCAACAATAGCCTCTGCTTCTGCCACCTTGAATTTCACTTTTCCATCAGTCATCGTGGAAACAAACTTACCTTTTATAATATCAGTTTTAACGAGTTTCGAGAAATCCACACCCTTCGCTTTAAGGTAACTTGAAATATCATCGTAATGGAAATTCTCGGTGCAGAACAACCCCACAACGAGTTTTACCTTCTCCCTGAAAATAGGGTATTCCTGCTGCAGTTTTCGGACGCCAGAAACGATACAGGGCGTTCCAACAATACCCACACCGCTCTTCGTGAATTTCACCGCTTCCTTCAACGCCGGGAGCACGTCCGCGAAAGTATATTTCGTGCCGCCGAGCGTAGTAATCGCAAGCTGTTCGGGGTCTCGGGCGTGGAACATCTCAGTCGCCCATTTCTCGTCCCGACCCGCGAATAACGCGCGGTCTGTCATACCCATCTCCATTGCAGAAACGAGCAGTTCGGTTACCATCGCCCCGTCCTGCCCCGAGAATCGCTTTGACCGCCCGGCAGTAAATTCTATATGATCACCTAAACCGCTTTTGGGTTCATAAGCAAACCTTGGGCATACCCGCACACAGGCACCGCAGTCGAAACATTTAGTCTCATAATCAGGAAAATCTACTTTATTATTTACTACTGTTATCCCGCCGGGGCATACCGCAGCGCATGTCAAGCACCGACTGCACATCTCTGTATCTATAACCACCGATTTTAGATTCTCAAAATACACTTTATCCTTTAACGGTTTATCAGGAACTTTTACGTCCCATTCGGATTCGGTCTCAGTTGCCATTTTTTCATTTCCTCACAAGCTTTAATATCTGCATTGAACATTCCTTAACACACAGCCCACAACCCGTGCAAGTATCTGTATCTATCTTCATCCTCATCACGCCATTTGCAATAGCAGAAGAAATTGCGCCGCTTTCGCAGACTTGCTCACAGACGTGGCAGCCAATACAGCTCGCACCGTCTATGCACATACTTACCATAAGTATCTCCACAGATGGCGGAACTTCATCCACGAAAAGATAATCCACCTCACGTGTCTTCTTTATCTGCAGGTCCTTCTTGTCTATCTGATACTCTACCAACGTCTTATCTTCTCGTATTATCTCCGGTGGTTCAATCATCTCCTCGGTTAGCGTGACCATATCGTCCATATCCTTATACGCGACATCGTGTATCTTTGTCGTCCTTAATGCACCACCCGAGCATGAATCAATACAGAAATGGCAGAATATGCACTTACCGTAATCTACAGTAGGATAATACTTCTTATTCGGCGCTTCTTTCATCCGAATCGCATTCGCAGGACATATAAACGCGCACTCCCAGCAATTTATGCACTTCTCCGGGTCGAACAAGAGGTAGCCACGGAAATTATCGGGCATCTTCTTCCTTTGCCTCGGATACTGCACAGTCGCAGTCAACGGATATATTGATTCCTTCATCGCCACGCCTATAGCGGCTGCGTGACACTTTACTTTCTCTACCGTGCTCTGATCCTGAACTGTAACCTTTTTCATATTATTCCTCCCTGCACTAATATAATAGATAATGCAAGCGCAATCAAAGATAAGGAAATCATTACGCCCCAGCCAATGTTTAGACCCTGGTCAAGCCGGTACCGCGGATATATCGTACGGAGAACGAATAAAGTAGTCAATACGATAACAATCTTTAGTAAGAACCATATAATACCCATAATGTCCCCAAGAAGCGGCGTTATGCCAGGTATGAAAGGACCACTTCCACCACCAAGGAATAACACGACCATCAGACCACTTAAAATATACGCTTTCTCATAACACATTACGTATATAAGCCCGAACGCTATTCCAGAATACTCCACATGCGGGCCCGCAGCTACCTCCTGATCAGCTTCTGGTATCTCAAAAGGCATCCGCGACGTTGCCATTGCCGCACCTATAAAGAACGTAAACGCAGCAATAGGATTAAGGATTATCCCCCACGGTTTATCTGCCATCAAAAGAGGATTAGAAGTCCCGTACAGGATAATCATCGCCAGCACTGCTATGATGAACGAAATTTCATATGCGAAATACATGAACGCCTCTCGAACCGTGCCGATGAAAGCGAATCTGCTGTTTGATGCCCAGCCGAGACCCAGAATAAAGAACGGGAATAAACATACCAAAGCCAGCAATGCCTGTATTGCATAAGGCGTTTCTATTGCCATCACGCTTCCTGCGTTGAGGAACAGTAAAGGCAGAAGAGCGGCTAAGAACGAAAGGAACGGGAACTGTAAGAAATAAGGCCTATGAGCGTCTCTATGCACAATTACCTCATGGAATAGGAACCTGAGAGTATCAGCAACCAACTGAATCAGCCCACCTAACCACGGTACTATCTCACGCGGACCCACCCGCCACTGTATCCTAGCACATAATTTCCGCTCTATCCATGGGAAGAAGAGCAGTACAATGCCCACGGTTGAAAGTCCTGGACAAATTAGCAATGCAAATACTGGCTTCCACAGTATGAACGAAATTATGAACCCCACCATAGGCAGTTGTGATACAGAATCAAGAATCGGCTGTAGAACTGGCACACTCAACTGATTGCTCATTATAGTTTCCATTAGTTCGTTTATTACTTGTTCCATTTTTATCACCTATCCGCTTCCGGGGGGAAGTATCCAAAACTCCCGTATATCGTCCAGAAATCCGCTACTCGTTCGCCTTTTGAGGCTTCTACTATGCCTCTTAGATTCATCCAGCATGGTGTTACAATCCTTGAACGATATGGAACGTTCGAGTCGCCGTCACTTATAATAGAATGTAGAAGCGTGCCTCTTGCCGACTCGACAACCGACGTCCACTCGCCTTTCGGAAGCACAATATTACCATAAGCATGATAAAAGTGACCTTTTATATCCTCAGATGCCGCTTTGTAATCTCCAAGGACATCCTCGCTTATTACATCACCTCTTGGCATCTTCTTCAAGGCATCTACCGCCTGCTTCAGTATACTCAAACTCTGCTTTATCTCCTCGTACCTGCCCATGTACCTGCCAAGACAGTCGCCCGCATCGCCTGTTGTGACTTCCCAATTAAATTTATCGTACGCCTCGTATGGCTCCACTTTCCGTATATCATAATCAACACCCGATGCCCGCAAGAACGGCCCCACAAGCCCATACTTTATCGCTTCCTGCTTTGTCAGGACGCCAACGCCTTTTGTACGCGCTATGAACACGGGGTTAAATATAAATATATCCTCAAACTTCTTCAACCGTTTATTAACAGCAGAAACAAAGTTACTTATCATATCAAGAACGTCCTTCGATACGTCACGCCTTAACCCCCCAGGAATGATAAACGAGGGCGTGCATCTCGACCCGGTCATCCTTACCGTCGCTTCGAGTATCATCTCCCTTATTGCCCATACATACATGAAGCCCGTTGAATGCCCCGTGAATAAAGCGAATATACCAGAATCGTAGAAGAAAGCACCGATCCTTGAGAGTTCTGCCAGCATCGTTCTTATATACTTCGCCCTTTCCGGCACTTCAATTTCAAGCGCTTTCTCTATCACATGCACATAGCCAAGGTTCATACAGAATGGGTCACTTATATTCGCCCTTTCGTATAACGGTATATTTTGGATGTATAACCGATTCTCTGCGATCTTCTCCATTGACCTATGCACATATCCAGGGTCGGGCGTGACATCCACAATTCTGTCACCCTTCACCCTCAATATCCATCTCAGGTGGCCACTACCAGTATGATGTGGCCCAACAAGAATCATAAATTCATCACTTGCCTCCGCTTCATCATATAGCTCTTCCGGTGCAGGCATCTTAAGGTCTGAAGTCAGCTCAATTTTTGGATTTAGCGGGACACTCTCATCATAGACATAACTCTCCTCTGCGATTTTGAAATCTTTTCTCAACGGCGTTTGAGTCTCAGGAGCAAGGAGGAATTTCGCGTTCATCCCGCTATTACCCACATATTTGACTCCAAAGAAGTCGTGCATCTCCCGTTCTGAATAATCCGCACTTTCCCAGAGTGGCGTAAGGCTTGGGAATTCCGGTTCTGCTTCACGCCCTATTTCTGTGAATATAGATATAATCACAGGCATAAGTTCACTGCTACTATAGCTCGAGACCATATATTCAAGTATAAACTTCCTCTCGTGTGGCACATCTACCACATTCACACTTTTCACATGGTCTAACCCCATATCGCTACTTAGTTTCCTCGCAACATCCACCAGGTCATCTGGTGCTGTTTTTATCGCTATTCGGTTCTTATCGGTGATCGTAATAGATTTATAAAGTCCACCAAGTTGTGATTTCAGATTGCCCACCACCGTACTTCCGGAAGCCCAATCTACATCCCGCGGAATATCCAATTTGACTAATGGAGTAGGAGCAAATCTCTTCGGTGAGGTTGGCACTGTGCTCTCCTGCCCTGTCCCCTCGGAAGGCAATGCAACCGTCTTAAATTTTATCGTTGTTTCATCTTTACCATCTATCTTATCTTGAACCGCTCTTACACCTCTCAAGAGACTTTCGGGCGTTATCGGACATCCAGGAATAAAGAAATCCACGGGCACTATCTCAGAAGGACGTGTTATATTATAACTGTTCCAGAATATACCGCCTCTTTGCCCACACGCCC
>QBUM01000191.1 GCA_013180585.1 Candidatus Methanophagaceae archaeon GoMg2
GTACGTACGGTTCGATGAGGGGACGGAGGTCGTAAGACCTCCTCCTACTCTACAGGTTGGGGCTAAGTAATATTTCCTATCGGATAGTTATGGCTTAGATTATACCAACTATACTACTATCTATGCGGGTGGACCCAGTATACACAGCCGAATATAGCAGTAAAAAGATATCTCCGTGGCATAGCAGCCATGATATCTTGAGATACCGATTTAGCGGGCGAGATTTCACATAGCAAATCCACAGAGTCTTGGAAGAATGGCGCTACTAATAGTCCTCACATTTGAGATCAAAGTAATTTTTTGGGTGACTGCATGAGGGGCATTCTTCTGGTGGTTCTTCACCTTCATGTATGTACCCACATTTTCTACACACCCAATAAACCTTTTTCTCTTTCTTAAATACGGTATCACCCGCAATTTCTTTTAGCAAATTTTTATATCTTCGCTCATGATGCTGTTCTGCATTAGCAAACGCTCTTAACCGCCGTGCAATTTCGGGCAATCCCTCTTTTTCCGCAACATCTGCAAACTCCGGATACATCTGTGTATATTCGTAATTCTCTCCAGCAATTGCCGCTTTTAGATTATCTGCCGTACTGCCAAGAGTTGTTGGAGCCGTGGCTTCCACTGTGATCTCATCTAAATTCTCGTGGCTATCCTTTTTCAAGTCATTAATCAATCTAAATAACCACTTTGCATGCTCCCTTTCGTTATCCGCGGTAACCAAGAAAATATCCGCTATTTGCTCAAACCCTTCGTTCTGTGCGATTTTTGCATAAAAAGTGTAACGATTCCTTGCTTGACTTTCGCCAATAAATGCTTTTGTTAGATTCTCAATTGTCTGTTTCATGCTTTTACCTCCTGCTGTTCATATTTTGTTGTTTATTGGATAATTTAAAGGTTATCATTTTTGTGTTGCGAGTCCACGATTTTACCTAACGTTTTTTGTATCTGCGCAAAAATCAGTGGGATCCTGGACAGAACAGGTTCTTTAGACAGAAAGTGCGGTGTCAATATCGTGAGTTAACCAGACCTTTTTTCACAGCATCCAACTTCTCCAGCGCATCACCGAAATCCGACGAAATAATGCCCGTAGCACCCATCGTCTTCGGATGCAGGTCAATTTCAAGCACTACATGCTCATGCCCCAACCATTTCAGCGGTTCCACCGTTCTTGGCCCGTTAGTAACCGAGAATATCTCTGTTTTTATACCGTACTTCTCCAGAGGCACCGCATGTGAGATACCCAGCAAAACTGCAAAATCGTAATCGGAATACAAGTCTTTGATCAATACCGCCGCTTTCACTCCCGCAACCGGATATTCATCCAACCCTCCAATCATGTGGTCTATCGCAATACTTTCCGATGCTAATTCATCCAGAATCGTCTCCGCGTATCCCCTAATCTTCCTTAAGCCCACCTTGGTATCGAGATTGGCCATATTGACAATTTGCGCAGGCGCGGCAACTCTATTCACCGCCCTTAGAATATCAACGAACATAAAAGCGGTCTCTTTCTTCGCATTCAAAACGCATACACCCTTTTTACTCGCTCCAATGAGCTCAAGCAGCCTGTTCGCAACGTCTATTTTAGAGTCGCCTTTGGATGGTGGGATATAGCTTTTACTGGCTGCACCGACTTCTTTCTCTATTCTCGTTGCCGCTTCAAGCATCTTTTTCTGCCGCTCAAATTCCTCACCGCTAATAATACCCGCTTTATGTGCCGACTCAAGTGTCAGGATAACACCGCTGGTATTGTCCCGGTAGCCCGCATGTACATCCACCGCTATCGCCTTACAGCCCACTTCGCTGTCCGCTATCGCCTGCTGCATATCTTCGCCGATAATCATGCTCGAACATGTACCTACCACGCCTAACAACTCCGGCTGAAACATCTCTTCCGCTTTTTTTAGCACCCTAACGAGCGAATCATGTCCTCCAAAGACAAAGTTGCTCTCGTTCATCGCGGTGGTTAAAACGTGCAAGCCATCTTCTTCAAGCAGCCTGCTGTGCTTGAAACTGCACCCGGTAGGCCCATGTAAAATCGCAACGTCTGCATCCAAATCACGAAGCGTATAAAGAGCAGCAACAATCGCGCTCGGTCGCGGATGCAGTATCATCTCCTCGCTCATGCTTTTGTCCTCACCATATCTCCATATTATCTCCTTATCCAGAAGAAGATTCTGCTAATACAAAACCTTTCTTTCAAAAAGAAATTTTTAGCAAAGAAATGATATATTTTATATACAACAAGATAGCGGGAGAAGGTTAGAGATAACAAGGCCTCAGGATTTATAAATGCGAAAAATGCGAAAAATATTTAAAGAGCACATGAGATTTGTTTGGTAGAAGATGAAAAAAGTAGTTGGCTTGGAGGGCTCTTTTGCAATTGCGGAAGCGGTTCGGATGGCGAATACGGATGTTGTCGCAGCGTATCCTATCACGCCACAGACACATATCGTGGAGAGATTATCGGAGATGGTCGCTGATGGAGAGTTAGATGCGGAATTTATATGTGTAGAGTCGGAGCATTCCGCGATGAGCGCATGTGTAGGCGCATCTGCTGCGGGTGCGCGGGTCTTTACCTGTTCCGCGGGTCAGGGCTTGGAATTGATGCACGAAGTACTGTATATACCCTCTTCAATGAGGTTGCCCGTAGTCGCGGTGGCGGCGAACAGAGCTTTATCCGCACCGCTTTCGGTTTGGTGCGACCACTCAGACGCGATGGCTATTCGTGATATAGGCTGGGTACAGATGTTTGCAGAGAACAATCAGCAGGCGTTCGACCTCACGGTATGTGCGTACCGGATAGCCGAAGAAGTGCTGTTTCCTGCAATGGTTCATATTGACGGTTTTTTCCTATCACACGTAATTGAGGATATGGAGCTGCCTGGCGATGAAGAAGTAGCGGCATTCATTCCCGAATACAAGCATCCGTTCACGTTAGACCCTGACAATCCTGTGAGCATGGGCTGTTATGCACCGCCATTTATCTATTCAGAAACGAAGAAGGCGCAGGAAGTTGCTTTTGAGAGCACGAAGCCAAAAATACTGGAGACGTGGAAAGAGTTCGGTGACCTTTTCGGTCGGCATTACTTGCCTGTGGAGCATTACAGGATGGAAGGCGCGAAAATCGCGCTTTTGACAATGGGAAGCTGCAGTGAGACGGCGATGCTTGCTGTGGATGAGCTGCGGGAAGAAGGAGAAGATGTGGGGCTTATAAGATTACGATTGTGGCGTCCTTTCCCGTTCAAAGAGCTTCAAGATGCTGTAAAGGAAGTCGGACTTCTTGTGGTGTTGGACAGGGCAGTATCCTTTGGTATGGGCGGACCGGTTTGCTCAGAGGTGAAATCGGCATTGTATGATCAGCGTAAGAAACCAAACATTGTGGGGTTCATTGGTGGGCTTGGAGGTCGGGATATATCGGTAGATGAATTCAAGTATATGATACAAGAAGCGCAGAAAAAAGAGAAGGCGATTGAGAGAGGCGAGGAAATAGAGACTGAGATGATTGGCATAAGGGAATGAGTAGTTTATTGAGCATTTAAAGATAAGAGGGGATGAAAATGGGGATAGAACAAGAGGATTTGTTTGCACCAAGGTTGGTCACGACCGAAGAGAACTTTGCGCCTGGTCATCGTGCTTGTATAGGCTGTGGCGAGGCTCTCGCGGTTCGACACGTGTGTAAAGCGCTGGGGAATAATGTGATTATAGTTACCGCTACGGGCTGTGTAGAGATTATCTCATCGCTGTTGCCGCAAACGTCATGGCGAGTCGCATGGATACACACGCTGTTTGAAAACGTAGGTGCCGTGGTGTCGGGTATAGAATCGGCGTATAAAGTGCGGAAGCGAAAAGGAAAAGTTCCCGCTGCGAAAGAGGTAAAATTCGTGGGGTTTGGCGGTGACGGTGCCACTACGGACATAGGCATACAGGCGTTGTCCGGAGCGATGGAACGGGGCCATGATTTCCTTTATTGTTGTTTCGATAACGAGGCGTACATGAACACGGGCATACAGCGGTCTTCTTCTACGCCTTACGGTGCATGGACGACTACGGCGCCGGTGGGAAAGAAAAGCATTGGGCAGATGACCAGGAAGAAGAACATGCCGGAAATCGCAGTTGCGCACAGGATACCTTACGTTGCGACTGCCAGTCCGTCATATCCGTTTGATTTGATGGATAAAGTGAAGCGAGGTGTGGAAACTGAAGGACCTGCTTATCTACACATATTATCCGTATGTCCCACGGGCTGGAGGAGCACTCCAGATATAACGATAGAACTGGGTAGGTTGGCGGTGGAAACCGGTATATTTCCACTTTATGAAGTGATAAACGGCGAGTATCGGTTGAACGTTGATCTTCCGAAGTTGAAGCCAGTTAAGGAGTATCTTAAAAAGCAAGGTAGGTTTAAGCATCTTACAGAGGATGTGATAGAGCAAATACAGGCGAGAGTGGAGGAAGATTACATGAGGCTGCGGGAGAAAGTGAAGTGATAACGCTTGTATAGCCTTCTCTTACCTATTCCCTTTCCAGGACTAATTAGCCACGATGTTACGACCCGTTCCAATAAAAGTCTCATTTGTGAGAGAATCTATGTAACTCTGAGGTCACAAAAAGCTGACCAAATACAAAAAGTATTATAGATATTTTTATGTTAATACAAGACCGGAGGAAGAAGCCGCGACAACGAAAGAATTAAAATGAAGCAAAATGAACTTTCTGATGAAGTCTATAAGAAACGATTTAAACAAAAAGGAGAAGATATTCGTGGTCCTTTTTTCCGTGACCAAACAGCAATAATCCATTCATTACCTTTCAGAAGATTAAAGAGGAAGACACAGGTCTTTTTTGCGCCGGATAACGATCATATTTGCACCCGAATTGAGCACGCATTTCATGTATTTACTAACTCTACTACCATTTCCAAGGGATTGATTAATGCAGGATGGAAAATAGATATAGAAATGGTTCAAGCAATTGCATTGGGCCATGATATAGGACATGCGCCATTTGGACATGCAGGGGAAGAGGTATTAAACGAGATAGTGGAAAAGGAAACAAATAATAGAAACAGCTTTCATCATGAAATCAATAGCCTTCGTGTTGTGGATTATATCGCCGAACGGGGTGACGGCTTGAAATTAACCTTTGGCGTACGAGATGGAATAGTTAGCCATTGTGGTGAAGAATTAGAGAATAAACAGTTTATTGAACCAGTCTGGGAGGTGAAGAAATTAGAAGAAATAGATAAATTGGATAAACATCCCGCGTCGTATGAAGGGTGTATTGTTAGAGTTGCGGATAAGATTTCTTCTTTAGGCCGAGATGTGGAAGATGCTATCGAACTGAAAATAGTTAACGCTGATGAAATTCCGGACGATGCGTTAAATTATCTCGGAATTACACCTTCTGAAGCAGGAGGGCAATACAATCGCGCACTTTTAAACAATATAATATACGATATTATAGATACCACCGACAGCACAGAGAATGTAGGCGTGTCAGATGAAGGATTCGAGTTCATAAAGAAGATTAATGGATTCTCCAAGAGCAATATCTATGAAGCGGAAAAAATAAAAAATTATACATACTATGTAGAGGTAATAATCCGTAATCTTTACGAATCTTTATCCGATTTAATTGATAAACATGATTTTAACATTGATTCCTATAATAACAGCTTTATTCGTTCCTATCGCGAGTTTGGCAACTATTTGAGTGCTTATAAAGAGTTTTATATGAATTTGGGCACAGAGAAACCACAAATTTTGGTTGATTTTATTTCCGGGATGTCAGATAATTATGCAATACGATTCTCCAAGGATATTTCAATTCCGAAAAACGTGTTTAAATAGTACAAAGAATAGCCTATCTGCAAGGGGTTTATTTTTCAAATCAAGCCAAGACAGCCCAGCAGCCCTAACCTTTTCACCATCGGAATAATTTGTGGGCATCTTTTCCTCTTTTTCTAAGCAGATTGTGCTATTGCCAATAGTCGCCATTAATAGCCCCTCTATCCACCCTTTAAGTCCATCCTCAGCGCCTTAATCTCAACCAATATTTTTGATAGCAACTCATTCTCATCTGCTTTTGAGATTGACGCCCCTTTTTGGGTTCTAATCCTGTCTTTGATTTCCTCCTTCACTTCATCCCGATTTTTTATTCCCTGTATTACAGCTTCAGCAGCTTCTGTCCCTCCCGCCCCTGCGGTTTGAACATGAATCTTACCAATTTTGTAGTATCGCTCAAAAGGGCCCTGAGTTTTATCCACATTCGTTATCCTTTCAAAAGGTATTGTGGTTTCTCGTTTCCACCATACCCCTTTTTCCACAATTACATGTTCTCCCGTGATGGCAAACTTCATTGAGCTGTAATAAAGTGGTATCCAATAGAGTACGAACAGGAGAGGCACTATTACAGGAACGATATAAATAAATGCTCCTATAATTTCAAAGAACACCAATAATATGACTCCGGAAATCATAAGAATAACGAAGATTACTGCCCATATCAGTCGCCAGTAACTTTTTTGCTCGGGTTCCGGCGTTAAAACTATATCATCCATATATTTTACCTCTTTTATGATTAATGCAATTCCGGTATTTAAAACTATCGTTCATAAATTTTTGGTAATTGTTTAGCTAACCACAAGATTACACTGATTTCCACGAGAGAACAATGATTGGAATCGGTTTTTAGTACTCTATTGGAGGATCATAGCGAATAGTTTCGCCCACCCCTATAATCCCCATTTCTTGTGTTAATCTTGTGAAATCTCGTGGTTTTTTTAGTTAACTATACAAATACAATTTTTGTTATTCGGAAGTAGGTGTGTTCGGAACTACTGTGCTTCGGTAGTCCCGAACAGCCAGGCCCTGGAAGCTATTTATGAGTCCCACATTTTATCCAAAACAGGTAATAAAAGATGCTTTCACCAATATTGAATGGTTTTGGAACTACTGTTTTGTTTGTCTGTCAATTTTGTGATGGCAGAAAAAATAGAGCTTGTTAGTACGAGATGCTGATAAATATAGTAAAATTTTTATAGAGCGGTACACAAATATAAAAGAGGTGCAAGAATATGGCAAAAATAACAGAAGAAGTGAAAGAAGTAGTGGGAAAATCGAAGGGGTTGGCGGTAGCTACTGCTACCAAAGAAGGTGAGCCAAATGTGGTGCCGATTGCATTTGGTAAAGTTCTGTCCGAGGATGAAGTGCTGTTGATGGACGTCTTTATGGAGAAGACAGAGGAGAATATAAAAGCGAATCCAAGAGTAGCGATTTCTGTTTGGGATATGGATACTTTTAAGGGGTATCAGTTAAAAGGCAGTGCCAGGATAGAAACGTCAGGAAGCGTCTTTGACGATGGCGTTAATATGGTGAAATCAATGATGCCACAACTTAGCCCAAAAGCTGCGGTTATTGTTAAGGTGGACTCCATCTATGTAACTTCACCAGGACCAGATTTGGGTAAAAAGGTGGAATAAGCCTTTTTCCCTTTTTATTTTTTTCCTTTTGTGAGTTGTGAAGGGGATAAAGAAGAAAGTGCTGGTGGCGTCACCGGCCGACCCGACGATTGTGGTGAAGCGGGTAGTAACAAGAGTATTCATTTTGGATGTCATAAAAAAGAGGGCCCCGCAAGGGGTATATACACATTGAGGATATATGGGCGTTATACACCATGCCTGTGAATAATCTTTTTATCGAGAAGGGGAATTTTATAGAATATGGACGTATTAAGGTCTAAAAACGGTGTGCCATTTAGATTAACAGAGGAGAGATGGTTTCATATTACAGAAGAGCATTCAGAGATGGCTGGCTATTATTTTGAAGTTCTCGAAACGGTGGTGGGACCAGAAGCAATTTATGAGGGCAAAGCGGGAGAATGTATAGCTGTGAAGGAAATAGAAAAAGGTAAATACCTTGTTGTGGTATTAGGGCATTAAGTAAAGGAGATGGATTTGTAATTACCGCATTCTTAACGAGGCGGAGAAGACAACTTGAAAGGAGGCGAAAGATATGGCAGCGGTAGAGGTAAAAAAGATGTTGAGTCTTGTGCCAGAGTTGTTGGAGGTCCCACATTCACGGATTTGGACATCTTACGATAAAGAAGCTGATGTTTTATACATTAATTTCAAAAAGCCAAGCCATGCAGATGATTCCGAGCTCACGGATGATGATATCATAATTAGATATGAGAAAGAAGAAATTGTGGGAATTACCATACTCAATGCAAGTAGGAGAAAGATAGGATCGGGACACGGCGTATAGCGGAGTGTATCGGGCTTCTATGATTCGCACCCCCGCTCAAATTCCCCTTTGGGCGACTTCAGATACGTTCGGAACTACTGTGTTACCTATAATGCCTTCCTATCTCACATATCCAAGATATTTTTATCACCATTCTATTAAAAGATAACAATATCCCCATACCCATCCACAGAAAAACTCATGTCAGGCGGTACAACAATGGTGGAATCATTGCCATCAATAATTGCCGCACCTTCGTGCTCAACAGGTAACTCTGCCCTCCTATAAACCGGTGTCTTCTCTAAACCTTCTTCAAACAACACCTTTCTATATTCAATCGGCTTTCCTTTACCTTCCTTTTTCACTTTCGGTGGACAGGGTTTCGCTCGGGGTGCAATCACTCGCAATCGAACATTAACGATTTCCACGTCCTCCGCAGACATAGAATAGCCATAAAGATGGTTATGACTCGCATGGAACCTCTTTAGTGTATCCTCCAAACCCTTGAAGCTCACATTTATTTCATAACTCTGCCCAACATATCTCATATCCAGGGAAGGAAACAGCATTGCTTCTTCGAGGCTAATATCCTGTTCTTCAAGCTCGCTTTTGGCTTCAGCCACGAAATCTTCTATCGTCCCTTTTACAAACTCCTCTACCTTTTCCCCTGTTGTCCTCACAATTTTAGTCCTGCTGTGATCCAATTGCACGTCAGATACCATGATACCATAAGCAGAGAACACTCCGGGTGCAAATGGAACTATCACCCTCGGAATGTTCAGCTCCTTTGCCAATGCTGCTGCATGCACTGGGCCCGCACCACCAAAAGCAATCAAAGAGAAATCACGGGTATCAAGTCCTTTCTCCACAGAGACTAACCGGATTGCTCTGATCATGTTTGAGTTGACTACATTCAAAACGCCACGGATCGTATCTTCATAAGACATGCCAATCTCATCCGCGAATTTTGCCACTTCTGTCTTCGCCTTCTCCGCATTTAAAACCATTTCACCACCCAAAAAGTAGTTCGGATTGATAAAACCGCATAGTAAATCGCAGTCAGTTACCGTAACGTCCTTTCCACCGAGTCCGTAACATATAGGTCCAGGAAAAGCACCTGCACTTTCGGGTCCCACCCTTAAAGCGCCACCTTCATCTAACCACGCGATGCTACCGCCACCAGCGCCAACAGTCACGATGTCCACCACAGGCATTTTTAGCGGTAATCCATCAATGCTACCCTCAGAAGTCCATGACAAATTACCGTTGACCACAGTAGAGACATCGGCACTGGTTCCGCCCATGTCAAAGGTTATCAACTTGTCTATTCCGATGAGTTCAGCTAAGAACTTTGAGGCTGCTACACCTCCTGCAGGGCCGGATAGTAGCATGTTTACGGGTTTATTCTTCACAACCCCTGCCTTAACTACCCCTCCGTTGGATTGCATGACATAGAATTGCGCCATTCCTTTCTTCGCCAGAATTGCGCCCATATTTGTTATGTAGCCCTCTACAATTCTCTTTAAATACGCATCTAAAACAGTCGTGGACATCCGCTCGTATTCCCGGAATTCAGGCAGCACCTCCGAGGAGCAAGAAACAGATAAACCTTCTTTTATGAGCCTATCGCCGACAACCTGTTCATTTTCAGGGTTCATGAAGGAGAATAAGAAGCAGATCGCTACAGAATCAATGCCCCGCGATTTTAGCCGTGCCACAACTGCCTGAATTTCTCCTTCGGCGGGTGATTCGATTATCTCGCCTTTTGAGGATACGCGCTCAGAAATTTCAAAATAAGTGTCAACTAACGGCTTTGGTCTTCTAGAATTAAACGTATAAAGATTTGGGCGTTTTTGTCGTTCGATTTTAAGGATGTCTGCAAAACCTTTTGTTGTTATCAGTCCGATTCGCGCCCCTTTTCGCTCTAAAACCGCATTTGTTGCGATTGTAGCGCCATGCGAGAAGGTAGAGGCAGTAGGCAGTCTATCCAGGCCGTTCTCGATACCGAGTTCTGGCTTCTGTGGCGTGGAAGGCACCTTGAACGTCTTTAGCTCCCCGCCATCAAATATTACAAAGTCTGTGAATGTACCGCCAATATCAGTGCTTATATGCATCTTTTGTCCACAAATATATGTATCTCAATTTTTTCTTTGTTGTAAAATTTTTTATACTCTGAAGATTAATAATAGTATAGGAGTAACAAGTAAAAATGGGAAAAAGAGGCGTACAATATTTTACACTTTCGGAGATAGAACCCCGCATATGGTTCATGCTGACCGGCTGTGACTTCTGCTGTAAAGGATGTTTCCGCCCGGCACGCGATGGCGGAGGGACCCTGCTCAGCGCGGAGGAGACACTGGAACGTGCAGAGCAGGCGTGCCTAAAGTACTACGGGCAGCTTCCCCCCAAAGCGATGATTACGGGTGGAGAGCCTACCCTCGACCGTGAATATCTAATGGCTCTCGTTACAGGCTTGAAGGCGAAAGGCTTTAAAGAGATTATTTTGATGTCGAATGGTTATGAGATAGGACAACAAGAGAATTATGCTTCTGAATTAGTAGATGCGGGTCTAACCGAGGCGCATATAGACGTCAAAGCGTTCTCTGAAGATATCCATATATGGTACACAGGGAAGTCGAATAAACAGGTATTAAATGCAGTGAGAATGCTAAACGATACAGGGATAGAACTGCTTATTCAGACAGTTTACATGCCCGGTATCGTGGACGATAAGGAGATTGAGCGAATAGCTGAGTTCCTTTCGACCGTAAATAAAGCCATGAAACACAGGATAAACCCGTTTACACCAACCTTTGCGTTTGAAGAGGTTACGAGGCGTCCAACCATAGAAGAAATAGAGCAGGCTTACAAACTTGCCGCCAAGCACCTTCCTAACGCCATCATAAGCCGGAGTTGTTATCGCGAATACCCCACACCACCTGCACAAGAAACGTGGATAACCGTTTATCCCGACCTCACATTCAAGCAAAGAAGCATAAAAGATCAAGAAGAGGATAGAATCGCGTGGCTCAGTCAGGCAAGAGCGATACCGAAAGAGGAGATACTGCAAGCGCTTAATCGCGCTGACGTGGGATACGTTCAGGAACTGACAGAGGTAATAATGAAAAAATCGCCCATTTATCTGGCTCCAAGCACAAATCAAAAAGGCGTTAAATGATGTTGGTTGAATAGTTCAAACCTTAACTTCGAATTTTTTTAGGGAACATATTCAATCCAAGAGCCTCATCCAA
>QBUM01000190.1 GCA_013180585.1 Candidatus Methanophagaceae archaeon GoMg2
CCAGGCGGCACCACAGACGAGGGATAATAAGCAAAGGTTCTGGTCTTTTGGTAAGCCGCAGCTTGTCAAAAACACAAGCAGGTATAGGGCCAATACCTTTGGGTTTTATCCCATAAACGGAAAAGAGGTTGTGGAGTTTATGGAGCATTCAACTGCGGAGTATGTGTGTGCATTCCTTCGTCTAATCCGCGATAAAAATCCTAAAAAGCACATCATATTGATCCTTGATAACGCACGAGCCCACATAGCACAGAAAACGCGTGCATTTGCAGAATCACTACGTATAAGCTTGGTTTTCCTACCGCCTTATTCTCCTGATCTTAATCCAATAGAGTTGATTTGGAAAAGCATCAGAAGAAAAATCTCCCAGATATTTGTCAAATCCGAGTGGTCGTTTAAGGAAACCATACGCACCACATTCCACCGGCTCGCCAAGAAGACCACATTCATGACTGGCTGGCTGGCAACATTTCAACCCATTTTGTCTAATTTATTATGACATCAACTATAAAAGGTATAAAGCGAAAAGGGTATTAAGGCGTAATACAATATATATAGTATAAGAGTAAGAGAGGTGAAACAGGAGAGATGAATGTTAAGGAGATAATGAGCTTTCCAGCAATCACCGAAGATGAGGAAGCTTCCGTCACTGTAATATTGAAGCACATGGCAAACTCGCGAATAGGGTGTGTAGTGATAACAAAGGCAGGTAAACCCGCGGGGATAACCGTTGACCATGACATAGCGTCAAAAGTAATGATGAAAGACCGAGACCCGGACAAGGTGAAAGTGAAGGAAATCATGTCTTCACCATTGATCACAGTAGCGGCAGACACAACGGTGGAAGACGCCTGTGGGCTTCTGGCGAGGGAGGGCCTAAGAAGACTACCTGTGATTGATGACGGAGAACTCGTGGGCATTGTTAGTATTCGGAATGTATTGACTGGCGAGTCAGTACACGTGAAGAAATATTCTTTTTGAGTAAAACACGACTGCGGGATGAAAAAAAAGCGAAATATTTATGAATGGCAAAATATGTTCGTAGCAAAAAGGAAGGAGAAAGAAAAAGATGGCGGGATTATTAGAAGTTAAGGATGTAATAACATATCCAGCAATCACGGAAGATGAGGACGCTTCGATCGCTATGGTCACGAAGTGCATGAGAATGCCGGGATTAGGAAGTGTGGTGATAACAAAAGGCGATAAACCCGTAGGGATAGTTACTGACCGTGATATAGTGATAAATGTGATAATGAAGAATAGAAACCCAGATGCGGTAAAAGCGAAAGAGATCATGTCCTCCCCTTTGGTGACTATCGAGGCAGATGCATCTCTTATGGGTGCCTGCAAGCTTCTTTCAGAAAAGGGCATAAGAAGACTGCTTGTGATTGATGATGGAGAACTCAGGGGCATTGTAACACTTAGAAATATACTGACCAGAGAACCACTGCACGTGAGGAAATATTTATTTTAGCGCAACAATTATGAATGCTTATCTCAAATAATTAAGCAAGTAAAAAGAAGGAGAAAAGAGACATGGCGACGGAAGTGGAAATGTTAGAGGTTGGAGATATAATGACTCCAAAAGTAGTCACAGAAGACGAAGACGCACCGACCACTAAAATATCGAAGGCGATGGAATTGACAGGAGTAGGAAGTGTGGTGATAACAAAAGGCGGCAAACCTGTGGGAATAATTACAGACCGTGACATAGCGTTGAAAGTAACAATGGCGGATAGAATACCAAGTGAAATCAAAGCGAAAGAGATAATGTCCTCTCCGTTGATAACAATCGAATCGGATGCACCTCAGGAGAGAGCATGCGTGCTTATGGCAGAGAATGGCATAAGAAGGCTGTTAGTGATGGACGGTGACGAGCTCGTAGGTATCATTTCAGTTAGAAATATACTGACAAGAAACCCCGCGTGTATTAAAACGGTTTATCCCACGGAATGAGCTTTGGCAACTAAAACATTTGGTAGGTGAATGTAAAAACCAAAAGTTATTAATACACCTTAGGCTATAACGAACATAAGGAGGTGATAGAAAAAGATGTTGTTCATAACATGCGTGAAAGTTAATCCAGGCATGGTGAAGGAAGCAGGAGATTTCGGGGACAAAACACTTAAAAATCCGCCTAAGGGCGTCAAGTTCCTGCAAGTGTATCATACGCTGGGCCGGTATGATGCCCTATGGATTTACGAGGCGGAAGACGCAAAAGTGATAGAAGATTTCCTTCACGATAGCAGGGCAGTCGCAACAACCGAAACTTGGGTTGCGTTTGCGCGGGAGATATAAGTTTGTGTCCCAAACTATCCCTTTTTTATTTTTTACAATTATAAAGCCCTTCTTGCCTGTGGATTTATGGAAGGGAAGACAACGCAATGATCGTAGCGATAGCGAGCGGGAAGGGTGGCACAGGGAAGACCACGGTAGCCGCGAATCTTGCCTTGGCGCTTTTCGGATGTACAACTGGTATATTGCAACGTAGAGGCACCTAATTCGCATGTCTCTTCAATGAAGAACCCTGCGGCAAGCCGCAGGGTATCATTAACCATATAACAACACTACTACCTAAGGTAACCCTGTGGCAAGCCACAGGGAATTCTCAAGTTAAACTGAAAACAGAGGCGGTAAAACCTACGTTGATACCCGCGGTAAATGACGATTTATGCGATTACTGTGGAAAATGTGCTTCCGCATGTGTGTGTAACGCCCTGCCAAAACAAGTCATGGCTGTGAGCAGGATGCGATTGCACGGAAAGAACGAGTTTCCGGCTACGCTTTTAATCTCAAAAACGAATTAGGGATGTGCCCAGCCATTTTGGGATTGCATCCACCGTTTGCATCAACAAATACGACATTTATGTGAAGAACAGTAAGACGATTACCGTGTTTTGTCGGTAGCGTTAAGAGGAGGTTGTTGGGATGATTCCATACGACTCCGTAGTCACGAAGTGATGGTCGCGGCTAAACCCATGGTTGAGTTCTCGGATGGAGCGGTATCGGATGCGATAAAGGCGATATGGACTGCTATAAATCATTACGACTGAGAAATTTTCATATCCAAGAAAGACTCTTCGTTCAAAAGAGCCTTCAGAAATAGAATTCCTTTACAGACTCCGGCTTCTTTGCCAGCAGGTCTCGAATACTAACAATGCCCACGAACACACCCTTTTCAACCACAGGCAGTCTCTTTACGCGCTTCTCCGCTGCGAGCTTGCACACTTCATCTATTGATACTTCTGGCTCGACTGTTACCACAGGGAATGCCATTATTTCCTTTGCTTTTACCTCGTTTGCCATCCGGTCCTTTAATAGAACTTTCAATGCCAAGTCACGCTCAGTAATAATTCCTGCGGGTTTTCCTTCTTTTGTTATAAGTACACTCCCTATTCCGAACTCGTCCATATCTTCCGCTATTTTCGCGACCACCGTCTCTTCGTCTTCCACGATGATCGGACGTGTCATTATCTCTCTAACTTGCATCTTCACTTTTTCACCTTTTTTATCTGTTTTAAATAAGAAATAGGGGACTACCGAACTGACCCCCTGTTTAGCTCTGCTTGCTAAAACCTGCACTTCGGGATAAAATCTTTTTACATACTCTGACTTCTTCGTCAATATGTTCCTAACACTTACAATACCGATGAGTACGTCCTTTTCAACCACCGGCAGCCTTTTCATGCCCTTCTCTACTACGATTTCACATGCTTCTTCAACGGACGTTTCGGGCTCGACGGTAATCAATGGGTAAGACATTATCTCTTTTGCTTTTACCTCGCTTGCCTTCCCACATTTTAATAGAACTTTTAATGCTAAGTCGCGCTCAGTAATAATTCCTGCGGGTTTTCCTTCTTTTGTTATAACTACACTCCCTATCCCCTGTTCTGCCATATCCTTCGCTATCTTAGTGACCAACACCTCTTCATCTTCAGCGGTGATTGGACGTGTCATTATCTCTCTAACTTTAAGCAAATCAACTCGCTTATGTGGATATTCCGTGCCCACCAGGGGCTCTACGCCCTCACAAACATACAGAGAGAATTCCTGAAATATAGTCGTTCTCTTATGTCCTGTTTCCGAAAACTCCTCATCTGCAGCCAGGCCAAAATCAAGTTCATATCTCCCAGTACCCGGCGGTATGAACTCTACTATTGCCACATTGCCCTTGTGAGATGCCGTGTATTTCCCCAAATATTGCTTACCTGTATAAGCTGTCTTGAAAAGAGAACAGAATTCCATAATTGACCTATCCTCACGGAACAAGCAGTTTCCCGCGCTATCTGCGATGGATAACCTGTATTTGTTGAATTTAACTCCAAGAGTAGGATCATAATCGTACCACTTAATCGTTTCACTAAACCTGAAAATGATCCCTACTCTGCACCATTTCTGTGGGGTTGTTATATCAAAAGAGCAGGAAATCTTTATCCTTCCATCCTTTTTATTACCTTCAAACCTCGCCACTTCCCTGCCCGCGTTTCTCTTAGGTTTCAGAAAGCCCGTGACAATCAAGACACCTATGACTCTCAAAAACGAAATTAAACTACCTCTCCGCCAGTTCATACTTCTCTCTGCGTCCTATTATATATCTATATTTGTTAGCTATTAAAAAAGGAAAAGCAATTAAAAGTTTTGTTTATCCTTTCTGCACGCCTTTGTGTACTTTCTTTAGTCCTAATTCCTATCTATTATTGCTCTTTCGTGAAAAGCTGTGTAATCTGATGTTTAACTACGACTCGACGTAAATAATGACCTATAACACCATTATTCGACACTGATTCACGCAGATTACACAGATTCCCACGAGAAATATTAATATGGATCGGGCTTAAGCACTCTATTGGTTTTTTATCCTCTGCTAACCCTAAATTCTTGTGCTAATCTCGTGGAATCTCGTGGTTTTTTTAATTAGCTATACCTCTGATTTATATTTCATCCATTATTCCGAGAATGACTTTCCCATCATCATCTGCCGTTAATCAGTGTTAATCTGTGTCAATATACTTTTTACAAGTCTTTATTTTTGATGGATTATAGTTTACTCTTTCCGTGCTGGCACTGTATAATCATCGTATGCCGTTACTAAATGCTTTGTTAATAGTATTGTCGTGCAATAAAAGAGTACTAACATGACATATCTCATATCCCGGAATACCAACTCCAGCGGCTGCGAAACGTACGTTTCCGTTACCTCACCCATGATTTGGGTTATTAGTCCATACCATCTCATGCCATAGTAAAAAATGGCATAAACGTTTATTACACCTAAACCAAGTGCTACAGACTGGATGGCTTTTGTTAAATCCTGCTTGTGTTTCACTTTCACGGACAGTGCGAATAAGTAACCAAAGAGGAACCAGCCCATTATGATGAGTGAAATACCCGAAAGCGTGCTTTCCCAGAAGGTAACATTATTGTCTATGGTTATAGCCAGCCGCCATAAAATCGCCACCGCTATTATCGCCGCTAAAGTTAGTTTATGCGTCATCAATCTGAATATGGCTTCTTTTATATTCTGCGCGCGCTTCTTCGGTCTCTCTTTTATTAGCAATCTGTAATTTTCTTCCATCCCTTTTAGATACCGCGCCGAGCCAATTGCTATGCAATAATACATCACGAAGATGACATATCTCAAATCGCGATAAATGAAATCCCGCGGTACCGAAATTTCTACACGCAGTAATCCATACCATCTCAACCCATAGTAAATCGCAATATAAATATTTAGCACAAGAAGGCTAAAGGCAATACCGCGATAAATCCTATTCGTTGCCGGCCAGTCCGTAGGTTTCCGGGACATAGAATACATGTAAGCGAAGAGAACCCAGCCAATTATGAACAGACTTACGCCAGAACACACACTTTCACAAAAAGTTATCTTTTCATCCGAACTTACGACTGCTCGCCATAAGAATGCTATACCCGCTATTATTATTAATACTCGTTCGTCTGTTACCGCTCTGAATATGGATTTTTTCATGATATATAGGGAAATAGGGAATAGCCAAATAGGGCAATATTGGCTATTGCCTACTTGGCTATATTGGCTATATTGGCTATATTGGCTATATTGGCTATTCTAAGCAGACTCTCCTTTCTTAATCAGGTATTCACACTCTTCAGATGCTCGTTCCAGATACTTGGCTAACACTATTGTTGTGCAATAAAATATCACCAACACAAAATATCTTATATCCCTAAAGACAAAATCCAGCGGTATCAAAGCTTCTTCTGAACCTGAGAGATATATTATTTTATACCACCTCATACCGTAGTAAACGATAGCATAGATGTTTACTGTGAATAACGCAAAGGCATAGCCATGATATATCTTTGCAACGGTTGGTCGAGTTGTTCTTACTGATAACGAACTTATGTACCCAAAGAGAACCCAACCCAGCATGATCAGAGCCATTCCAGAGCACATACTCTCCCACAGAACTATCTGTTTGTCGAAACTTATGATTGAACGCCATATAAACACTACACCTAATATCACTATTACTGACCGTTCATCAGTCAAAATACTGAACATTGCTTCGCTCGCGCCTGCTTTTCGCCTCTCAGGCATATCGGCTGTCCTCAGCATGTAATTATCGTGCATCTTTTGCAGGTACCCCGTCGCCCATATTATTCCACAATACGCCAGCACTAACATGGCGTATCTCACATCCCGGAGGAGATAGTCCTGCGGCACATAAACCTCAGTTTCTGCCATTAATCTATGCCATCTCTGCGCATAGTAAATAAGAACATAAATATTTAGAGCGCATACGCTAATGGCAATCCCCTGCGCCATCTTGTTCGAGATTATCCAGCTCGTCTCTCGCTTGGACAGCAGATAGAGATAGCCGAAGATAAACCAGCCCAGTATGATAAGAACAACACCTGAACTGACGCTTTCCCAAAGCGCTATCTGTTTGTCAAGGCTTATAAACAGCCGCCATAAAATCGTTACAAGTGCTATCACACCCAAAGTGCGCCAATCCATTATTATCTCTTCTAATTTCCCCGTTGTGCCCATTTTTTTCCTTAAGCCCCTATCCCTTATTATCCCCTACTTTATAAACTCTGAATGAACGAAAGGTATATAAATATATTTCTATTTTTTTCTGCTCTCACTTTTTATTTTGTAGGTGTTACCTCTGCAAATTAACGGACGAAGGAACAGAAGGTAAAACTAAAGGTAGTTCTTATAGATACCTTTGAGCGATGTGAACGTGATCTTCCCCCCTTCGGGGTCAATAAAAGCAAGTAAAGTCTTTTCTGATAGCAGGAAGAAGTCGTCACCACATTTTGCCCTTATCTCTTCTATGCTCTTGTTGTCAAGATATATCCGCTTCCCTCTTTCATTCCCCGCATGTTGAACAGAAGCTATAAGTTCGATAATCTCATTCCCCCCGTTCTCTGGCTCGTTCTCTTACTTTTCCCCGGGCTCTTTCTGTGATATATTATCTTCTTCTTTCATACCTGACCTTCCCTGGAAAGGACTCAATTTTAGTTTCAGCTCAAGTTTCCTTTAAGCCTCTTCAACCCAAAAATAAAACCCAACCCCTATTTAGAAATAGAAATCTTTTACATACTCTGGCTTCCTTGTCAGCAGGTCACGAATACTTATAATGCCTATAAGTACTCCATTTTCCACTACCGGTATTCTTTTTATACGTTTCCGCGCAGCGAGCTTGCACGCTTCATCCTCCAACGCTTCGGACTCTATAAGGACCAGCGGGGAAGACATTATCTCTTTCGCTTTCACTTCGCTCCCCCTTTTATCCTTCAATAGCACTTTTAATGCTACGTCCCTCTCAGTAATAATCCCTGTAGGTTTACCTTCCGATGTTATCACTACGCTTCCTATCCCCAGCTCTTCCATATCTTCCGTTACTTTAGTAACTGCCGTGTTCTCATCTTCTGTGATGATTGGTCGGCTCATTATATCTCTAACTTTCATCTTTCTCTTACCGCCTATACTAATATACAGTCAAAAACAAAAAATAAAAAGAGAGTGATTTGACACTCTCCCTTATCTTTCAAATGCAACCCACGTTTCCGTTGTTGCGACTTCCCTGCTCTGATGAAGGAAATCTATTATCACTTGTGGGTTTTCCGCTTCGTAAATCCATATCGCGTCATACCTACCCAGCGTGTGATATACCTGCAGGAACTTAACGCCCGTAGGCGGATTCGCAAGTATTTTGTCACCGAATTCCCGCGCGTCCTTCACCATACCGGAATTTACTTTCACGCCTGTCATGAATAACATCTGGTTCACATCACCTCCATGTCAATATAATAGTTGCAAGAGCTATAAAAAACTTTCTACTAATGACATGACCCTACCGGAAAGTCTTCTGAAATCAAAGCATAAGCACAAACCGAGGAGAACCTACAGGAATCTACGCATATAACGATGCTCCACGAATTTCTTCAACAGGTATGCGCCGATGGTAACTACTTTCCCCGCGAAATATATTACCGCTTTATCATCACCGAGCGAAATAAGCGCCCTTGGATTCTGTATCGTGTTCTTTGGGCGGTAGCTCTTCAACCTTTCACCTTTTATCGCCCGTATTATATTTTCCGCGGCTACTTTACCCTGCCCTTCTGCTTCCTCAACATTTTGCCCGGAACGACCACTATCAGACTCGAAATATGCCGTATCACCTATCGCAAATATCGCCTCCTGCCCAGCCACGCGAAGATAAGAATCCACTTTTAGCCAGCCTTTTTCCTTTGGCAGGTCGAGTTTCTGCAGGAGGGTGTTTGGTTTTATCCCCGCAGTCCAGATAATAATATCGTATGGGCGTTTCTTCCCGCCCACGAATAAAATCGTGTCATCGCCTACTTCTTGCACTGCCGTTTCTGTTAATATTTCAACGCCCCTACCAGAAAGGCTTTTTCGTACAGAGTTAGCCAAATTCTCACTGCTAAAAGCAGGTAAAACCAGTGGCTGCATCTCCACGAGGCATATTCTTGCCGATGCGCTTTTATACTTGAAATAATCAACTAATTCACCGGCAACTTCTACTCCGGTCAATCCGGCACCAATAACCGCTACATTTACTTTCTTTGAATAATCGAGTGTATCAAGCGTTTCTTTTGCACTTTGTGCACCCTCTAAAGTATTGACGGAATAGGAGTGCTCTTCCGCACCTGAAATACCGAAGAAGGTTTGTTCCGCACCTACGGACAGCACGAGATAGTCATACGGGATCTCGCCTTCCTCTATACCTGTCTTTACTATTTTAGCCGTGAAATCAATAGTTACGATTTCTGCATTTATGAAATTTGCATTTATGCTCGCTGCGAATTTGTTTAAATCCGCTGATAGCTCTTCTGGGCTGACTTTTCCACTTAAAATTTCAGGAAGTGCTGCCAGGTATTCGAATCGTGTTCGGCGGTCAATCATAGCAATTTCGAGTTCTTTTGAGTGGTTTCGGAGCTCCTTTGCGGCTTCCAGGCCGGCAAAGCCACAGCCTAATATGAGTACTTTCATGGTGATAAGTTTAGTAGCTCACCTCGCCTAACATACCTTTAATATGTGTTTTAAGGCCCCTATTTATCGCATTAGGTGGGCAGTTATGCTTATTGCCTTTTGTCTTCGCAGCACACAATAAACTTAGAATAAGGGACTTCATGATAATCGGTTATAAGGGGCCGTTCACTATATAGATGTTGTAATGTTTCAATCCCTTATAGGTATTCTACAAACTTGCCTTTACTAATTTTGAGAATGTGCTTCTAACTCGGTTTCAATCCCTTATAGGTATTCTACAAACAATTAATATGTTTACCGTATCCCTGCCTAAATACATTGTTTCAATCCCTTATAGGTATTCTACAAACTCTGCGGTATAATTTGTGTTTCCAGCACTTGTTTCAAGTTTCAATCCCTTATAGGTATTCTACAAACTCTCAGATTTTCACCTGTTTGCTCTTGAATTTGATAGTTTCAATCCCTTATAGGTATTCTACAAACCGGATTAGCTGTTGCATCCCGTTTGATTCTTTTCGCGTTTCAATCCCTTATAGGTATTCTACAAACGGTGAGGTAAAGAAGAACAGCAAGGGTGAGGATTAGGTTTCAATCCCTTATAGGTATTCTACAAACAATATCCTATTGAACGCCAATATGTTCGTTTCCGTAGTTTCAATCCCTTATAGGTATTCTACAAACTAGCGTTTGCGAATAGAATAGCGGATGGAGATTCATGTTTCAATCCCTTATAGGTATTCTACAAACTGATTATTCCTGTGTTACCGACCATAGAGGATTTTGGTTTCAATCCCTTATAGGTATTCTACAAACATGGTATAAGCGTTTCAAAAACCAATACCGAGTACAGTTTCAATCCCTTATAGGTATTCTACAAACTATTATTAACGAGAATAAATGACAAGAACAAAATCAGTTTCAATCCCTTATAGGTATTCTACAAACCTGCTATCGAGAGCGGCTTTATTCAAACCAAACAAGGTTTCAATCCCTTATAGGTATTCTACAAACCCGTTTCTACTCTCGTTCCCGTTTCTTGTGAATCCATGTTTCAATCCCTTATAGGTATTCTACAAACTCCATAAAGTTTTAATAAGGGTCGGCCCGAGATCCAAGTTTCAATCCCTTATAGGTATTCTACAAACCCTTTTTTGCATCTTGATTCGGGGCGGGTTTTTGTGGTTTCAATCCCTTATAGGTATTCTACAAACCCTCCTCTAAGTTGCTTTGTTTCCTATAAGTATATCGTTTCAATCCCTTATAGGTATTCTACAAACCATTTTACTTCCTCTAACCCTCTGTGAGTTTGACAAGTTTCAATCCCTTATAGGTATTCTACAAACTTGCTACGTAAATAGCACCTACTATAGCTAGTAATGGTTTCAATCCCTTATAGGTATTCTACAAACTCGACGACTTCCCAGACGCCATAGCCAAGTTTTGTGAGTTTCAATCCCTTATAGGTATTCTACAAACCAAGACACAGTAAGAGGTCATGCCTTCTTGTTTACAGGTTTCAATCCCTTATAGGTATTCTACAAACGCTCTATCTCTCCCCTTTTCTCGCCTTTTCTTACCAGTTTCAATCCCTTATAGGTATTCTACAAACATGGTATAAGCGTTTCAAAAACCAATACCGAGTACAGTTTCAATCCCTTATAGGTATTCTACAAACCCGTTTCTACTCTCGTTCCCGTTTCTTGTGAATCCATGTTTCAATCCCTTATAGGTATTCTACAAACTCCATAAAGTTTTAATAAGGGTCGGCCCGAGATCCAAGTTTCAATCCCTTATAGGTATTCTACAAACCTATTTTGCTTTTTGAGCAGGAGGTTTCTTTTACTGGTTTCAATCCCTTATAGGTATTCTCATGCGTGTTCGGTTAAGTAACCCATCGCTCCATCAACCTCTCCCGCTTAACATTAGGATCGCATCCTTGACCGAGATAAATGTTGTACAAG
>QBUM01000189.1:0-11124 GCA_013180585.1 Candidatus Methanophagaceae archaeon GoMg2
GTCCCGAGTATTTCTGATGAATTATTGCAGGATTCTTGCAGTTTCCTTTACTGCACCTCACGGTCATTGCTTCTATTAACTTTACTTTTCGTATTTATTTTCATTGTTTTTCTTTTAGCACAAACCTTTCTTAAAAAGAAAGCTTTACCGGCACTGTCGAATTTTCCAGTGAAATCACTATATCCTCAAGTTTTACCGCAGAGTGCGCTGAGAACGCAGAGGCACCAGAAAACCCAAACGTGGATTGGAACGCTCTTAAACTCTGCGCCCTCGGCGATCTCCGCGTTGATAAATCACTAGTTTTTTAGACAGTGCCGCTTTACCAAAGAAACAAGGGTTTTCTTTTTGTAAAAAAGAAAAAGTGTTGTGTTAATCTCGTGGTTCTTTTCGCCTCAGCTATACAAATTCAACTATTTCCTACAATTACACCGCTTCAAAGTCCACCTGCACCATAGAGCAGCGACATTACATACGCCAACACGCAAAAAGCGAGAAAGACAATAGCTAAGAAAATACCGGCGTAAAAACCTACGCTCTCCACATCTGCTCCGGGACAATTCGCCTTTATTGATTTCACTGCCCGTTGGTCTTGTGTAGGATCCATACTCAGCATCAGCCTCATCGTGTCTGCAGGACATCTCATAAAACATTTCAGCGCAACCATGAATTTACTTCCCATTCCCATGCCCTCCTTCTCTTATCCCATTCTGCAGCATCTTCTTCGTGTCTTCTCCTTTCCTTTTCGCAGTAGTGTTTTATATTTCATCTAAGGTTTATAAGTATTTCACTATTTAACCAAGCACACGTATCATATTCCTCCTAACACAAGATGGAAAAGGTCCAGTATGAATTTGGGATACAGCCCTATGAGGATTGATATAGTACCTAAAATAAGAATTGGAAGCCACATCAGTACTGGTGGGTCCCTAATCTTATCGTTATTAGCTAATTCCGGACTCATAGGCCCAAAGAATATCCGCTTTATAGACCAGAATGTGTACGCAATCGTTAATCCAACTGCGGTAACAGCGATAATCGCAATTACCAGTACAATAGAAGGGCCATGTGTTCCATACATGAAGATGCCGGTAAACATTATCCATTCTGCTACGAAGGTGCTAAAAGGCGGAAGACCGGATAGACTCATCGCACCCATTGTCCAGCATATAGCGGTTATTGGCATCTTAGCTGCAAGCCCGCCCATCTTTCTCATATCCCTAACACCCGTCATATAGACCAACATACCCGCGGTTGAGAAGAGGATTCCCTTACCCATGATGTGACACAAAAAGAAGAAGAGCCCGCCTTCTACACTCCAGACTGTGAGTGCTGCAATCCCAATAACCGAATATGAAATCTGGCTTATAGTTGAGCACGCAGCGAATCGCTTCACGTCATTTTGTGCCATCGCAAGAAGAGAACCATATACCATTGTTATCAGCGCCAGCACCATGATCGGTATGCTAAAAACCTTAAAATCATCAGGAAGTGGCAGGATAAGAACCCGGACCATCACATAAACCGCGATATTCGCATATACCGCAAGTAATCCCGCTATGCACGTGGGATGCTCGGCGTGAACCCAGGGCATCCACACGTGAAGTGGAAATATCGCCAGCTTACTAAACAAACCGAGCAGCATAAGTAAGATGACCCAGGTAACTATGGGATCTCCTGCGAGAGTGCTTAACGACGCGATTTCAAAGCTACCTGTATGAGTATATGCTAATAGTATACCAATGAAGAAGACGGTGGCACCGGCAACTCCCCAGAAAAGACACATCAACGCTACTTTATAACGCTCTATAAAATCGGAATACCCGAATTGCGCCATTATGAAATAAAGGGGAATAATAGTCAACAGTTCCATGAAGAAATACATCGCTAAAAGGTTTGTAGAGAAGGCAATACCCATGAAACCCGTGGCAAAGAAGGGAAACAAAAAGAAGAACCGCGTGTAATACATACGCCATGTCCGTTCATCAACATCCCCGTATATTTTCTCTATCCTGTGGTCCACATAGTGTATCGAGTAAAATGCCAGTACTACACAGCACAGATTCATTATCACCGCAATAGCGATGCTCAAACCATCAGCTAACAGATTAAAATTTATCTTTGGTCCAAACGGGTACTCCTCAAAAATTATTTCGCCATGATAAATTCTGGTGGCTGCGATGAGAAGAAGAGCAGTGGTGTATATGAGAGTCCCGCCAGCTATAAAGCCCGCTTTTCTTCCTGTTATGTACCTGGTTGTAATTATAATCAGAGCGGCTACGGCAGGCATTAAGACTATCTGAAGGAGAATATACGGTATCATCATTTTATCCCCTCACCCTCCTTTTGCGTATCCACCACATTCAAGTTCCCAATCATTTTATTCGTGTTCATTTGCTTAAGAATAATGTATTTAAGGCCCTACAAGCCCCCACGTATAAGCATAACTATCAAATATAAAGCGATACAGAGAAGCACCAGCAGCAATGCGTACCCTAAGCTTATTCCTACTACAGGTTGTCGTTCTGCAGGAGCACCTTTTACCTCCTCTTGCCCATATCTACTTGCCAGCGTGTCTCGCCCACCGCTATAGAGTTTTTGGGGGATAGAAGGGATTATCTTATGAAAGAATTTATCCAGTGGACTTTCAATATATTTGGGTACAAAAGTATAAAGCTTGGTTATTCCACCGACAAAAAACATGAAATAGAAACTATCTATGTACCACCTGTTCCAGAAGAATTTGTGGAGCATCTTCAGAAGTGAATTGTTCTCCACTATGCTCTTAGGGTCGAATTTGCCCGAAAAGTAGAATAAATATGCCGGTACAATACCTATAACTACAGATACTACGGACATAAGAGGAACTATCCAGTGAGGCATCGCGTGCTCTGCATGTACAATCGGGAGATGAAGATGTTCCAGGGTATGTTCAAATGCGTGACCAAAGAAATGCTCTAAGGGGAGACCTATTAAACCACATGTAACAATTATGACCGCTAACGCACCGCATGCAACTACCATCGTAATGTGGACTTCACCGAGATGCGCACCCTTCTTCTCTAAATCTTTCATGTTTTTGCTCTTCGCTCCATGAAAGGTCATAGCAAAGAAGCGGGTTGTGTAAAATGCAGTTATGACCACAGTAATTAAAGCGAGTGAGAATAAGAGGTAATAATGGGTTGCCAGAGAGGACGCGAGAATGGCATCTTTACTCCAGAATCCGGGGAATGGCGGGACGCCCATCAGAGATAGAGCTGCAATAAGCATGAATATCCAGGTAAACGGCATGAACTTTTTTATGGCGCCCATATCGTTCATATAAATAGAATGTGCGGTGTGAATGACCGAGCCCGCGCAAAGGAAGAGACAAGCCTTAAAAAGAGCATGATTAAACAGGTGATATATCCCGGATGTGAAACCGCCCTCTAAACTGGAGATAGTTAATCCTGCTACGCCCAATGCAAGAAACATGTAGCCTATCTGGCTGACGGTAGAAAAAGCCAGCGCTTTCTTCAGCTCCAAAGCGGTCATACCTTGAGTAGCAGCCACGAATGCAGTAATTACCCCTACCCATGCGACTATAAGGAAGAAATAAATAGCTTCGTGACAGCCAGATACCCAATAGCCGTAGAAGAAAATCGGTAGCAATCGAGCAACCATATAAACCCCGCTTTTTACCATTGTTGCTGCATGTATCAAAGCAGAAACGGGACCGGGACCAGCCATAGCTTCCGGGAGCCACTCGTGAAGTGGGAACTGTGCTGACTTACCTATGGGTCCTAAAAGAAGCATAACAATCATCAGTAAGATCAAACCCGATGACTTCGCCATTTCCGGTAGCCACACTGCAGAAGTCTCGTAAAGCTCCAGGATGTTTAAGGTCCCCGCGTATGAATACATTATTAAAATCCCGCCTAACATGAGAACGTCACCCATGGACGTTACAACCATTGCTTTTAAGCCGCAATGAGAAGGCACGGTGTATTTAGTGGGTGGAGGACCACCAATCCAATATTTCCGCTCGTCCCTATAGTAAAAACCTATTAGCCCCCAGCTACACAGACCTACCATTTTCCAGCCGATAAAGAGAAATAGCAGGTTATTGGAAAGAACCAGAAGGAGCATGCTTCCAATGAAAAGGTTCATCCACATCCACCACCTTGTTAAGCACGGGTCGCCTTTCATGTACCCCAGGGAATAGATCATTATAACGAAGCTTATAACCGCAACTACATTCGCCATCACTATGCTCAAAGGGTCAACCAGAACACCCACATTCAATTCTATGGGTACGGTAAGCCACACAAAAGCGCTCTCGAGCGGTAACTTATCAAGATGGAATAAATAAGGTACGAGCATCAAGCTGCACAGAGCGCCGAGGAAAGAGAAGAATAACGCGCCGTAGTCTCTTAGACGGGGATGGATTCTGGCTAAAACCGGGGCTAATAACGCTCCCGCAAAAGGAAACAGGAAGCATAACCAGGCAACTTCCACTGGTACCAGCATCATTATGGCACCACCCCCAAACCCAATCCTGAATTAATCATGTCCATTAAGGGAAATGGTATCTCAATGAGCCAGATAATTCCCACGATGAAACACAGAACTCCGAGTACTAACACCGGGACGAGCATACTCCACGGTATCTCTTCTACTTTTACTTCTTTTGCTTTTTCTCCCTCTTCTTCCACTCTTATGTACATATATTCAATCACACGCCAGAAATAAAATAAGATAAGAAGTGTGCTAAAGAATATCACTGCCACGAATACAAATTGACCCGCTTCCAAGCAGGCGAGTGCAAGGTAGAACTTCGTGACGAAGCCCACGCTTGGTGGCATTCCGATCATCGCAAGAGCTGCTAAAATAAAGGCAAAGGTTGTGTAAGGCATCTTCCTGCCTATCCCCCGGAAATCTGCTATATCCCATAGATCAAACTTGTAAATAAAAGCACCGGCAGCTAAGAACATACATCCCTTCATCAAGGCATGGTTCAGTATGTGCATCAATGCAGGAGTCAGTCCGAAAGAGGTGGAAGTGCAAAGCCCCACACCGAGCATAATATAGCCCACGTTCGCTATGCTTGAATAAGCAAGCATACGTTTTAAGTTATACTGTGCTATCGCAAGGACAGAGCCATAAATCATGGCTATCGCTGCTATCCAGCAGATAATATCGAATATGGATACATAGCGTGTGATGAACTCTACAGTATAAACAGAAAAGCAGACCCTTATGAATGCGTAAGTGGAAACTTCGATGATAATGCCAGAAAGCATCGCGCTTATCTCCGCGGGTGCAAATGAATGGGCATCCGGTAACCACGTATGAACCGGGAATAGTGCCATTTTTATGCTTAAACCTACGAGGAAGAAGGCAAAAGCCGCCTGAACCACTCTATTCCCATAAAGGGGGGGCAATAAAACCGAGAGGTCATGCATGTTCAGCGAGCCCGTCACCGAATATAAAAACCCAATGCCGAGCAAGAAGAAGCAAGCACCGAGAGCACCCATTACGAGATAAACAAAGCTCGCTTTCAGCGCTATTCCTCCACGCGATGCTATTAACGCATACGCTGCGAGCGAAAATATCTCGATGAACACATACATGTTGAATATATCGCCGGTTACGGTTACCCCGCACAGCCCAGTGATGAGGAGCTGATAGAGAACATAATATTGGACAATTTTTTGAGGCAGCTCGTGCTCTATGTTCCTCTTTGAATACGTGACACATATTAAGCTCAAAAACAGAAGTATAACCAATATGTAAGCATTCAACCCATCCACAACATATTCAATGCCCCATGGCGGCGCCCAGCCACCGAGCCAGTAATATATGGTCCCTACGGTTATAACGTGACGCAGGATAAAAATAGACATAACGAATTGAACGAGAATAGTTGCGAAGGAGATGAAGAAACAGGTTTTTTTATTCTGCCAGCCAGCAATTAAAATGGTAAAAGCGGCGAGCATGGATATTACAACTACAAGCACAGGAAATTGTTCAACTGCCAGCATCAGCTTTCATTTGCCTCCTGTCATCCCCTCTTACTTTGTACTCGCTCATCATTAGTCCCCCCTCAAAATTGTTTCACCAGAAGCGTATAGTAAGGACGGAATATGTAAAGTTTTCGGTTTTTTTCCGCGTGCCATCAGGTGCCCCCCCTCCTCCCACAAGCGCAAATATCCGGACGTATGCTAAGCGCATAAAAAAAATCTCCCGCTTTTTCCATGAAGATACGCATAGGAAAAAACCGAAAGATATTTATATCACCTTATCTAACTCGTATAGTGAAGGAGTAATAGGGGAAAAAGAGGAGTTTTCATGTAGAGATGAGCATACAAGAATCTTCAGGGAAGGCGATATTTGATAAGCGAACTTTGGTATTGATAGTAGTTGTAGCGATTTTATGGCGAACGGTCATTAGTCTTGATGGAAAGATAGCATTCTGGGAAAGTTTGTGTTCAGGTATTACTCTCATCTTATTTGGCTGGGTTCTCTTTGCTTATGTGTATTACAAGTACATGAAGACGACCGGCTGGGCTATCTCTAACTGGCTTTACCAGGGGATTACCGTCAGTATGGTCTCGATAAATGTTTACGTTGTTATTTACTATGTGATGCGCTGGTATAAGTTACTGCATACAGAAGCTTATCTACCAATGGATTTCCTTTTCCGTGACATAAGGTATCTCTCGCTGGTAGTGTTTTATTGCGCAGTGATATGGTCAGCGAAGTATGTACAAAAGATGCACGATGATTATGTATCGCTATCTAAAGAGAAAGGTCTTATGCACTTCATCTCTCCCTTTTTATACACGCGAGGTAAAACGCTGCGCGAGATGGGGTTGACGGAGCTAATAGGCACGGTGATCGCTGATGAGCGGACGTTAATGGTGATAGTAGGTTTAGCGTTCTTATGGCGAACTGTCATAAGTTTTAACTTCAATATAAGCATAGTGGAAAGTGTGTGTTCAGGTGTTGCACTTTTTATCATGGGTTGGCTTTTTTTCGCTTACATAGCTGCCAGATCTATGAAGCAGAAAGAGTGGTTGAATTCGGTGAGGGCATATCAGGGAGTGGCTATTGGAGTAATCGCAATAAATATATATGCTCTTGTTTACTATGCCATGAGGTGGTATAGGTTAGCAGGTGTGGGCGATGTCTCGGAGGCTTTTGTGCCTCTGGATTACATTTTCCGGGATGCACGTTTCTTCGCGTTAGTAATATTTTATTGTGCGTCAATAGTGCTATCGAAATTCATGAAAAGGGCGTATGAGGAATATCAGTTGCTGGCCCCGGAAGCGAAGACCAGCCAGTAAATGTGAACTAAAGTTCTACCTTCAAAGTAACTATCTCAAAAGGTTCCATCTTTAATTCTATTCTCTCTCTCTCTTTTTTCCACTCTTTTACCACTACCTCGTCCTCTTCCTCCAGCAGGTTCACCACCTTGACCGCCTTTGGCTCTCTGAACAGAGTTATTTCTGCATTCGTCTCTTCTCCCTTCGTCTCATAGAATCTTAGAATTACTCCATCTCCGTCCTCTGCCCTCTTAAGTGCGGATAGAACCACACTTTCCGGTTCTATGCTCAAAAAAGACCGTTTCAAAGGTAGTTTCTTGCCCTTCGGTAACTGCACCGCATCCAAATCGAAGTTGAACTCAAGAGCATGCTTGTAAGATGCTGCTTCTCGCCAATCTCCTTCATGCGGATATATGGAATATTTGAACACGTATTTTTTAAACTCCTGCGCATCCGGAACAGGTATTGCAGGACCTGTCCTGCCATCCGAAGACAGCATTGAAACACTTCTTAGCAGTGTCAAATAGATGTCGCCTTCCCTTACCGTGTTTTCCGGTGTCCCCCTGTGCATCACGGTCAAGCCCTTCTTTCCGTCAGAATAATCAAGCCATCTCAGTGATGGGAATACACCGCAAGGCTTCTCAACCCACTTACCTTCTGGCTTACATCTAAATGGGCATGTTGGACGGGAAACAACACCAAATTGAGTTCCGCAGGCATAATCAGAAGATTTTATGCTCGTGGAGAACCTGACCCTGAGGCGTGCCTTCGGATGCTTGTCTATTATGCACGTGATGAAATCTATTCTCGGAATGTCCTTATAGACTATTATTTTTTTTTCGCACTCCAGAAATTTATGCTCCCATATAAGTGGTTCCCGCTTCTCCGTCAATCTGTATGGCCAGCGAAGGGAAAAATAATCGGTCTTGACGTTGATAACCCGTCTCGAAGGACTTTCATTTATCTCGAAATTCTCTGCCCGGAACGAGCCGTACTTCACACCTTCTCCTGTTTCTGTTTTCACAGGGATACACAATTTTTGCGCATGGTAGTAAAGGTCGCCGGTTTCTTCCTCCAGCACAAGCTCATTCGCCGTGCAAATCCGCTCTCCTTCTTGAATCACGTCAATTAACCCTGTGGCAGGGTCCATCTCAACCCCAAAGAATCTGTTTTCTATGGTGTTCCCCCTTATCATGATAAAATTCGGGTCATAACGATACCGTTTAGGCCCCCGCTCAAGGATTTTATACACCTTATATCCCAGCCCGGGAACCGTGGGAACAAATCCTATCTTCGCATATCTCAACGAGTCATCTTCATACCTCGTAAACCGTATAACCTCTACATCTATTTCCTCTTCACCACTTTGTAATCCTTTAACCTCTACTACTTTTCCTTTCTCAAAATTCAAATCCATCTCTACCCAGTTACTCACTTCCCACGACAGCGAGTTAAATACAATTATATCCCCACCTTCAACTTTCCCTCCACCTTTCTTAGATTCGTGCTCTACTATTATAGGGAACATGCGAGGGCAGAGGGTGCTCATCTTGGTTCTGAGGAAGCCCAGGTATTCCTTTACCTCATCATAACCCCGGTCCATCCCTGTTCCCGGAACCACATCATGAAATGCAATGAATAAGATTTTTCGCCAGCAATCGCGCAACTCATCAGAGGGATAGTAGCCATTCAGGAGTGATGATATTGTACCCCAGCGCTCGCAACACAACAACCAACTTTCATGGCTGCAAAGTCCCTGTTTTAGCCACATTCTGCTCGAGCAGCAATCTGGGAAAACCCCGGAGTACTTCCCTGAATACATCTCCCCCTTCCTGACCACCATCTTGAGATTTTTCTCCTCTATTTCCTTCTCCAGTGCTTCAAAGAATTCGTGTGGTGTTGCAATTTTCATCCTCGCTTCTTCGCCTTTATCCTTATTCCACGCCTTTACAACCTCCGGTGTTTCCGGCTGCGGCATCGTAACTCCACTCCCGGAAGGCATCAAGATATGGGAGGTTGCCGCCACTTCCTTGAGTTTCTCATAGCTTTCAGCCAGCTTTGTCAAGTCTAATCCTGCTCTGTATCCCAAAGGCATCCAGTGAGCTAAAATTTTAGTTCCATCCAAACCCTCCCACAAGAATTCCGATGGCTTTTTTTTCGATGCCCCTCTTCTGAATGCAACATACTTGTAGCCGGATTTTTTGTATATCTGCGGGAGCTGGGCATTCAAACCAAAGCTGTCTGCCTGCCACATTACCGGAACATCAACCCCGAACTTCTCCTTCGCATATCTATTACCAACCAGGATTTCTCTTACCAGTGTCTCTCCTTCCGGGAGCATCGTATCTGCCATCAGGTATTCCCCATCTGCTATCTCTATCTTGCCGCTCTTTATGCACCTCGCAATCCGTGAAAACAGTTCAGGATACCTCTTCTCCATCTCCTCCAGCAGAAATGTTTGCTCTATCAGGAACTTGTAATCTGTCTTTTCAACGAGTTCAACTACCTCCTTCAGGATGAGCAGCATATTGATATAGAAATAGTTCTCCTTCGTGAAGACCCATATTGCATCGTAATGCGTGTGTGGGACGAGGTAAATCGTATCCTTTTCTTCCTTTTTAAAGCTCATGACATGAATACCACAAGAAAAGAGATAGGCATTAACTTACAAATAAAGGTAAACAACTTCACACAAAAGCGGTGAGTCTTAACTTAAGAGTATCTTCGGTGATAACATTCTCCAGACAATGTAATTTGGTATCGGGACGATTACAATAAAGGATAACACTCCTGTCGAGCACGGTAAGATTAAAGCGATTTGTTGCCATGTGACTCAGCTCTCCGCCCAATGCTCCTCCTGCGGGCATCCCAAATATCGCCACATTCCCCGCTTCCCTCAACTCCATCACCCAATATGAGAATAACTCCAGCATTCTCGCAAGGTTAGCCGGTGTTCTCAAACGATATTGGTATTCCAGAGTGTCCGTTCCGATGAAAACCGTAACCGGAGGTTCTAAAGTGGAGATAAAATCTGTTAATATTGGGAAATCTTCCTCCATTGATTCGCCTTTTAATATTCTTACGTTCTCTCGTACCGCTCTCTTCTCCCGCCTTATCTCAAAGACCTTGCAGTACTTCATATAATCGTCTTCGTTTACAAAGGGCAATATCCCCCGCCTTAACCGCCTCTCATCCCAACCACTACTCGGAATCTTTACGCAATAATTCCCCTGCTGTATGGTGTTTATAATCGCGTGAGCGACAAGAGAATGGTATCCTAAGAGGGAGAAATCATCCCCGTATTCTATTATCGTGGTGCTTCCCCTGCTTAAACCATCTCCCAGAATCCTATCAAATTCCACACAACCCGAAGACACATTTGTGGCGGTATTTGGTACAACCTCTATCCTTCTCGGCTTCTCTATCTTCCGCCTCTCGAAAGGTGGGAAATAACGGAATCTGCCGCCATCTAATGTATAACCGTATTTATGTTGGTCTATTCTGGTGCCACGTAATTTCTTTAGCAATATTTCCCTTCCCCGCCGGTAATCAATGGTTATACGGCTCTCCTCTATTATCCCATCCACGATATAATCGAGCGGAGTGGTATCGGTTGTTTCTGCTATGAGTATCAAATTCATCTTGTATTTCAATGCGTAGTCCCTTACGATGTCAACCATCGCAGCTTCCAACTCTTCTTTCTTCTCCCCTTTTCCACCTGCTATTATTGCGTCCCAGCTATCAATAACGAGAGTAGCAGGTTTTTCTGCCTCCGCCAGTTTCGTGTAGAGCAGCTCAGAGAAAGAGCGCGGCTTGAGAA
>QBUM01000189.1:11139-11348 GCA_013180585.1 Candidatus Methanophagaceae archaeon GoMg2
TTTGATGCGAAATACAAATTAGTTGCATCTATCACCTGGAACCCTGTGCGCCCTTCCAGCCATGGAAATTGGTTGTAAAGAGCGGGCAGTGAAACCCGCGCTGATAGATAAACGGCACTTTCGCCCCCGAACTTGTCGAGTATCTCAAGGGCGAGCATCGTCTTCCCTGTTCCCGGCTCCCCTTTTATCAGCAGGGAGAAACCCAACCC
>QBUM01000188.1 GCA_013180585.1 Candidatus Methanophagaceae archaeon GoMg2
ATGAGCGTGATAGTTGTGAATACGGATTTCGTTCCGGGAAAAGAAGTAGTGGCGGTGTTAGGAGTTGTGAAAGGGAATGTGATTCAGGCGAAACATCTTGGCAAAGATATAGTGGCGGGATTTCGAACGATTGTCGGCGGTGAGATAAAGGAATACACAGAGATGATGAGCGAGGCGCGTGAGATCGCATTGAAGCGGATGACAGAGAAAGCGGAAGAGCTGGGTGCGGATGCGGTTGTTAATCTACGGTTTATGACTTCTATGGTGATGACCGGTGCGGCGGAGATACTTGCGTACGGGACTGCGGTGGAGTTGAAGTGAAGGGGTGGCGTAAGGGTTATTTCATAGTCATTTCATTATTCTACTTCAACGCTTTCCTGAGTGAAAGAGGGATTAAACAGTTAAATCAAAGCGGATGGCAAGGCTAAAAAGAAGAGTTTGCAAAAAGTGGTCCGTATGTATTTAAAATATCCGCTATTCAAAAGAGTAAGGTCACGCCAACGGGCGGCTTGCTTAATCACGCGATGCTGCTCTTCCTGATGATAGCCATGAATGTAGTCCTTATCCATAGGTGTTCGGTTAAGTACGACTCAACATAAATAAGGACCCATAAAATAATATAACAACGCATTTCAGACACGGATTTACACAGATTTACACGGATTTATCTTTTTTGTCTTTCATACGACTTTTTACCGTCACAAAGCAGAGCGCCCAAAATTAATTAGAAGTTTGTGATTTCCATCTGCGTTAATCTGCGTTAATCTGTGTCCACAAAATACTTTTTGTATGTCTTTTCTTTTGGTTTTGTGGGTCATAATTACTTAACCGAACACATATGAGTCCTTATCAGTCTTGGAAATGTATCACCTCTTGTGTTGTAGGAATGATGCCTGCGCCTCCTGCCCGAAACTTTCACAGACGTTAGCAATAAGCATTTTTCAATTTTTATGTTCGCCCTTAGTGAGCTTTTTACACTTTGGCCACGGGATATCAAAAACTGCTCCTTGAAGTTGATATAAGACGCATTTATCCAATGTACCCCCTCTTTTCTTCTTCAATTTTTCATATAGCATCTCAGGATCAGAGTTTTTCATCTGTTCCGGTGTTTCGATACCAATTGAATACAGTCTCTCTGCCGTAACAGGACCAATATTCCGCAAGGATTGTAAACGTTTGATTGCTTCTGATTTTTTGTTTTTTTCAATCGAATTCATTTCCTCTATTTGTGTTCCAATCGAAATTCTTATTCCGGATAAGATAGCCTTTTACTTTTTCTGCTAATTTTGGCGGTAGCGATGCCAATTTCCGCTCTTTTCAGCATTTAGCATTTCGTTCCAAGTCCCAACATGCTGCCACGTTCCCGCCACCACTACCGTCCTCACGTTTTTGCTGGGTGTATGTCCACTCAATTCGATTATATTTAAACGTCACTTCTTCCAGCGGCAGCCGTGAAATGCCTTCAACGGAACCGACCGTACGAACAGAGCTGACAATAGCATTCCGCATCTTGTATTCCATATATTTCAGTTTATCACCGCCTGCTCGGCAGACCTCAACCGTAATTTCTGAAATATTCATGCCATCGCAGACCGCCACAGCAAGTTTTGGCGATGCTTTATCTATAACCGTGACCACAGAGAAATCAGCGTGATAGCTGCTCCCACTGCCCCTGCCGTGTAGAATATTCTTTCTCATTTTACATTCCCTCTCTAAGATTTTTTATTTAGTATTTATAGTATCCACATAGTCATTTAAAACCATTTCTGTTTTTCCACGTGAAGCATTTTTCTATTTGCTTTGAAAAAATAGGTACGTATACAAATAAGCATGTATAAAACCAAACAGAGCTTATTTCATATCCCTTCCGCTCTTCGCCTTCAACGCTTTTTCGGTATAACAAGGGGCGTATAAACTGTTAAATTACAGTCTATGGCTAAAAAGAAATTGTTAGGCCAAGCTCATAATCAAACCCTTTTAGTATATCTCATTATATTCGTACGAAAAATCGCGTGACAACAAATTAAACGAAAAAGTGACGCTGTATTTTTTCACTGTGTTTTGCGGTACTATTAGTTCTTTCTCTTCTTCCAGAGAAGTATCATTAATAGGTTCTTTCCACCTTATTGACATATCAGTATCACCAGAATTATTAAACGTCACGGTATAACATCCCGTAATGCTAAAATGCCATAAATCCAGATTTATTTCGTAATCTGTTAGCTCGCAGTCGAGTTCGTTTATCTGCATTGCATACGTCTCATCTTCTGCATTCGCTAATTCTAATGCGGACGCAGGGTTAAGACTAAAAGAAAAAACAACGAGTACTGCTATTACAAAGAAGAGCGAAAAACTTTCTTTTTTCATTTCTTCTATATATTAAGTCACTCTCTTCATATAAACTTTAAATTAGCATGCTTTTATGCATAAGGGCATATTTTTCGGATAGTGGTACTCTAAAACGTGCAAGCAGTCTTTTGACGCTATATTTGGGACTTTTGTGTTGACTGCTTTTATAGCGACATTTGCACGGAAATAGATAAGATAATCCACGTAATTGGCGTGAATACTGTAGCAATCACTATAAATTTTGATAGTGCCTCAAAGCATATTCATTTCTCGTAACGGATATCTTCCACGCCTCTGCTTGTGATAAAAAACACGCATGACGTATCTTCGGGCATAGATCGGTGCTTCTTTAAGACGGCTTTTCTTTTACCCCACCCTTCCGCCGCTTTCTCAAGCTGCACGATTACCTTCGATAGATGTTCAAGTGCATATCCGCCAGTAGGCCGTAATTTGCCATTCTCTATGTCCGTATAGACCTGGTTGGTTATTATAACCGCGAGGTCATGCCTGCGTGCGAGTTCCAGCAGATTCATTATCTGGTTCGCCAGTACACGCCGCAAATATATGCTTCTTTCATCGTCCAGCTCTAATCGGTAGAAAAGAGTGGCTGAGTCCAGTATTACGAGTGCGACCTCGTTCTTTTCCTTTATCACCTGCTCTATCTCTTTTATGCACGACGTTTGCTGCTCGAAACTCTGTGGTTCGTATATTATAATTCGCCGCGCTATGCTTTCTACATCTTCTACATCGCTATCCGAGCTGGCAATTTGTAAGAATCTTTCCGGCGAGAAGCCTTCGCTGTCTATATAGATCACGGATTTTCCTTTTTTAGCACAGCCTATCACTGCCTGGAGGCATATATTAGTCTTGCCACTGCCCGCCTCGCCGTACAATTGTGTTACCGTGCCGGACTCGAACCCACCACCTAATAACTCATCTATGCTCTTGCATCCACTGCTATATTTCGTAGGAAGTTGCATTGAATCTTTTTCTTTGAACCGCTTTGCTGTTCCATTGCTTTAGCAATACTAAAAGAACAGCTTTACCAAAAGAAAAACTTTAGTTCATAAAATTACAGCCATCGCAAACAGGAGGCATAAAACGCCTACTATGTCTGTCAAGCTGGTTATTAGTGGTATAGTATCATTGTCGGGGTCCAATCCAAATTTAAAGGATAAAATTGCTATGTAATAGGACGCGAAGTTAAGGAAGGTGGTGCATAATATACCACCCAGAAGTGAGAGGGTTAACAGTTCTAATACACCGGGTGTGGACATGCCGATATAAGTAGCCACAACGTATGTCAATACGCCAACAAATGAAAATACGGATACAGAAAGGAGGTATATCACGGCAAAATTAGCGGATACGAGCCTATCGGGAAACGACTTCGGTTCCACCGTACCGATATGAAGCATAGAAGAAAGCCGAGCACTTAATATACCGCCTAACGCATTACACGCACCCAAAAAGGGCGGGATGATCACCAATATAACTGGAATAGCTATTAGTTCTTCCAGCTTCATATTCAGTGTTATTCCGGCGAGAGTGCAGAGAATGCCGCAGACGAAAAGCATCGGGATACTTTCTAAAAGAATGCGTCTTATAGTGGCATCGTTTGATTTTAGTCCTTTTACTGCACATAAAACCGCTACGGAGATGAATAAAGCGGATAATAACGTGACGGGCCAACCTTTGGTATTGAACTGGTTTAATTTTAACAATAGAACAGCCGCAAAGAACAATGAGGGTATGGTTATCATGTCGCCGGCGGATGTTATTATGGGTGAGGACACGTTATCCAAATCCCAATTTCTATTGTAGCCTATAATGGAGACAAGAATGGAGATGCCGAGCAGAATGACCCCCGAGATCAAACCGCCGATTACCGAAATGAAGATGAATTCGTGAAGAGCAATACTTGTCATACCAAACGTTTCTGCTACTAATTTTGCCAGGAAGCCAAGGATAACGGAAAGAATGAGCGTTAGTAACACAGACGTATATGCATTCTGGTATAACACACCTCCTTTCTTCAGCGTGGGGGCGAAAAGACCGAGGTGCATGGAAGTCCCCAATCGGGATACGAGTGCGCTATAGACATTACCACGCATGGCGATTGCAGGTGGAATAAGTATTATGAGACCGGGAAGCAGTCGCAACATATCGGTCATCAAACTCAATCCAATTCCAGCCAGAAGACCGGTGAACGAGCAAAAAATCAAAGAAAACGGCGTTTGCCTAAACACATCCGAGAAGCTGTGGAAGAAGGAAGAGACATGACTGAGAGGACTCTTTAAGACTCTCTTCTGTATATCCTGCAGTTGCATTCTCATGTTCATTCTCATACTGCCGTCTACCGCTACCCCTGCTAGCGCTCTTATATCCTCTATTCTCCCTATTCATGTCTGTACTTGTCCCCGTTCGCAAGCTCCAGCTATCCGGGGGCTTTTGTTCTGCTTCGCTTTCGTTATCCTGTTGGGGCATCATGCTCTCTTCTTATTTTAGCCGCATCATTTATAAATGTGATGGAGATGTCATCGGGTGAAGAGGAACTGTGGGAGATAAGGGGAAGGATAGATGAAATAGACGATGCCATTGCAGATTTGCTTTCAAAGCGGATGCAATATGCGCAGCAGGCGAAGGACGTGAAAGTGCGAATGAACAAACCGCTCGCAGACATGCAACGCGAAAAAGAAGTGATAGATAAATGGTGCGAGCGTGCAAGAATGAGGAAAGAGGCTTGTGGTTTAAGCGAGGAGATGATGCGGAAGATAGGCGAGTTCGTGACCCACTATACGCTAAAAGAGGAGCTGGAAGAATAAAAAGAGAGAAATGATGAAACCGCTGGTTATTAACACGACAAAAGGAATCAAGATAAAAATACGAAATTTTGAAATGCCCGACATCAGGAGAGTGATGGAGATAGAGGAAGAGTCGTCTCTGGATGGTGATTCGGCTTTGTATATGGAGTTATACGAAGATTGGCCCGCGGGTTTCATGGTGGTGGAGAATGACGATAGTGTGATAGGTTTCGTAGTTCTGGTTTTAACGCTTGAGGGCGACGGGCGGATATTTGCACTTGCTGTGGATTTGAGATATAGGGGTTGGGGCGTGGGCCGAGTGTTATTGAAACTGGCTTTTAATACGCTGAGGAAGCGGAAAATAGGGTTTGTGCGACTGGAGGTGCGAGTAAGCAATCAGATAGCACAGCGATTATACAGAAGTATGGGATTTATAGATGTTGGTTTTATTCCTCTTTATTACAAAGACGGTGAAGGGGCGGTCTTGATGAGAAAGGTATTGTAGATATAGAAAGGTTCGTAACCTCGTTTTTATGGCTGTATGAAGAAATGAACGAAGAAAAAGATGAGGAAAAGGTGCGGATAGTAAAGGCAGTAATGAATGACCTGGGGCTGAGCGGAGAGAGTAAGAAGCGATTACTGGAGAAACTCGTGGACGAATACGGCTATGACGAGGCAAAAGTTAAGTACAAGGCAAAGCGGGCTTTTATTACAGAGCGATATGCAATAGAGAAAGAAAGAGAGAAGTGAGCGTAATTTAGCTCGCTAAAATGTGGTTATAGCTAAGACAAAAAAATCAGCAGTGCTACTGTAATAGAACAGCGAAGCAGTTTAAAGATTTTTTCCGTTGAAATCTGTGTAATCTTGTGCTTAGCTATACATTAATTTATAGTTGGAGGAGTAGGCATTGCAGAAAGAGAAGAGGTGGTATCAACAATCAGCAGAACAGGTTTTTGATGCTTTAGAATCCTGCAGTACTGGTCTTACCAGCAGTGAAGCAAAAGCAAGGCAGGAAGAATACGGCTATAACGAACTGAAGTTCAAGAAGCGCAGCACGCTCATCCGGTTTCTTATGCAGTTTCACAGCCCTTTGGTCTATGTCTTGCTCGTTGCCGCGGCTTTTACCATCATTCTGGACATGTGGATGGACGCTGCGGTTATTTTGGCGGTGGTCTTTGCCAATACGATAATCGGATTCCTTCAAGAAGGCAAAGCGGAAGAATCGGTAGAAGCGTTGGAAAAGATGATGACGCCTGAGTGCACCGTGTTCCGCGATGGCGAGAAAAAGGTCATACCCGCACGCGAATTGGTTCCCGGCGATGTGGTTCGGTTAGAGGAAGGAGATAAAGTGCCCTCGGATTTGCGCCTGTTCTACGCAAAGAACCTGAGTGCCGATGAAGCCGCACTTACCGGTGAATCCGTCCCTACGAGAAAGAATGTTGCGCCTATCTCGACGCCTAACCTATCACCCGCGGACCAGCACTGCATCACGTTCAGCGGCACTTTCATCACTCAGGGCTCGGGACAGGGCGTTGTGGTGGCAACAGGAGAGCATACGGAAATAGGTAGAATCGCAGAGCTTATGAAAGGGACACAGAAAATCACTACCCCTTTAATGAGGAAGATGGCGGACTTCACCCGGCTTTTGGTAATTGCCGTACTCGTAATCGCGGCTATTAATTTCATATTAGCGCTATTATTTGGCTTTAATCTTGAATATTCGTTCCTTGCTTCGGTGTCCTTAGCTGTTGCGGCAATACCCGAGGGGCTGCCTGCTATATTGACCATAACCTTAGCTTTCGGTGTGACAGCAATGGCACGTAGAAATGCGCTTATAAAGCGGCTGCCCGCTGCTGAAACGCTTGGCTGCACTACGGTTATCTGCAGCGATAAAACAGGGACGCTCACCAAGAACCAAATGACGGTATCGCGGATATACAGCGGTGGAAAAGAATACCAGGTGAGTGGTGTTGGCTATTCGCCTTCGGGCAAGTTCGTTATCAGTGATAGCACTATTAATCCAGAACAAGAAGGTAAAGAGCTGATTGAAACATTGAAAGTTGGCTATTTGTGCAATAATGCCACGCTTGTTGCGACTAATAACGAGTATAGCATCATAGGCGACCCAACGGAAGGCGCTCTTGTGGTATCAGCACGCAAAGCAGGGATTACCTCTGACATCCCAAAATTGGATGAGTTTCCTTTTGCAGCGGAGCAGCAGTGTATGGCGACTTTGCACGAGGGTATGGATGAAAATGTGATCTATGTAAAGGGCTCGCCGGAGCGTGTTCTCATGATGTGCCAAGACCAATTGGTAAATGGAAGCGTAGCACCTCTGCGTAGTGGCGATATACATGCCGAGGCGGATTTTATGGCAGGAGAAGCTTTGAGGGTTTTGGGTATGGCATATAAACATGTGCCGACGGATAAAAAAGTACTCAAACCCGAAGATTTGAAAGGGTTGACTTTTCTCGGACTTCAAGGGATGATAGACCCGCCACGAGAAGAAGCGATAGAAGCGGTGGAAAAATGCAAACGTGCTGGAATCAAGGTAGTGATGGTCACAGGCGACCACGCGCAAACAGCGAAAGCAATTGCACGGCGGTTGGGCATTGGTGATGATACCGTGTTAACCGGAGAAGAGCTATCAAGAATGAGCGATGATGAGATGTATGAAATTGTGGATACAGTTTCGGTGTATGCCCGAGTTGCCCCGGAACATAAGTTCAGGGTAACCAAACTGTTGCGGAGAAGGGGGCATATTATCGCGGTTACGGGTGATGGCGTGAACGATGCGCCGGCGTTAAAAGCTGCGGACATCGGGATAGCAATGGGGATAACAGGAACTGAAGTGAGCAAGGAAGCTGCGGATATGATTCTAACAGATGATAACTTCGCCACCATCGTCGCGGCGGTGGAAGAGGGGAGACATGTCTTCGAGAACATCCGTAAGGTCATTCTGTACACGCTGCCTACAAATGGTGGACAGTCATTATTGATATTGGGTGCGCTACTACTGGCGCCGTTTATATACCTCTTCAACCCCCATTTTGGTGGTCGCCTCCCGATCGAGCCGGTGCAAATCCTGTGGATAAACTTGATTGATGCGGTAGCTCTCGCACTGCCCCTTATTAAAGAACCGAAGGAGAAAGGTTTACTCGAACGGCCGCCTCGCGATCAGGAAGAGAAGATAATTGACAGCCCATTCTTCAAGAAAGTGGGGTTGGTGTCACTGGTAATGGCACTCGCAGGGTTCATAATATTTTACTACTATGGTATGCCTGCCTTTTCTGGCTCTGTAGTGGACGAGGACCTGATTACCGCTGCGCAAACCGCTGCGTTCACCACTGTCATGCTGGTTCACATCTGCTATCTATTCACCGCGCGGTCAATAACCGAGTCGGCATTTAAGTTCAGCCCGTTCTCAAATAAATGGGTGCTTATCGGCGCTGCAGTAACGCTCGGGCTGCAACTAACAATCATCTACGCCCCGCCATTCATTGGTATTAACCCGTTTAGAACCGCACCCTTGCCTGCCGAGTGGTGGATACCGATGATTCTGGTTGCACTGCCGATGTTCTTTATAATTGAGTTCGAGAAATTCATGACGAAGCGATGGAGAAAGACAAAGCGACAGATAACGTAGCGAAGAGAAATTCGGCGATAGGAACTAAGAACAGCACTCAAGTAAAAGAGATGACTTCGCTTGAAGGTACGTGCAACTTGACGAAAAAACACTTACTTTTATATAACCCACTGACATAATCTCCATTCAGTATAAACATAAAGAAAGAGGTGAAAGAGAAGAATATGAAGATGAAATACGCGTTTGCATTTACGCTTTGTATGCTCTTGCTCATTGTAGGAGTAGGAATTGCGGCTGCGGCAGAAGACGTAGCAGTGTCAGTTAGTGGGGTTACAGACAGCGGATGGACAGCAATAGCGGCGGCTATTACAATGGTCGGCTCAGCGCTGGCTGCTGGTTGGGGAATATCAGCTACCGGAGTGGCGGCGGCTGGTGCAACGGCAGAGAAGCCCGAGGTGTTTGGTCGTGTGCTGATATTCGTTGCGCTTGCAGAAGCAATAGCTATATACGGACTTCTGATTGCGTTCATGCTATGGACGAAGATATAATCGGATAGCATATAGCGCCAAAAGCAGACAGCAAAGAGTAAATGCAAGAGGAGGATGACAAAGGACTAATAGGGAAAATAAGGGTGGAGTTCAAGACCAATGTTTTGTTACAAGCTCTTCCTTATACCTTTCTTATTTCTGTCCTTACTATCGCAGGCTTATTCGGTGGTTTTGCGCTCGGCACGTGGATGGGGTGCAGTGGTATGGCATGCTTTATCTTTTTTCTTTCTTTATCTTTTCTTGGCTTCTTTATCGGATTACTTATTACTTACCTCATCGTGGAGAAGAAGTATCCGATGAAAAGTTTGTGATGAATAGAGTCATAGCGACCTTCTCTTCTCGATCTTCTCTAAAGCGTTTTTCAGCACTTGCTGAAAGGTGGGTTGGCTGGTTTCATCCAATGATTAACCTAAGGTTGTTGGGGACAGCATCAATAAGTATACAAAATCAACCCGGTGTTTCTTCATTGACACCTCTGCAAATTAAGTCTTATCCATCCTCGAGATACATTTATGAGATAGTGTTAAATAAATAGATGTAGCAATATTATTAGTAAGGTGCTGAAATGAACGAGAAAACGATGAATGCTACAGGAAATAATAATCAAAACGCTAAAATATTAATCAAAGCTATCCCATTAGCGATTTTTATGTCTGTCTTTATAATCGTAGGGATATTTCGCGGTTATATGCTTGGAACAATGACAAACAGCGATTTTATCCTTTTTGTATCAGTTACTTCTTCTGCATTTTTTTGCTTTATACTAATATTATTATTTGTGTATTTCAACGAAACTTCTGAACATCCGTGGCGAATTTTGAAATAGAGAGAAAAAAGCAATTTGTAATTGTTTAGCTAACCACAAGATTTCACAGATTTCCACGAGAATAGAGGGACAGTAACCAGATTTTAGTATACCATGGACCATATTATCCCACATTAATCCCAATTTCTTGTGTTAATCTTGTGTAATCTCGTGGTTTTAAAATTTCGCTATACAAATACAGTAATTTAAAAAATTGTATTTGCACAGCAATCTGCTACCACTCTCTCTGCTTTTTTAAAATCCCTATCTACCGTTTCATATATCGCCAGATTTATATTGAGTTATCCAAATGCGTCTTCCTTTAGCATCTTCAAAACCTCTGTGTACGTGCTTTTCCCGGCTACAATATCCACCTTCATGCCTTCTTCCCGTATTGTCTCGGCGGTCAAATCGCCAATCGCGGCAATCTTCGCAGTAGCTAAGACGTCAAGAATCTGCTCGTGCAATCCAAACTTCTCCGCGAGCACCAAAAACGTTTTAAAAGTCAAAGAGCTTGTGAATATAACGTAATCCGGATTATAACTCACCAAATCAGAGAATAACTCTTTTTCTACATCGGAATCCGTTATTTGGACTTCATACACTGATATATCCTTTACTAAAGCACCTTTTTCATCTAAAAAGTCCAGAATCTCCGTACCGCCTTCGGCACTCCTAAGAAAAGCGATCCTTTTAGCCTCAAGTCCTCCTTGAGCATCCAGTAGCTTCTGGAGTCCTTTTGCACTGTATTCTTCGGGCATGAAATCTACACGCACACCGTACCTCACCAGCTCTTTTCTCGTTGCCGGACCAATAGCATAGACCTCCGCATCCATAAGCTTCTCTTTCAAGTTAAATTCATCTTCGCAGATGCTGAACGAGTTCTTTACCCCATTCAGACTAGTAAAAACAACCATGTCCACAACCGCGTCAAAAACTTCCTTTATCTCCTTTAGCGCCTCTTTCCTTTCCACCAGTTCAAACACCGAAAATCCCAAGAAATCAAAGCCGTGTCTATCCGCTTTTTCCTTCGATCGTTTGAGCACATTATCGGGCCGAAAAGCCGCTATCTTTTTCCTCGTCTCCATCTCTTTAAACCAATCCTTTCTTTTTAAAAAGCATGTAATTGTTTAGCTAACCACAAGATTACACAGATTTCCACGAGAGAACAATGAT
>QBUM01000187.1 GCA_013180585.1 Candidatus Methanophagaceae archaeon GoMg2
CTTTGCTTATTATCCCTCGTCTGTGGTGCCGCCTGGTCCAGAAACCCAATGATACACTCCCCTTGGACCTTGCCCACAGCCACATCCAGAGATTCTGTAAATAATTCCTCTGCATTTTCCGGTCGACGGTAATCGTGCGCATATGGTTTGGCATAATGCATTTTAAACTCCCGCAGTATCCGGGAGACCTGCCTGTTGCTATAGACGACATTAAAATCGTTCCTGATGAGTGCCCGCACTTCTGGAGTCAACCACGTACCCTTGCTTTTAAGCTTCTCTTTCAATTGTTCCTTCTGTTTTTTGGTTAGCTTTGGGGGTCTGCCACCGCCAAAATTTGGGTTGATGCCTTCATACCCTTGTTCGTTCCATTGGTTTAACCAGTTATACCCTGTCTGCTTTGATATACACATTCTCTTGCAAGCTTTTTCAACACCATCCTCCAAGTACAACTGATGAATAAACAACAGACGCTGGAAGACATGCTTGTTCTTCTCCTCTCGAATAAGACGTTTTAATTTTTCCAGCGAAATATGCTGGATAAGCGGGTTGGATGAGTCCATGTCATTTATTTAGGCTAATGGTCTAAATAATTATGTCAGATACTATAATATCCCATTTATCCTGGCACCACAACCTGGACATCTTAAATCTCGTATTTTATTCTCCAGAATCTGGAAGCCATAGCGCCGGATTAGCAACTCCCCGCATTGGTAGCAGTAGGTATTCTCCCCGCCCTCACCCGGAACATTGCCCTCATACACGTATCTCAATCCTACATCCAGCCCAATTTCCCTCGCTTCACGTAAGGTAGTAACAGGTGTTGGAGGGAGATGAGTTAGCTTATATGTGGGATAGAACTGTGAGATATGCCAGGGTATGTCCACGCCTACACTTTTGATGAACTCAGCAATCGCTCTGAAATCCTCTTCAGAATCGTTCAACGTTGGTATAACCAGCGTGGTTACTTCAACCCAAACTCCCAGGCTTTTGTATAGCTTTATCGCATCCATGACGGGTTGCCGGTGCCCACCGCAAATTTTTCGATATAGGTCCTCGGAACCTTTCAGGTCTACATTTACCGCATCTAAATAAGGGGCGAGAGTGCGTATAGCCTCTTCCGTAATGTGCCCGTTTGTGATAAAGATGTTGCATATCCCTTCTTTATGTGCCAGTCTGGCGGTGTCATAAGCAAACTCGAAAAAGATGGTCGGTTCGGTATAAGTGTACGCGATGGTTCTACAACCGTATTGCTTGGCTGCCGCAACAATCTCTTCAGGAGATGCGTCTTCCCCTACTATCCGTTTCTCGCCTTCTTTTGGCATCTGAGAAATATGGAAGTTCTGGCAGTTCTTACATCTGAAGTTACAGCCAACCGTAGCAATCGAGTATGCCTCAGAGCCGGGATAGAAATGGAAGAGAGGTTTCTTCTCTATTGGGTCAATCCCTCTCGCAACTACCTTACCGTAGACCAGGCTGTAGAGGACACCACCCCTGTTTTCTCTAACCCCACATATCCCCCTCCTCGATTCATTTATCTTACAATGATGTGGGCATAGGAGACATCTAACCGCGTTCTCTTCCAGTTTCTCGTAGAACATTGCCTCTTTCATTTTAAGCTTCTCTCTTTTGATTTATGTAGTGGCTGGTTTGCGAAATCTTTAAACTTGACAGATGACAATAATTAACGGTTCTTATTTATAAACTTCAACCATTTCCATTTCATCGAGTAAAGCCCTCACTTCCTTTGGTGACCCCAGATAAAATCGTGCTTTCGATGGTGTAAAACCTATCTTTACAGAATACGCACCCTCCGGGAGGACTTTGAACATATCTTCATCTGTAAGGTCGTCTCCCACCGCTAATATGAACCCAAAACCCTTCGTTAGCCAATGAGAAGCAGCTATCCCTTTATTCACCCTCCCATCCTTCACTTCCACTACCTTGTTTCCTTTCATCACTTGAAGCTCTGTACACGCTGTAAGGTCTATTAACTGATCCGTAAGCTCTTTAGCCCTTAATTCTCCCAACTCTGGGTCTACTTTCCTGTAATGCCAAACCAGAGAAAAGCTCTTCTCTTCTATAAAAGAACCCGGAGCCCTATCCACAAAAAGGTCAAGTATAGGGATTATCTTTTCCTTCCAGTCTTCTTTAAGAAGTTCTATCTCTTTCCACTCTCCTTCCTTCTCTCTGAGCCACACTCCGTGCTCCGCCACCAGGCATACCCCAGTGTCTCCAAACCAGCGCTCCAAGGTTTCCTTGTCACGACCACTTATTATCACGACGGTGTTTTCAGGCGGCTCAGATAGTGCCCTAAATAAGTCCAAAAGCTCTCTATCTGGTTTTGCGCGCTCCGGCTTATCAGCAAATGGAACCAGGGTTCCATCGTAATCTAAGAGCAGCAAACGTTTATCATCAGCTTTATAAGCGTTTTTTAGCTCCTCCCTTATTTTTTCACTCAATTTCTTCATATTTAGTTCCTCTTGTAACCGTTTCGTCTCAAGAACACTCCTTATGAATCCTGACCCCCAATGAAACACATCATAATGACTCAAACGTTTCTGCATCTCCTCATTCCTCGATTTTTGCTCCTCTTCCGGCATTCTCAAAGCTTCATTCAGCGCCTCTGCCACTTCCTCTTTGTTGTTTGGATTTACCACGAGCGCTTCTCCCAACTCTCTTGCAGCTCCCGCCATCTCACTCAGTATTAAAACTCCTTTTCCATCCACCCTGCTTGCAACAAACTCCTTTGCTATAAGGTTCATACCGTCTCGCATCGAGGTCAGGAGTGCAACATCTGCCGCGAGATAAAAAGCAACGATGGTTTGGAATGGCAAAGAGCGGTAGAAGTAAGATATTGGGACCCATTCAGGCGTTCCATATTTTCCGTTTATCCTTCCTACGAGCTCATCTATTTCCTGCTTCAACACACGATACTGCCCCACTTTAGTGCGAGAGGGAGCGATTTTTAAAATGAAAACGACCTTTTCATGCCATTCCGGGTGAGTTTCGAGAAAATGCTCAAAAGTATAAAGCCTTTCCGGGATTCCTTTCGTGTAGTCCAGCCTATCCATCGAGAATATTATTTTGCAGTTCTTGAACCGGCTGCGTAGCCGTGCTACTTCCCTTTTTATTCCCCTTCCGCTTGTTGCACTCACAAATTTCTGGACTTCAATCCCCATTGGATGCACGTCCACTTGCACTATCCTATCTCCAATCACGAGCTTCCCAAATTCATGTTCATAACCGAGCAGGCAGAGCACACTACTAAGGAAATTGTGCGCATAGTCGTAAGTGTGGAAACCTATGAGGTCAGCACCTAAGACCCTTTCTAAAATTTCCTTTCTCCAGGGTATCAAGCGAAATAAGTCGGCAGATGGAAAGGGGATATGCAAGAAGAAGCCTATTGTTGCATCGGAAAAAAGCGCCCTTATAAGCCCGGGCAGGAGCATCAAATGATAATCATGAATCCAAATAACGTCTTCAGGCTTTGCAATTTCGGCTACGCGCTCACAAAATTTCTGGTTCACGTGCTCGTAAGCCGACCACTCAGAGTGCTCATATTTGGCATATTGAGGGAAGTAATGGAATAGCGGCCATATGGTTTTGTTGCTAAATCCGTAATAATACTTCTCCACTTCTCCTTGAGAGAGAAAAACGGGGTAGCAATTAAATTCTGACAGTTTTGATTCAACATAATCGTTTTCCTCTCTATTTATTGCAATTCCAGGCCAGCCAACCCAGACGCTTTCATATCTTTGATGTAATGCATTTAAGCCAGTAGCAAGCCCGCCCACGCTTGAACTGAAACGAAACTCGTTCTTCCTTCTTTCAACACTGACAGGTAATCTGTTTGAAATAATCAACAACCTTCTCCTTTACCTTTTTATAGATAGATACAACTCCTTCAGGGTCTTTCCAGTGGTCGAATCTGCTGATTTGAGAGAGAATTAGCTTTTCGGTGTCTATATCTTCTTTTTCTAATTCCTTCTGTATCTCATCTTCACTCATCTCCCTGTTCTTCTCCGATAAAGGGTCAATGAACGGTGGTATAATGAATTTTGGCAGTGGCCACTGAGAGATAACGAAATAAGCAGCGGTAAATATCGCAGCGTCAAAAGCTTCCGCCCAATAGGTGATGAAATCCCATAATCTTGGATTTCTTCTCAAAGCCACTTCGTCTATATCAATATGGCACCTCCATATCCATCTCACATCTCCTCTCTTTAGTTCCCGCGCTAATGCCAATGGCTGCGGGTCGTGCACAAAAACAACGTCAGGCTCATAATCAATAATATCCAAAGCCACATTCTCTTTTATAGCGGAGAAATAAATCTTTTCATCTTCCGCAGTCAATTTCCCCTTTTTACCTTGCAAAAGATGATGCATGGTTTTTGTGACCTCAAAAAATTCCTTACTCCCTTTTATCACTTTCCATTCGTCGTCTATTCCAATCGAGTTCAAAAAAGGAACTGAAGAGTGAAGCATCTCCGCTACTCCACCACCAAGAGGTGTAGAGCTCAACTCCAGCATCTCCATCCCGCTTAACCTCTCGCTCACCTCCTCCAGCTTTTTTATTGGCTCTTCCCCCACTATTTTCGCATATTCCTTTAAAGGAGGCACGTGAAGAGGAGTAAATCCTTTCCTCTTGCTGTATAAAGTCCCGTCTTCCATTGGGATAAATTTTTCTCTTTCCATTATTCTTATAAATAAAGATAAGGAACTCTATATTATAGATTATGGATCCAGTTGAGGGAAAAATCATCGCCTACTATGGAAAGGGAGAGGGAAAGACAACCGCCTCTATTGGTCATGCCATAAGAACATTGGGTCATAATAAGAGAGTAGTGATATTGCAGTTTATGAAAGGAAGACCAACTACCGGGGAATACCAGTTTCTAAAGAACCTCGATAACCTCCAGATACACCTTTGCGGCACTCCTGGTTTTTAAAAGGGCGAAAAATCGCGGGAGATACATCTCAAAAAGGCTAAAGAGGGGTTGGAATTAGCTCATAGAGTGTTAGCGGAAAAACAAGCCGACCTTTTGATTCTGGACGAAATATTGTACGCGGTAAAATTCGAGCTGTTAACAGAAGACGATGTTTTAGAGTTGTTGGAAAAAAGAGGTCATACTGACATCATTCTTAGCGGGAGGGAGCCAGGGGCCAGAATAATCGAGATGGCTGATATAGCAACACACATGGAGAAGGTCAAGCATTATTGGAATGAAACTAGCAGCACAACTTCAGGAATAGAATATTGAGTTTTGAGTGATTATCCATTTTAATTAAAATTAAAAGTAAAAGAAAAAAAAGAGAAGGTGTAAAAATGGAAGAGGAAGAGTTAAGTATAGTAGTAAATGCCGACACAACGGCAGAAGAAATCGCGCCGATAGCGAAAGCGGTGAATGACTTGTTTGTAATGCCAGTAGCAATACGAAGCAGGAATAAAAAGGGCGTTAGAGTGGAAAAAGGAGAAATTATAGACTTTGAATACAGTGGTCCTGTATTAGAGCAAGTACTGAAGGAGAATCGAGCGATACACACAAATCTCCTTAAGGGCAGATATGCAGGTGTACCGGTGGTTGTTGCTCCGATTAGAAATAAGAAAGGGGATGTGGTAGCAGCTTTGGGTATTTTTGACCTGGTTGGAACAGTAGATTTGGGAGCAATATTTGTGGACTACCCTCATGTTCTCGAACAAGTTAGGTCGTATCATAAAACAGAGCGGGAATAAACATAACTTTATATACTTAAAGCGTAAGGTAGATGTAAGGAGGTGTAAAAAAAGAGATGTTGTTCATAACGTGCGTGAGAGTCAACCCAGGCATGGTGGAAGATGCGAGGAAATTCGGCGACGAGATACTTAAAAATCCTCCCACAGGCGTCAAGTTCCTGCAAGTGTATCATACGCTGGGCAGGTATGACGCGATATGGATTTATGAAGCGGAAGACCCAAAAGTGATTGAAGATTTCCTCCACCAGAGCAGGGATGTCTCAACAACGGAAACCTGGGTTGCCTTTACACGGGAGATGTGAAGAATTTTGGGATGGTAAAAAAAAAGTGGGCTGGGAAGAATAGTGGATAAAAAATCTGCTCTTCTTACTCTCTTTTATTTTTAAAAAAAATGCATAATGAAATGAGGGTAAAATGGGGATTCCCGTCGTTGAGCAGGAGCGATGCACAGGGTGTAGAGAATGTATCAGTGTTTGTGAACCAAACGCAATTGAAATTGTGAATGAAAAAGCAGTAATAGATTATGGCAGGTGTTATGGAGATACTGAGAGATGCAGAGCTTGTATAGAGATATGCCCACAAGGTGCTATCTCGGAAATGGATTAGTTAGTTAGTAGAAAATGAAAACAGAAGATGAAAAAGAGAAACTGGGTTTATTGGTGGTGTACTGGATTGAGCATAACAAAGAGCATGGAAAGGATTTCAAGCGATGGGCTGAGAAAGCCAAAGGGTTTGATGAAATTGGCACCGAAGTCTATGAAGCGATAAGGGAAGCGGTCGAACACATGGAAGAAGTGAACGAATACTTTTTTAAGGCTTTTGAACTTATTAATAACACAGATAAAAAGGATAGAAAATGAAAATCCTGATATGTGGCAAAGGAGGCTGTGGAAAGAGTTCCATAACAGCACTGCTTGCAATAGAACTTGAAAAGAGGGGATACAAAGTTATCGTAGTGGATAATGACGAATCAAACTTTGGACTGCATATTCAGCTTGGAATGGAGCTTCCAAAGGATTTCGTACTACACTTCGGCGGTAAGAAAATGGTTGCAGAGAAGCTGTTGAAGCCGAAGGAAGGGGAAAGATCCAATGTTTTCGGGAAAGGGATAAGAGCGAGTGGCATACCGGAGGATTACATGAGCAAAAAGGGAGGGATAAGTCTGCTCGCGATAGGCAAGATTCGTGATTTTGGCGAAGGTTGTGCATGCCCTTTTAATGCTTTATCTGCCGATTTCTTGCGTATGCTCGAGTTAAATAAAGGTGAATTTGCACTTGTTGACACAGATGCAGGGGTTGAGCACTTTGGAAGAGGTGTAGAGGCTGGCTGTAACCTCATTCTAATGGTCATTGACCCTTCTCAGGAATCAATCCGACTTGCTGAGAAGGTAAGTAAAATCAGCGAGAGCGCAGGTAAACCGTTATATTATGTTTTGAACAAAATAGATGAAGAAACCGCGAGGTTTCTTCTCGATTCGGTGGACAGAAATAAGGTAGTATCCGTCATACCAGAAGATAAAAGGGTATTTAAAAATTGTTTAGTTGGTGAAGCGCTCGATTTTGAGTTGAAAGGTATTGGGGAGCTTGCGGATTTCTTGGAAAGGAAAACTTAATCACAAAGCTTAAATCCGCAGGATTGATTAACCCTTGTTTCTCTTTCGTTCTCGGCTTGAAGGAAAAGGATGTAACCTACGAGATTCATCCTTGCTTCTGATAATTCTTCTCTCCGACACATATAAGCACTTTAAGCCAGTTCTCTGGTGGCACAAAAGGGCATACATAATTTTTACTGTATGCGCACCAGGGATTATACGCTTTATTAAAATCCAGAATCCATCTTCCTTCCGGTGTGCAGTCTCTCTTGAGCTCAAGGTCAATATACCGCCCCGCTCCGTATGTCTCCTTACCACTGCTTGCGTCCTTGAACGGGATAAACAGCCGTTCCTCCCGAGGGTCGCTTTTATATGCCTGAAGTATGCATTCCTCATCACCTACTTTGAATCGGAATTCTGCCCAGCGCAGGAAGTCCCGTATATTGCCTCCTGTGTCTTCAATTTGTAACAGCTTTTTATCACTGTGCTCATGAAGTTCGAGTTCGAACCGGTAGTCTGCGTTAGGGGAATAATATTCAAGACCCCCGAACTTCCCTCGCTCTTCCGGCGGTATCGGCGATTGCCCGTGCACCGCAAAGGATTTGTCCTTCCCTTTTCGCTCGCGCTCAATCCCTTCCTTCCAATCAGAAATTCCCTCCATGTCTTCTTTCACCTCACACTTTTTCTTTTTTACAAAAAAGAAAACCTGTGCTAAAAGAAAAAACATCTGTCTTCCTGTTTGGACTTTTGGATGGTGATAAGATCATAGGAAAGATAAAAATAAAAAGGGGTAAAAAATAAAAACCCCTATGCACCCATTTTTGTAAGTGGATGTGGTTCCAGTGAGTCAATATCGTGCTCTGCCTTGTTCCCCTCTGCAACAATCATATCCCCCATGCCAACAAGCGGGAACACCGTTGATGCATGCTCTATTGGTCCGTAAAGCACGAAATCCATCCCTGCTATTACAGGGATAATGTTGGAGGCTATGTCACAGATCTCGAACACTTCTGCGCCCAGTCCCGACCATTTAGTTTTACCCGGTCTTGTAGGGTCAGGGATTTTTTCCGCATGATCCTTCCGGAACCCCTTCAGCCATGTCCACGCAGAAGGTGCATTGTGGATACCCAATCCCACGGCGATACCGAATTTCGATTTGATGGTAAACCCTGACGCAACGGCAGACCCAACACCTGCACCGATGGGCAGCGTAGCAGGATCGCACATCTGTTTCGTTACACCCATGTCCCGTGCAAGCTGCACCAAGCCTTTATCAAAGGTGCCTGCTCCTGTTTCTAACAGGTCTATCTTCCCCGCTACCGTCGAATCTTTTGGATTGAACGCCAGGATAATCGCTGCTTCTATTCTGGAATCTTTGATTGCTTCCAGCTCCTCGGGTGAACACGACACGTTTATCGAGTTATACACCGCCCTATCTACCAGTCCCACTTCATCCACATACTTGAGTCCCGCTATCTTCGCCTCCGCCACTGTCGAGTCAATCAAGAAAGGTGAGTCACTTTTCTCTGTACAAAACGCAATCTCTTTCTCCATCGCCTCTGACGATTCCGAAAATATCTGCATCATGCCTGGATTCCCGGTTAAATCAGAATACTCATCCTGCTTATTTATCACGTCTTCCGCTGCTTTCTTGTCAAATATCCCTTTCTCCGCATCCTCGACCAGATAATGCTTCGCGTAGAATATCGTACCACAAAGAACAGTTGCGCACTCGCCTGGCTGACCTCCTACCTTCACTCCACCTATTTCATATATATCTTGCTCCCTATCAAATAAAAACATTTTTTCTGCCTCCTTTTCTTATCCTATCATGAATAGTACATACGTAACTATTCCTATCAGCACACCGTATAAAAGCCCGATTGTAAACCCTAATCGCTCTCCCTGTCGTTGCCATAGTTCTCCCGCGACAAATTCCACGGTAGTATCCATCTGGTTTATTCGCTCCAGCAGTTTTCTATGCTCTGGTGGTGTTACGGCGACAGGAACGGCTACCTCTTCCAGTTCTTTCTCCAGTTTCGCCAGAATGTCGGCTTCCACTTCCGCCTCTATCTCCTTTTCCAGCTCCTCTTCGGATTTCTTTTCTTCTCCCATTCTTCTTTTCTCCTCTTTCCTCTCCTATTACATCACCAGTTTAAGACCGACTAAAAAGAAACTCACGAAGAGTCCGATTGCCAGCCCTTTTACTATTCCTGCCCAGAGTCCTGCTGCGAACCGGGAATCACGACCGATCATCGTTATAAAGTGTCTCAGGTCCTCTATCCGTGCGGTTAAAACTGCTGTTTCCGGTGTGTTTTGTTCTACTTTTGGTGCTGCCATTTATATCACCCCCACTATTAACGGTATGAGGAAGATTAACGCACTTATCGCCCCTGCTACTAATCCTAATAACGCATTTTGCGAAAGCCCTGACGTTAATTTCTGGTCCCTTGCAATCAACTGTGTCTTATAGGTTAACTGCTCCGCGGCTCGGTCTATGACGCCCATATATGGAGTCGCAGGCATGGCTAACGGCATTTCTATCACTGCTGCTCCTGCCTCCTCGCCACCTACTTTCACTATCATCGGGTCTTCGGGAAACGCTCCGGGGTCTCGAGCTGTAAGCTCCTGAACCTTTGCATTTAATTTACCGTAATCCTCTTCCCCAATCATGTCAATTGGTTCCACCTGGTTTCTAAATCGCTCAACCGCTTCTTCCGGTACGTTCTCGATGAATGGTATTGCGCCCGGGGTCCCTATAATCTTATGTGTCGATGGGTCAATACCGTTCTCTATCAGTGCTTTCATTGAACCGCCGCTTATGTGCCCTGGAACTTCCGCACCGGCAAGGATGAGGAATCGTATGTTCGGATTTGATACAATATTCGTCATTATCTTCTCCAACCCGATGTTCTCTGTTTTATCCGGTCCCTGTATTGCGACTCCTTTCAAATTTTCCATGTGGAAATACGACCCATGTGAGGATATCGCCACGCAACTCTGCGGATCGCCTACTTCACAGTCACCTGTAACAAGCGGCCATCCATCCGGAACTTCTTTCTTCTCTGCCATACTCATGCACCTCCTCCTAAAGCTATGAACACTATTGCCACCGCTAATACGCAAAAGGTCACGCCGAGCATGAAGAACGTCGTGAACCCCGCTTTACTCAGCATTCCTTCCCTGTTTGGCTGTTGCATCTTGAAACCGGTTGAGGGGTCAAGGCAATTTAACAGATCATCCACTGCTGTCTCCAGAACCACTACCTGGTCTTCTATCGGTCCAAGGTTGACTTTGTAGAACCCCGGTCTGCTGACGCCTACGGTAAGCGTGTCGGGATCTAACACCACTCCATACTTCTCATTTATTACTATCATGTTTCCTTTTTTCCCTCCTCACTCTATCGTTTTGATTAACCCCGTTCCGACTGTCGAATACGCCTCATCCATGCACGCCTTGATGAACATCCTGAAGAACACTACCCATACGACTGCTCCAAAGACCACCAGTGACACACCGTCTAAAACACCATACGGAGAAGTCCCGAGTACGACCAGCGCAAGCCCCAGTAGGACGCAAACCAATCCTCCAATCTCTACTGCAACCATCCTTGTTCGCTCTCTTCGCTCGTCAGGTCCCAGACATGCGTTGTACGGATGGAGTATCGCGAAACACGAGAAGATGAACATCAACGCTATAAGCCCTGTATTCATCACACTAGTTACCACTGCACCAAAGTTCAGCGAGCCAGTCACGATAGAACATTCAAGCAATATGATAAGTGTCCCTGCCATTCCTAACTCCATCATCGCTCGCTCTAAATGTGGTATTTTCATCGCTATAAGCTTCTCATGATTCGACATTATAC
>QBUM01000186.1 GCA_013180585.1 Candidatus Methanophagaceae archaeon GoMg2
CTTGTACAACATTTATCTCGGTCAAGGATGCGATCCTAATGTTAAGCGGGAGAGGTTGATGGAGCGATGGGTTACTTAACCGAACACGCATGGAAAGCACTGTTACTGCGAGTAGGAATTGATAAAGGAACGGGAGGTGCTTTAGGTCCCATTTTTGAAGACGATACTTTCGAATACATACCAATTCCAGAAAAAAGTTCAAACACAAAAGAAAATAGAACCTATAAGGACCTATTTGACAGATATGGTAATTCCTTGTCAACTTATTTACCTGAGGTAATTGGAAATAAAGTAATACACTTTGATCCCGAATTCGAAACATTTACATACGGAGATCCAACTTCAAAACGAAATGCCTTGTTACAGTTTAAAAAAGATGATTTATTGGTTTTTTATGCTGGTTTAACTCAGTATAAAAAAAATGATGAGTACAAAAAAGGATTGTATATTATTGGATATTTTACAGTTGAAAAAGTTATTGACTTCTGTAAACTGACGGACGAGAATGTTGAAAGGTGTTTTCAGCGTTATCCCAATAATGCGCATCTCAAAAGAAGTTATGAGTCCAAACAAGAGATGAGAGAAATCACAGGAGAACGTTTAGGTTTAGTCATGGTCGTAGGGGACAAAAAAGGGAGTGAAATATTAAAGAAGGCAATTTTGATAAGTGAGCCAAGAAAAGATAAAAAAGAAAGAACATATCAAGCAGTTTCAAAGGAGATGGAAGCTCTGCTTGGAATTCAAGGTTCAATACAAAAAAGCGTCCCTCCACGATTTATTAGAGAAGAAAAAAATCTCTCCAATCTGAAAGATAAATTAGGAGTATAAATGCCACTCAACATCCCCACGCTGCATAAACTAAAAGAATTAAGAACGGAAACCGAAGAAGTAAAAACCTTCAAGTTCCAGTCGCCCGAAATAGCCAAAGAAAGTGAACCGGGGCAATTCGTTATGGTCTGGAATCCTGGAGTAGATGAGATACCAATCTCAATCGCCGCAGCTACCCCGACAGGCGAAATAGAGCTTGCGATTGCCGATGTCGGCGATTGCAGTCACAGTCTACACCAAAAGCACGAAGGCGATTTGATAGGCCTACGAGGCCCCTATGGTAACGGATTCCGAATCAAAGGCGAAAGAATTTGTATGGTTGCTGGCGGCTATGGCGCAGCGCCTTTACTGTTTGCCGCGAAACAAGCGCAAGAATCAGGCATAGACGCTGTGGTTCTGACAGGCGCAAAAAATAGTGCAGAACTTTTGTATATCAAAGAATTTGAGCGGCTGGGCTGTGATGTAAGAATAGCCACAGAAGATGGTTCTGAAGGCCACAAAGGACTGGTCACAGCGTTATTAGAAGAAATACTGGCAGCGGGTGAACGATTTGAGCAGGTATTGACCTGTGGTCCGGAACTGATGCTGGCACGAGTTTGCGAGATTACGAAGCAGGCGAGAATCCACACGCAGGTCTCCGTAGAACGAATAGTAAAATGCGGATGCGGTGCGTGTGGCGCCTGTGACCTCGGTGGTTATCAAATCTGTAAAGACGGCCCTGTGTTCGATGCCGAAGAGCTGATAAGTACGGAATTTGGAAACTGGAAGCGTGAGAAGAGCGGTAAAAGAATTCCTATTAAGTCGGATACAGGTGAGTTTTTATCTATTCCTTCTCCGCATTTCATACCCGAATACGAACCATTGTTAGCAACAGAATTCTGCGGTATTGTATTCCCGAACCCTATTGCGAATGCAGCGGGCTTCGGCGTTTCCGGGAAGTTGCTATATAGATATGCAGTATCAGGCGCCGGAGCTGTCGTGACAAAATCGGTTGGACTGCATGAGCGCGATGGCTACCCAAATCCCACCTTCATTGAAGTATCGCCTCTTAGCTATGCGAACGCGATGGGACTTCCGAATCCGGGGATAAAGAACTACGGGCTGGAGATAGAAGATGCAAAGCGTGCGAATGTGCCATTGATACTGAGTATTTTTGGAAAAGACATGGCGGAATGTAGGGAAGTAGCAAAACGCGCTATTAAATATCCGATAGACATGCTTGAATTTAACGCCTCCTGTCCGCATTCGGATTTCGTAGCCGTTGAAAACAATCCGAAACTGCTGAGAGCTATAATAAAAGAGGTACGAGAGATCGCGCAGCCGATCCCATTAGCGGTAAAAATATCGCCTAACGTGGGCGACCCCGCGGGATTGGCAATGACGCTGGAGAAGGCAGGTGCTGACGCTATAACCGCCATTAATACCGTAATGGCAAGACCTGTTGACCACACGCTGGATATACCTATTTTGGGCAATCCTACGGGCTATGGCGGCAAATCGGGTAAGGCACTTACGGTCGGCGGTAAGCAAGTTATTTTTGCATTATTTGAGGAGTTGAAGGTACCCCTGATCGCAGTTGGCGGTATTTTTTCCGCTAAGGACGTGATAGAATACGCAAAGAATGGCGCGAGTTTGTTTCAGGTGGGTAGCGCCCTGGTAAGCGAAGGACCGGGAATATTCTCGAAGCTAAAAGAAGAGTTGAAGGAATATCTTGTTGCTAACGGCTATAAGAACATTGATGAATTGGTGGGTGCAGCGCATAGGCGTTAACTAATTGCAAAAGCACTTATTTTTGAAGAAAAGGTCTCTCGGGGAATCTGCGTAATCTTGTGGCTATAAGAACTCATTAACGATTTTTGTTATGTCAGTAAACACCTCTTCCACTGTTTTTTCACCGTTAATTACATATACATCTTCAAAATCCTGTGCCAGAGTCGCATACGTTCGCCATATCTTCTCCATATTCTCTTCTTCTTCGAACAGTTCCAGATGAAACCTGCTCTCGTTTATCCGCTGAAGGCAAATCCGGGGCGATACATTTAGCATAAACGTGATGTCGGGCAGTATAAACCGGTCATTAATTTTCTGCAGCCATTCCCGGTCTGCTATCCCCAAAGATCCAAAAGCAACAGAGGAAAAGAAGTAGCGGTCGGTTATCACCGTTACCCCCTGTTTTAATAGCGGGATAACTTCTTTCTCTAAGTGATGCGCTCGGTCAGCAGTAAACAATAGTTGAAGGCATTCCGGCCCTGTTCGCCATTCTTTTGTCAACTGTCCGCGAATCATGCCCCCGATAAGGTTATTAGTAGGCTCTTTAGTAAGATGCACTTTTTCCCCTCGCTTCTTCAAGTACCGAGTTAATTTTTCGGCTTGCGTTGTAGAACCTGCACCATCCAGCCCCTCAAACGCGATGAATTTTCCGGTATACTGGTTTTTGTACATAAAAGTTATACCAGCTCCTTCGCCTTACTAACCGCATCAATGGCATCCTTGCCATAACAGTCTGCGCCGATTTCCGCGGCGTATTCCGAAGTGACTGCGCCTCCACCGACCATTACCTTTACCGCGCGATCTTTCCCTAAATACGTTATGACTTCTGCCATATAGTCCCTTGTTGTCGTCAGTAAGGCGGACATTGCGAGAATATCCGCTTCGGCTTCACGAACGGCATCCGCAAAATCCTCCTTGCTTACGTCTGTGCCAAGATCAATGACTTCAAAGCCTTCAGAAGATAGCATTATATTAACTATATCTTTTCCTATGTCGTGAACGTCCCCCTTAACCGTGCCCAAAACGACTTTCCCTATCTTATGCTGTACTTCACCCTGCAACAGCGGTTTAAGAATATCTAACGCTTTTTTCGCATTCCAACCGGCGACCATCAGTTCCGCGTCAAAATATATCTCTTTGTAGCCTTTTCCAATTTCTCGTAAACCACCGGTCAGCTCGTCAATTATGTCGTACGCACTCGTTCCATTGTTCAGTCGCTCGGCACAAAATAAATCTATCTTCTTCTTTTTCACGTCGAGCAAGGCGTCCACAATACCCATAGAATTAATAAGATAATCAAAGATTTAAAATACCGCTTTTACATTAAATAACAAGGTTTTATGAAAATCATATTTCCGGAGTATGGAAAAGAAGCAAAACTCGTTAAAGGAAAGACTATACTTTCTTATTTACAAGAGCAGGGGATAGATATAAACGCATCATGCGACGGTGAGGGAAAATGTGGTCAATGCCTGATTGAGGTTGAATGCGCACCCGGCGCGCTCGCGGATAAAACAGAAGCGGAAAACGAATTTATACACGATGATATTCACAGGCTCGCGTGCCAGGCAAAAATTTTGAAAACAGACAAGCACGTTTACGTACGATTGAGGTCTAATCTATATCTCCGGCAATTGTACGTTTTAGAATCAGGAGAATATAAGAAAATCCCCATTGTACCTTTTGTACGCAGAGAGGACAAAAGGGTATCAATTGATGTAGGCGAGTACGTGGGTGCGATATACGGAATCGCTCTTGACATAGGGACAACCACGCTTGCCATGCACCTAATTGACCTTGAAACCGGAGTAGTGCTTTTTGTTACATCACGAGAGAATCCACAAACTAAATATGGAACTAATGTAATTTCGCGGATAGATTTTGCGAGAAAAGGGCAGGATGTACTCCAAAGAGAGATCAGAAATGTCGTTAGCGAAATGATCGCTTCCCTGGCCGACCCTGCTAAAATCTATGAGATGGTAGTCGTTGGCAATCCCGTAATGAGAGACCTGTTCTTTGGCTATTCGGTCGAATCGTTAGGAAAAAGCCCTTACGAACCGCAGAGTACAACCCCTATAAGTAAAACGGCGGAAGAACTTTTGTTTAAGGCGAATTCCAAGGCATGGGTTTATGGGCTTCCGCTGATAGGCGGTTTTGTCGGCGCTGACGCTCTCGCGGTGGTGCTGGCTACGGAGATGTACAAAAACGATGAGATATGCCTGACGATAGACATTGGGACAAACACGGAAATTGTACTTGGAAACAGGGATAGGATGATTGCAACGTCTGCGGCTGCGGGCCCCGCGTTTGAAGGTGCTAGTATAACGTGCGGGATTGGTGGTGTAAACGGGGCGATAAAAGAAGTGAAAATAGAGAACGGGAAGGCTACGTACAAAACGATTGGCGATGCCGCCGAGCCTGTCGGAGTTTGCGGTTCCGGTTTGATAGACGCTATTGCTGAACTCCTGGATAAAAAGATAATTGATGGTAGGGGTAAATTCCGCGGCGCTGAAAAGGAGTTTAGAATAGCAGAGGACATAAGCCTATCGGAAAGGGACATAGATCAGTTAAATCTTGCTAAAACTGCTGTGGCTGTAGGCATAACGGTATTGATGGAAAGATACGGGATTGCGCTTGGTGATATAGATAGCCTCCTTCTGGCTGGCGGTTTCGTGAACTTTACAAACACGGAGAATGCAATACGGATAGGTCTTCTTCCGGATATTGCGCGAGATAAGATAAGGAAAGTGGGAAACGCAGCGGTAGAAGGCGCAAGGCAGGCGTTGATTTCAAGGACAAAGAGGGAAGAGGCAGAAGCAGCGGCAATCAGAATCGAGCATATAAAGCTGGAAGAAGAGGCGGAATTCATGGAGAAGTTCGTTGGCGAGCTGTACTTTCAGAATTATCTCTGAGTAACTTATCGTATAAAAGCAAAGATTATTGTGATTTTTACAATAGATTATGGTCTTCAGAATTTACAGAAATAACGAAACATTCCGAGTGTAAGATTAGCTTTACATATTTAATTTCAAAAACACACAAAATTTATAAACCAACATCCAAATGCCAGTCCACCACCCACACCACCTGCATATGTTATTTACATATGCCAGCTAACTATTTATATTGCACTACCATCATATTATTTATTGTTAATATGCGCTAAAGATGTAAAGGGGCAAAAGAGGGGAAGGAAGATGATGATAAATAAAATAAGAAATGGGACTATTTATATAGCCAATTATATTATTAATGTGCTAATAACCGCTAAAGATTTAAAGGGACAAAGGGGGGAGAATGGTGACAAATAAAATAAAAAAAGAGCTGTTTACTTTGGTAGGTATATTGGCAATAGTAGCGTGCATAACGGTATCTGCACATGCGTATCCAACGCCTCGTGTTATTTCCGATTCGGTTGCCTTCAGCACTGATGCACCTGTTCTCAATTCAGATAGACTGATAACAAACTCGGATACGAGCGAAGTATTCACTGTCAAATCGAGTGCGAATCTCAACAATTGTTTTAACTATTATAGGCCTGCTAACGAGAATGCAATACCGACTACAGTCAAATATGGGAATGTACGTACGATTGCAACCAATAAGAGCTATACTCCTGTTGACAGGAGAGCTATCAGGGGGATACATGCAGGCTTAGGAACAAGCACGCCAGCAGAAATACTCCTTAAATCGAGGCGGTTTGTGCCTGAGCCCGGAATAGACCTTATCTTTGTGTCTAAATTACCGGCGATGGCAGAAGCTGAGGGTGAGAGAACGCATGTCTTAATACAATTCCACAGCATACCCAATACAACCGAAAGAGCAGTACTCAATGAAAATTTTAATGTAGCATTGCAGACATATATACCAAATAACGCATGGTTTGCCGATATTCCACGTGATTCCACATTTGATATAATCAAACAGCCAAATGTGAAGTGGATCGGAAAAATATTACCCGATGACAAGATTTCTCCACACATAAAAGATTATGGTGTCGGTTCTTGGGCGGTTAACCCAGATGGAACTGTAAACTTGCTGGTTACGTTCTTTGAAGACGTTTCGACTGACGATGCGAAACAGGTGATAGAAAAGTATGGAAGTGTAGTCGCAGAGCCAAGCCCGTGGGGTGGTAATGTGTGGACCGTCTCGATACCTGAAGATACTATTTCAAGTCTTGCAAGCGAAGACACGGTAGAATGGATAGAGACCGTGCCTCCGCCAAAAACAATCAACAACGTTGCGAATACTGAGTGAGAGGTAGACACGCATTTATTGACCACAGCAGACAACATCAAAAATGGGTAACACGAGAAACAGAATAGTAGCATCAGTCGGAATACTGGTAGTACTCGCAATGTTGGCAGTGCTGGCGGCAGAAGCAGATACGTCCGTGAATGCAGAAGATACCTCAACAGGAATATTGCTAAAGTCGAGGCAGTTTGTACCGGACGCAGGATTAGACCATGTCGCCAAGTCGAAATTGGAGGTACTGGGAGGTGCAGGTGCTGAGAAGACACATGTACTAATGCAGTTTTATCAGATACCAAATGCAAGCGAAAAAACCGCACTTAACGAAACCCATGATGTGGATTTACTGACATATGTTCCTAACAACGCATGGTTTGCCGATATTCCCTGCGACGCGGCATCTGATATAATTGCGCAGCCGAACGTGAGGTGGATTGGTAACATATTGCCTGATGACAAGGTGTCGCCACACATAAGAGATTATGGTGTCGGCTCTTGGGCGGTCAATCCCGACGGAACTGTGAACTTGTTGGTCACATTCTTTGGTGACGTTTCGGCTGACGAAGCGAAACAGGTAATAGTAAAATACGGAAGTGCAGTCGCAGAGCCAAGCCCGTGGGGAGGCAACGTGTGGACTGTTTCGGTTCCTGAAGATTCTTATACTATCTTAAGCCTTGCAAGCGAAGATGCCGTTGAATGGATAGAATCCGTGCCTCCGCCAAAAACAATCAACAATGACGGTTCGAGAGAGGCACTCAAAGTTAACACCGTACAGGCAGCACCATACAACCTGAACGGTTCTGGCGTGGTAATAGCAGAATGGGATGAAGGATGGGCTGACGGGTCCCACAATGACCTTGCAGGAAGAGTTACTATTGGTGATACAGGAAGTGCTGTAGCGAATCATGCTACTCATGTTGCAGGTACTGTAATAGGAAACGGAACTAATAGTGGGGGACTTCTAAGAGGAATGGCACCAGAAGCTAACATCGTCACGTATGAATGGCCCGATAATATAACAGAAATGAAAAACGAGATCTTTGATGCTATTAATAACAGCGCGGTGATTTCAACAAATTCTTGGGGCTGGGAGATAAATGCCTCAAATTGCTACTTATATGGAGATTATGGCACTTGGAGTCAGAACTATGATAAGATCGTAGATGGTAAGCTTGATAACAATACAATCACCATCGTGTTCAGTGCGGGCAACCAAGAGGTCAGTGCAAATTGTTCATCAGGTAATTATCCCTGGCCACATCCATGGGGCAGATTACCAGGACCGGGCAGCACAGCAAAGAATACAATTGTCGTTGGAGCAACATATTCAGATACTAATAACCACACATGTTTTAGCAGTAGAGGTCCTACTGATGACGGCAGGATTAAGCCAGATGTATCTGCGCCCGGAGATGAAATAGGGGGAGATGGCGGCATAAACTCAACTATATCAGGACAATCTTATGCTGTGAAGAGAGGGACATCCATGTCTGCGCCTGCAGTATCTGGATGTGTTGCCTTGATGTACCAGGACTACCGCAGCACACATTCGGGTGCTAATCTAACGCCAGCTACGGTTAAGGCATTGCTGATACACACTGCGGAGGACCTTGGAAGTCCGGGTCCAAATTACACCTATGGCTGGGGTTTGGTTAATGTAACTGCGGCTGTGGACGTAATCCGGTCTGACAATAACCCTGTTCAGACAATACTCGGAGGGGTGCTGAATAATAGCGAGGTGGATACGTACAATGTGTATGTACCCGCAGGAGTTGAGCTGAAGACAACTCTCGTCTGGACTGATGAGAAAGGTGCGGTACAAGCAGCAGAGGAATTGGTTAATAATTTAGACCTTAACATAACAAAAAGCGGCAGCACATATTACCCCTGGTTGTTAGACCCCGATACTCCAGGCAACCCTGCTATAACTGGTGTAGACAGCATAAACAATGTAGAGCAGGTTCTAATAGACGCTTCAACAAGCGATACATATACCATAAATGTAAATGGAACGAGTATTCCCGAAGGACCACAAGCGTACTCATTGATTATCACCACAGGTATAATTTACGTGCCAGATAATTATGCAACGATACAATGGGCAGTGGATAATGCAACTGAGGGAGCAGCGATAATCGTAAGAGACAACACTTACAACGAGAACGTTAATGTGAACAAGAGGGTGACGATAGAATCAGAGAACGGCACAGAGAATTGCATTGTTAAAGCTGCAGACTCAGGTGATCATGTCTTTAATGTGAGCGCAGATTACGTAAACATCAGCGGATTCACGGTAAAAGATGCGAACGGCACTTCTAAAGTGGGTATTTATCTCTGTAGTATAGACCATTGCAACATCGCTGGAAATAATGTAACTAACAATTGGCACGGGATATATTTAGGTGCAGGTTGTGAGCATAATAACGTAACAAGAAACACCGCACGGCACAACGGCAATGGTATCTACCTCTACAATGCGTCTAATAACAACATATCATGTAACCGGGTAGCTTATAACAGCAAGGGTGGATTCAACTTAACGGCTGGAAGCAGGAACAACACAATCAAGAATAACAGCATTATGATGAATGGCAACGAGAACTCGAGCGGTTGCTACGAGTGGAACTTCTACAACCACCAGAGTGATTATGTCAATGCAACAAATAACTGGTGGGGCACGAAAAACGAAACGAAGATAAACGCAAGCATCTACGATCATTATGATAATTCAGAGAAAGGCATCGTGAACTTCACAGGGTATCTCAATGGGCCTGCTCAATGCGCACCGGTTCCCGAACTATCCACGATAATCCTGTTTTCGCTTGGGCTGCTTGCGTTATACATTTGCGTTGGCAGGAGAAGAAAGAGTTAACTATCTGTCTTATTGCCTATCAAAAGCCGCCTTTATTGCATCGGCAAGCAATTCACCCGCTTGCTGCATTATCGGTCTATCAGGACCCATGTACGCAACGCACTCGTTATCGTGCATCTGCTTTATTTGGTCTAAGAATGAATTCATGTCTTCATAAGACATCCCCACAAGCTTCGCTGCGATCTTTGATGCTGAACCGCAAGGTGTGTCGCGGATAACCTTTACGGCTTCTATTACCTTATTCTTCGCATTGACCCGCAGTTCAAATTTGGGCTTACCGAACGCTTCGACAAAAGCATTTATCACTTCATTATCGCTTCTGTCCAGCAAACAAAGAGGCTCGGGGAATTCCACGTGTATGCCCTTCTCTTTGAGTTCGTTTTCTATTGAATATTTACCCTCGGGTATCAGGTTCGGGTCTTCAATGGGCCAGAGAACAGCCTTCGCACTTGTTCTTTCCACTATAATAGGTACGAGATCCCCTGCCTTGGGCAATATCCCAAGCACTAATAGAAGGTCACACTCGCATAGTGGTATGTCTTCCGGCAGGTCTTTCTCCGGATCGTCAAGCGATACGGACGCGACTTTCAGGTCGTATAAGCCCACAATCCGGTCTGCAAAGCCGCCTGTAACCAGATGCCCCATTACCAGTTCGCCAAACGAGCCGTGATACAGTATATAGATTCGGTTATTCATACTACTCTTGCCTTGTAAACAATATTCGCTAATATGTATTTAATCCTTTTTGTACGAATGGTAAATTATTCCATCCAAAATTTTTATGTGTAAAGAGCCAAATCAGTATTAACAAGAAAATAAATCATAGGACACAGATTAACGCAGATTGACACAGATCAACAATGTCAAACTCAAATAAGTCCGTGTAAATCAGTGTAAATCCGTGTCTTTAGTAGAAGGTAGTTATACTTTATAGAGGCTGTCCCACAATTACCCAACAACCACAGATAGCATCCCACCTGCATATCACAAAAAGATTTATTTCGTTCTAACACCTATGCCATTCTGAGTTAGTCCTACACAGAAATGCGAAATCATCTCTAAAAAATCGCGAAATTCTAATTCCACTCGAAATTTAAACGAAAGGTTTTTATTGCTGTCTGTATAACCCTTATTTAACTATAACAGCGAGGTGAAGATAAGGAATGGCGATGCGAACGATAAGGAGAAGGTTATGGAAAAGCTTGATAAGGCAGAGGAAGAGCTAAATACGAGTGGTCAGAGTGCAGTCAGTCTGACTGACCACGAAGCAAGGTTTATGGATAATAAGAAGAAGCGGATAGAGTTATCATACAATTCGCAGATTACTGTGGACCAAGATTCGGGGATAATCCTTGCTAACGACGTTACTCAGGATTGTACCGATCATAACCAGTTGCAACCACAGGTAGAAATGACAGAGGAGAACTTGGACGGTTTGCCTGATGAAACAAGGCAGAACTTTGATAACGG
>QBUM01000185.1 GCA_013180585.1 Candidatus Methanophagaceae archaeon GoMg2
GGTTATAATACTGCTTAAGTGCACTATTGGTTTTTTTATCCCCTGTTAACCCCCAAAATCTTGTGCTAATCTCGTGAAATCTCGTGGTTTTACCCCTGCATACAAATACGAAATTTTTAGCAAAGAAATATTATGCTTTATATATCGCAATAAAAGAAGAAAATACAGACTATGAATTGTGCTGGCTGCAAACAAAAAGAGTGCTATAAAGGCAAGGACTGCACTGAAATTGCAGAGGAGGTCAAAGCAGCATACAAAGGAGATGACCTCAAGTCGCTTAAAGTTGCTACTTCTATAGAATCAAGGTATTACATGAAGAAGACCCGCATAGAGGAGTTAATTTTGTATGCGGAAGAGATGGGCTACAAGAAATTGGGCGTTGCGTTCTGCATAGGACTGCAAAAAGAGGCAGAGATAATCTGTGATGTTCTATCTCAACATTTCGATGTGTCTTCGGTTTGTTGCAAGGTATGCGGGATTGACAAATCACAGTTCGAGTTGGAATGTCTCCACAAGGTGGAGGACGCCGAGACAGAAACAGAGGTAGAAGCAATGTGCAACCCAATAGGGCAGGCAAAAATATTAAACGAAGAAAAGACGGACTTAAACATCATACTCGGATTGTGTATAGGCCACGACATCTTATTTACGAAATATTCGGATGCGCCGGTAACCACACTTGCTGTAAAAGATCGTGTGCTTGCGCATAACCCGTTGGGTGCAATATATTCCGCGTATTATCTAAAAAAGATTTAATCGCGTGGGTTTTTACCTTACTCTACATGAAAAATTTCATTAAAAATATGTCGCAAAGGCAGGGAGGGTTGATAAGGGGGGTCTGGCCCCTTATATCCGAACGAGATTACCTCTATAAACCACCTCAGTGTATCCTTTACGATCCAAAATCTGCTCGATTTCGCGCGAGTGCACGCCTTTTATCCTTTTTATTTCCGCAGCGGAGTAGTTCGTGATGCCTTTGGCGAATTCAATACCTTCTGCGTCAACTATACTTACTGTGTCGCCACTTATGAACTCGTTCTCAACGTCAATAATGCCCGAAGGTAGCAAACTACTGCCGTTTTTTAGCAATGCCGTTTTTGCACCATCATCCACTTTAATCCTGCCCTTTGGCGCAGATGCGAATAGAATCCAATGCGCTCTATCGTTCATCTTATCCTTTTTCGGCTTGAATAACGTTCCAACCGGTTCGCCATCTATAATCCGCAGCAGAATGTTCTCTTCTCCGCCGTTTGCAATGACCAGGGGAATACCTGCGTTCATGGCAACCTTCGCGGCTTGTATCTTTGTTTTCATGCCACCTACGCCCATCTTCCCTCCTGTTTCCGCAGCACGCTCGATCTCCGGTGTTATTTCCTCCACAACCGATATAAAATCTGCTTTTTTGCTCTTCCTCGGGTCCTGAGAGAACAAGCCGTCTATATCGGTCAGCATAATGAGTAAATCCGCTTCGAGATTGCTTGCTACAAGAGCCGATAAATTATCGTTATCGCCTAATTTTATCTCATCCACCGCCACGGTGTCGTTCTCGTTGATTATTGGGATTAAACCTGCTTTGAGTAATGTAATTAATGTATTTCTAAGGTTAAGGTATCTCTGCCTATTAAAGAAGTCCTCATGCGTTAATAATACCTGAGCGATGGTCTGCTCGTAACTGGCGAAATATTTATCATACGTGCTCATCAGGATGCTCTGACCAACGGCAGCCGTAGCCTGCAGCAGCTTAATGTCGCGCGGCCTTTGCTTCAGGTCGAGTTTGCCTATACCGGCACCGATAGCGCCTGAAGAGACTACAATAACCTCCTTATCTCGTTTCTTTAATTCCGCTATCTCCTTAGTAAGTTTTTCGACTTTTCGAGGCTCAAGCCGATAGTTATTATCGGTGAGGTTGCTGGTTCCCACCTTTATTACAATCCTTTTCGCTTCTGATATGTTCCTACCAGCACTCCCTGCACTTTTTACTCCCGCTTCGCCCGTCATATCATTATCCTGCCTATTAATTTTTACGTTATTACGTTACACCTTCTTTTCTTTTTGTAAAGAAAAGTTTGTAAACCCCCTCTTCTCACACTTTGCCCATCCCAAACCTTTTAACTCCACACCTCGTTCAACGCCCCGTATCTCTGCACCGTCAAATTCATACATGCTACAAAGTAAATGCTGCTCAGGATGCGTGCCCGGTGTGATGTTACAACTCAACACAATTCGCTTGCCCGCAGATACCACAATTCTAAGGCGAGCCGATGCGGGATGGTTCTTTGGCAGCACAATCAACGGTGAATTCACTTCTCTAATCAAGTACAGCACGCACCTCAATCCATTTGTTATTCGGTCATCCGTGCCAAATCCGGAAGCCACAAGCAACTCTTCGGGTCCCATCGCCAATACAATCTCGCGTTCTGGCGTATCAACGAAGAACTGTCTTTGAGCGCCTACTTTAACCACCGCTAAAGTTCCACTATTTCCATGCACCAGCAGCATCTCGCTACTGCTTAGAGGTATCATCTATTCTTCCATAAGATTTCAGAACCGTGAAAACCACCCCCTCCCTGTGGGGGGCGAAACAATTACTTCTTGACCTTCTAACAGACCGAAGATAAGGAAGCGAAACAGAATAGATGCGACAACTGCTTTTTCCATACTCAAAACATAGACGGCTTCTATATTTAAGGATTGTCCTTTAAAAAAGAGAGGGATAGTTTACGGAATGGTTTTATGAGTGGGGAAAAAAATCTTTCTTGTAGCACTTCTTCAATTAGATGCCCCAAGAAGTTCAGGTCCGTCTGTCTATTATCCCTCACGAACGTCCCGTTATACATCCTCTTATGGCTTAGGCACTATTTTTCAGCAGTGCCACACAGCTCCAGGTTGCAAACTGTTTCGTATGCTCTAACCTTCAGGCAGATCTTGCAGATCCTCACGACAAGGTCATCCTTAGAACCATGCACGAGGTCGTCAGCAAGTTTTTTTATCTCCTCTTTTGCATCCTGCTGAAAATTTAGCTTTGAACCCCGTTTCTTTGAGGTATATTGCGATACCGCAGCCTGCGTAATCCCCAGCATTTTTGAGATTTTATTCTGTGACAAACCCTTTTCAACCAGCTCTGCTGCAAGTGCCGCTCGTATGCACGGCAATACATCCCACACTATTATCTCACAAGGGCATTTCATTTCACGCAACCTTTTTATATAACAATTGTTATAGTATATATTAGATAAGAGGTGATAAATAAAATGTTGGAAGAGGTGAAAGGGGTAATAGAAAAAGACATTAGACCGCTTTTAGAGATGGAGGGTGGAAGCATAGAATTAGAGGGCGTGGACGATGACGGCGTGGTGAAGGTGCGGCTGACGGGTGCATGTGCTGGATGCCCAATGAGTCAGTACACACTGGTGAACTTTGTCGAGGCGACGTTGAAGGATAAGGTTCCTGAGGTAAAGGGTGTAATCTCTGTAGATGACGCCAAGGCGAGATTTGAAGAGTTGTTACGGAGGTGACCTGAAACAGGAAACTCATGTTGGTGAGCGTAAGAGATAAGAAGCTTAAAAAGCAATAGTCACCATCGCAGGTGATTTTGAATCGTTAGATATTGCATTTGGAGAAGAGATTGTAAAATTACGGGGTCTGTCTCACAATTGGTTTTGGGGCTAGAGAGACGGTCCAACAATCCAAAAATATCGGAAAAACAAAGACAAATAGGGCTTTAAATCCAAAAAGGAGCGATATTTTTTTGTTAAAATCAATTGTGGGGCAGTCTCTAAAAATTTTGCTTCTTTTCGGATTTGAGGTATAACACACTTCTGATTAGAGAAGTTGCAAGAGACGTGACGAAGGATAATACATAACGCACAAAAAGTTTATTTGAGCAGCAAACAAAAATGTGTTGATGAATAAAAAATGGTGGAGATGGAGTATATTATAGAAATGATAAAATCGCTGCCTGATGAAAGCTTGGAAGAGGTCACGGAGTTCATCGAGTTTTTGGGGACGCAGATAAAGAGGGTAGCTATTTCGTTCACGGACTTAACTTCTTTTGCTCTGATGCAAGAATTGGGGATTAATAAGGGGTTTACAGGGATGGTCATTTTGAGACGGTTAATTTAGGGTTTGTGATCCTATCAAAATAAGGATGAGGGAGAAAACCATGAAAAACAAAACCGTTTGCGTTGTCGGCTTAGGCTACGTGGGCTTACCGTTGGCAGAGGCATTTTCAAAGCACTTGAAGACGATAGGATTTGATATAGATAGAGCTAAGATACAAAAAATCAATGAAAATAACAATGACAACCCTCTTTGCTCATCCGACCCTTCTTTGATTAAACAGGCAGATTTTGTGATTATTGCAGTTCCTACACCAGTATCAAAGTCTAAAGAGCCGGATGAATGATAAACCGGTGCTGATTGACGTAAAGGGTATGTTTAATGAAAATAATGTGAAAGATTTTTATTACAGGAAACTGTAAACAGAATTTAGAACGGTATAGAAGACATAGGAAAAGAGGAGATTTGCATTGAGTCAGCTCAGAGGGATAAAAGGAAAAGAAGCGGTAAAAGCTTTTGTAAAAGCGGGTGGTATTGAAAGAAAAGGTAAAGGCGACCACATCAATGTTAAGATGCCAAATGGCCAAATTGTTACTATACCCCGCTCAAAGGAGCTTAAAATTGGTCTGCTTAAGGCGGCGCTAAAGAAAGCAGGCTTGGCCGAGGAGGATTTCCTGCGATTGTTTAAATAGGAGGTGAGAAAATGGAATATACAATATTGATTTATCATGCGGAAGAAGGGGGTTTTTGGGCTGAAGTCCCTACCCTGCCCGGTTGCTATTCTCAGGGGGAGACGATTGAAGAGACGATGGGGAACATAAAGGAGGCAATTGAAGCGCATCTTTTGGCTTTAACAGATGAGCAGAAAGAGATGCCGACCGAAGAAGAGTTTGTCATTGGTCGGGTAAAGGTAGAGGTAACTGCTGTTGGATGAGCTCAATCAGGGTAGGAATGTGTGTATGCTGAGACAGCGATAAAAAGAGCTTATTCTTAGCTTTTTAATGAAAAGAGAAAGATATAATTAAGGAGCTAAAGGAGTTGGGCGTTGATGTAGAAGGGCGTGATCCTTTGCTTAGCAAAGAGGTAATAGAGAATTTTGGCGTAAAGACTTTGGATTTTTCTTTTAGCACAGGTTTTCTTTTTTCTAAAAAGAGAAAGTGTGTGAAGGTGGATTGTGCTATTGCAGCGGTGACGCATGATAAGTTAGGAAGTTGGATAATCGCAAGGATATGATGAACGATAAGCCAATATTGGTATATACAAAAGGATGTTTAACGGAGAAGAAGCAAAAAAGAACGTCTTTTTGTATAAAACGCTTTAATTAGCTATACCATGAACTCCGTCCACCGAATCTTGAAGCAAAGAACACGGCTGCATTATTCGCAGCTCAGGTTGTCGTTACAATACTATCACTCGTATTATCTATATTCATTGCCCGGATTTTAGGCGTTGTCATTTTCGGTAAGTATTCGTTTGCGCTTTCCAGAATCTTTGATGTTTTTGCGGAAACCGATTTTTCTCCGATTACTTGTGGTCGAACTCACACTTTATGAGCTCCTTGTAGAGTCTATCGCAGAACCAAAAACCGTTTTCTCTTAAGTTATCTAATTCGTTCTTCACTCTGGAAATCCTATCTAACTTGTATGCTAACAAAATAATCCCAAGTGTCCCAATAACTGTGATTCCAAGGGCTTTTGCTAATATATAGCCTTTTCTATCATCCATTAATACAAGTGTCGCTCGTCGCTCTTTTGCCAGTGCGATGGTCACCCTCACCTTCACCAAGTAGTAATGCGTAAGGCTCTCTTTCACTCACATCAAGAACCTTTATCCATCCCTTTTTTATCCCATGCGTTACTTCTTTTTCGCCTGGTTTTGCTTTATCGCGGACTACTACTTCTCTGTGGACCGCTTTAGAAATGTAAATGTCCTTGAACAAATCTCTCAGCAGTTCAAAGCGACCAATTTTTGCCAGTGCTATAAACGGGGAACTGTCGGAGATAATCATAGCGTTTTGATACTTTCCACATCCATTTTAAGTTCTTCTATCTCTTCATCGGAGTAATCTACGATAGGAATCTTCTTCTTCGCTAAAAACGTCATAAAATCGGATAAGTGCATTCCTGCAAGTTTAGCAGAACTTTCTAAAGAAAGTCGCCCCTCTTCGAAAAATTCGACAGCCAATGCTCTTTTAGTTTTTCTCTATTTATCCCAGTTATTTCCAGAGATTTTACAACGCCTTCGGGTAGTTCTATCGCGAGTTCGTTCATTTTTCTTCAACTTATGCTTTGCCGTAAAGCAATAAATACTTTTTACCTAAATAAAAGCTAATATGTAACTCTTGCCTTCAAAATATGGGACTAAGAAATGAAAACCGTCCAACGAATCTTGAAACAAAGAACACCGCGGTATTGTTCGCGGCCCAGGTTGGCGTTGCAATAATATCGCTTGTATTATCCCTCTTCATCGCTCGGAAGTCGGGCGCAGTCGTTTTCGGTAAATACTCATTTGCTCTTGCTTTCACAGCGGTCTTTACTGTGTATTCGGATTTGGGATACAACACGCTACTGATTAGAGAAATCGCAAGATATAAAACGCAAGCAAGCAGGCGCATCAACTGCTTCTAAGCTTCTGAAGCGTCATGTTGAGGTAGATTTGCAAGGTTATCAGAAGGTAAACGGAAAAAGGCTTGTATAATAACGCTTTCATATATGTGAATATATGAAGATAGCGTCAATAATATGAGCAAGACCGAATTTCATCAAGTGCGCCCCTGTATCAATGTCAATGGAATTAAGAAATGAATTTGAACCCATAAGTAAGCAACGGGATGTTTTTTGTGATGGAGATGCGCGTGGGAATATTAGAGAGATAATTGAGGGTTTGCAATGAAAATAGTTGAAGACATAAAGAGTTCTCTATCTAAAAAGCGTTACAATATTACTTTACACGCAAGGTACGAGATGAGTCCAAAAGAAGACGATATATCGGAAAAAGAACTGATTGAATCAATATTGAATGGAGAAATAATAGAGGACTATCCAAATGACAAGCCATTTCCTAGTTGTCTCATATTTGGAAAGAAGGAAGAAGGAAGATCGATACACGCAGTCTGTGCGTATTCAAAGGATGATAACATAACGATAATTATAACTACCTATTAACCTGATATAAATAGGTGGATAGATTATAGATATAGGGGCGAGTTTGAATGATTGTTTCAAAGTGTACGATATGTGGAGGGAAAGTTGAAGAACGGGTGGTCAGTGAAGAGATAAGGGTCGAAAACGACTTTGTTGTGATAGAGAATGTCAGAGCAGGCGTATGTGTAGAATGTGGAGAGAGATATTATCCACCTGGTGTCGTGGATAGACTCAGAAATATTGAAAGAAACATAATGAATCGAAAGAAACTAAAGAAATTAGATGTGATAGGGAGTACTTATAAGCTAAGGTATGATGCCACATTCTAAGGTAAGAGCGAGGGCTGTTTTTGGTGGCAGAGACGCAAGCGAGTAAATAGCTGAATAATATCATGACATTGAGTGCCTTATTGAGATTGTGATACTCAAAGTGATATTTAAACATTCAATACATACTTAGATAATAGAACGAGTGTATTCATATGAAGAAGATAATCGCTACTGTTGAACTATGGCAGGAAGGGGGCATGTTTACCTCGTATTGTCCAGAACTAGATATTGCAAGTTGTGGTCATACGGTGGATGAAGCCAAGAAGAATTTGAAGGAGGTTATAGAGATACAACTGGAAGAAACAGCCAAGCTTGGGACGCTGAACGATTTTTTGGCAGAAGCTGGCTATGCTATAGAGGGTAAAGTGCTGAAAATAGAGAAGAAGATCGTGGGATTTGAAGAGCTATCCATCTCTGTTGGTGCCTTGTGACGAAACTAAAGCTCACAAATTGGCAAACACAGGTAAAAATATTTGAGAAATATGGGTGTATCTTAGTTAGGCAGAAAGGGGATCATTTGATATTCCACCATGAAAATGTAAAACGAGCCGTAGTCATTCCAAAATATGACGAAATCCCCGTAACCGTCATACGCAACAACATGAAAACCGTTGGGATGACAAGGGAAGAATATTTTTACATTTTGAGAAATATTTAAATAGCGTTAAGGAGACGTTAGATGAACATTGCAATACCAATTAAAGAACTAAAACAACATCTAAACGTTCCGCTATTCAAAAACGCTTATTTTCCGATGCTTTCTTCTGTAGCTTCCGCAGGCTCAGGCTTCTTCTTCTAGCTAATCGCTGTGAGATTGTACTCCACAGCCGAAGCAGGTTGGGCTTCCGCTATTATTGCTGCAGTGGGTTGATCTCTATGTACGCACTTTTTGGATTTAACATCTCATTGGTGTGATTTCTGTCGGAGAGAGAGGACAAAAAGACTTTATATATCACGGGATACAACATTTAAGAAAAAGGGGTAAAAACGATGTCAATAGCACTGGAAAGTATAAAAATTAAAGTGACAGAAGAAAAGATAGCAGAAACATGGTTGGGTGGGTTCGAAGAAATTGTTCCGGAAAGAGTGACCAGCACAGGGTATATCACGAAGCTGAGAGAGAGTTGCTATGGCACGTTTTAGGATTTTTCGGGATACTGATGTTCTTATAAACGGGTTAGCGCAGGAGATAGACAGAAACACGGGATTTGATTTTTGGCGGTGCCCGTATGAATCAATAGAATTGATAGAGGGAGGAGCGATAAAGGGGCACACATCATTAACCCATATTTTTGAACGGATTTATGATGATTTAGGCCTTACAAAAGAGAAGTGACTTTGTAGTGAAAGATGCAAAAAAGTGTAAAGGAAAATGAAAGCTATTAAGTCTATTGCACCGATTTTACCAGATGGAGACTTATTATTACCTGAAGAGATTAAAGAGAAAAAGAGATTGACAGCTAACTGTAGAGTGCAAGCTGTTCAACAACCAAGAAGTAAAGTCTTTTGCATAAAACTACTTAATTTCAGGAGTTAAATGAACCCCGTCAAAACCATCGCGAAAAACACCGGTGTATTAGCCATATCACAAGTTATAACCACGATATTAGGCTTTTTCTTATTAATCTATATCGCAAGATACCTCGGCGAAGTAGAATACGGTAAATACAGTTTTGCGGTATCCTTTACCGCATTATTCATAATATTCGCAGACCTTGGAATCAGCAATTTGATAATCCGGGAACTTGCAAGGAATAAAGAACTTACAAATGAATATCTCACAAACGTCTCTATAATCAAACTTATCCTATCTTTTGTTGCATTTGGTTCTATCGTCCTAACGATTAATCTGATGGATTATCCAGAAGATACGACATACGCAGTCTATCTTTTCGGCATTTATACGATTTTAACCTCTTTTGCACTCACGTTTAGAGCGATATTTCAGGCTTTTGAAAAAATGGAATATGATGCTGTTGTGATGGTAATCGAAAAATTAATACTCATTCCACTCGTATTGTTTGTTCTCCTTTCTGGATATGGTCTAATTGAACTAGCGTATGCCTATATATTTGTAGGAATTGCAAGCGTCACTATAAGCTTCTCTATCGTTTTGATAAAGATTACAAAGCCGAAACCCACGATCAATTTTTCACTCTGGAAAACACTTGTTATTGGCTCAATTCCATTTGGTTTAAATGCGTTATTTGGGGTATTATTCTTTAGAATAGACACGGTTATGCTTTCTGTTTTAAAAGGTGATGCTGCGGTTGGTATTTATAACGCTGCATATATCCCGCTGCTTGCATTGACAGCTATCATCTCACAAATAGTCGTATCTGCTCTTTATCCCGTGATGTCAAGATATTTTGTGTCTTCAAAAGAGTCCTTAGAAACCTTTACAGTATTATCATCTAAATATATGGCTATACTTGGATTGCCCATTGCTATAGGGTGTTTTATCCTCGCAAACCAATTTATATCTTTATTTTATGCAGGTCAATATTCCGCATCAAGCATTGCGTTCCGGATTATTGCTTTGTACATTCCAATTAGACTTGTGAGCAGCATAAGCGGAACACTTTTGACCTCGATAAACAGACAAAATCTTCGTACTGTCTGTGTCGGTCTCGGCGCTATGTTTAATATCGTCTTGAATGCGGTGATGATACCCTACTTGAGTTATATCGGTGCGAGCATCGCAACCGTTTTATCTGAAGTATTTTTATTTTTTGTGTTTATTTATTTTATCAATAAGTATTATAAGAAATTGGGATTGCATAAGCATTTTATAAAGCCGTTGATTGCTTCTTTAATGATGGGTGGATTTGTGTTTTATTTTAAAGGTGTCAATTTGCTATTGCTGATAATATTGGCAAGTCTGGTGTATTTTATGATATTAATAATGCTCAAGACATTTACGCAAGAGGATAAAGATATATTTAAGCAGGTCGTTAAAAGGGGTTAAGAAAATGAAAAATAACAAACAACACCTTTTTAACTTTGAAGGCTAACGTAATTATTGGTGTTTATCATGAGAATAAAAGTTGGGTATAACAAATGACAAAGGTAGAGCTGAAAATTCATGAGAAATATAAAAGACCAGTCAAAGAATTTGTAAGACGGGTGCTGGAGAAATATGGGGGCAAGATAGATGAAATCATCTTATTTGGCTCTGTTGCAAGGAGAGAAGCAAGGGAAGAATCTGATATTGATATTTTAGTAATCGGGGAAGTGAGCTTAGACGAATTAGTAAATATATCATTTCCGATATTATTAGAATATGAAAAACTCATTTCTGCAAAGAATATGAATAAGGAGCATTTCGATTTTTTAGTTCGTGAAGGATATTCATTTGCAAGCACTATCTCGAAGGAGGGGATAATATTATATGAAGGAATGGGAAAAGCACTTGGAGAGAGCAGAAGAGAAGCTCAGCTCAGCTAATCTTTTATTTGAAAACAACATGTTTGCTGATGCCATAAGCGAGGCGTATTATGCGATGTTTCATGCCGCTAAATCCTTACTCGCTTTGAAAGACATCTATCCAAAGACGCATACTGGTGTAGTCGCTCAAGTTG
>QBUM01000184.1 GCA_013180585.1 Candidatus Methanophagaceae archaeon GoMg2
AAACGACCGGATGCCTAACGCTGCTATCTGGTCTATCAGTGCCTTACCTTCTTCTGTTGATAGTTCGTCATAAGAGACATCGCCGCCAAATGCGTGACAATGAATGCACTTCAAGTTGCAATTACCCGTCATTTCCCACACTACATGAGGATTGAGCCCGAAACAGCATATCTGTCGCGCGCCGGCACCCGCATGGACAATGTTCTTGAGCTGAGAAAGCCATCGAAGAAAAGCCCGCATTTTCCAGCCGGTGAGCCACGCATACAGCAGAACCATGACCATTTGCTTCACTAACAACTGTGGTGGGTTATAGAATGGTTTTACCTTTTTACGCTTTTCGTTTCCTAGCATCTCTTACATTAAAAAGATCATTAACAATGTTTAATTTGTATTATGTTCACCGCCGAGATCACGAAGAGTGCTGAGCTGATGTAAATGATTTTGCTGACTTCCTGTTTTCTCTGCGGGCTCCGCGGTAAACAAATGCCTTAATTTCAAGTCAAATCACGGCGAATACACGCAACAAAGAACTTCAGCACGATTCTATCATCACCCATTTGTCGCGGCCTTCCCATAATTTTATCGAATAGAGCGAAACGCCCAAATTTGACTGCGCCAACTTCGTTGCCAAGTGCTGCTTCAGAAATAAGGCGATATTCTCGCTTGTTGGATAGTCAATTATCTCGTTTAAGTGCTTATGGTCAAGGAGGTCAAGTACTTCTTCTACCTGTGCCTTCACTTCCGCGAAATCTGCTACACACTCTGTATCTTCCTTCTTTTCACCTTCCACTACTATCTCTACCTTATACGTATGCCCATGCAGATTTTTGCATTTCCCCGGATGTCGCGGCAGAGAATGAGCGGCACTAAAATCCATCGTGACTCCCAATTTCATTTTCGCCATTACCACCATAACTTTAACAATTAGATTATTTAAATAAGGAATAACCTCTGATATAAGATATACAATGTCAATAGGGAAGAATACGAAAGGCAGGAAGATCCGGCTTTGTAAGGCAAACAGGCAAAACCGGCGGATTCCCGCGTGGATAATAGTAAAAACGAACAGAAGAGTGACGACACATCCGAAGAGGCGGCATTGGAGGCGTGCGAAGCTGAAAGCGTGAAGAGGAGGATAGAAATATGGCAGAAGAGGGACGTATTTATACGATACCATTGCGAAAGGTGAAAAAGGCACCGAGGTGGAAAAGGAGCAATCGGGCGATAGCACTGATCAGGGAATTCCTGATGCGGCATACAAAATCAAAGTTCATCGTTTTGGATACCAAGATAAACGAGAAGGTGTGGGAGCGAGGCTCGCAGAAGCCGCCTTCCCGGATAAGAGTAAAGGTAACAACGGAGGAAGAGATAGTCCGGGCTGAGCTTGTAGAATAGTGATGAAGGTGAAGAAGGGAAAAGAGATAGAGAGAACATTCAATCTGGATGGAAGTCCATATATAGGTATTTTTGCAACTTGCACTGAGTCTTTACTTCTTTTGCCTTCTCAAGTGCCGAATAGATTAGCGGAAGGCATGGGACGCGCCTTGCAGGCAAAGGTAATAAAGACTTTCATTGCCGAGACAGATTTAATTGGCTGTTTGGTGGTTGGAAACTCAAACGGGTTTATCGTTTCTCAGTACACGCAGGATAGCGAGATAGAGCGTGTAAAAGATTTAGCACAGGCGGAAGGATTAGAAGCGAATATTAGTAGACTGCCGGATAGCGACAAGATAAGTGCGGCGGGCAATGTTATACTCACGAACGATACCGTTGCACTGGTGCATCCGAGTTTATCGGAGGTGGCGGTGGGAGTGATAAAGGATACGTTGGGTGTGACCGTATATAAGGGCACGATAAGCGGTTTAAAAACAGTGGGAATGGCTGCGGTAGCGACGAACAAAGGTATCCTGGCACATAATAACGCAATGCAAGAGGAATTGGAATTCTTAGAGGAGATATTCGAGTTGCCGGTGGAGATAGGCAGTATAAATTTCGGCGTGCCTGTGATCGGTGCCGCTTTGCTTGCGAACACGAAGGGATACGCCGCAGGGGATGCGACTTCAGGTGCGGAATTGGGAAGGATCGAGGATGCTTTTGGGTTTTAGGCGTTTTTTAACCACGATATTAAACTGATTTTTACGAGAAAAACATTTTTTTCTTTTCCGTCAACGCTTTTCTTTTTAAAGAAAAGGGTTGATAATGCGTCGACCGGGATTTGAACCCGGGCAGTAGGCTTGGAAGGCCCAAGTCATACCCCTAGACCACCGACGCATAATACTCTAATTATATTCTGATTATTAAAACCTTCTTTGGTGCATTAAAAAAGTAATTGCTTGAAATTAGGGCGCATCAATTGTTGTGGGTATTTATAGGTGGAGGTTACTATTGGCTCTGATACAAAAAAGGAGTAAAAGATGAGAACGAAGAAGAAAGAAGAAAGTATGAAGGTGCGTAGGACGAGTTTGGTTAAGTGGGGTACGATTGCGGTGCTAAGTGTTTTGGTGCTTGTTGCGACGGCATCTATATCGGCGGGTGCTATTGCTGATCATGTGGTGATAAGTGAAATCCAAGCATATAATGAGTCAGCTAAAGACGACTGGATAGAACTTTATAATCCGACCAATGTAGATATAAATTTGGCAGCAGGAGGTTATCGAATCGTTAAGGCCTCTACTTCTGCTAACTGGTACATCGTCATGAGAATTGGTGACGGTGGTGATGGCACTTATCCTGGAGGTACAACGTTACCCGCCCATGGTTTTTATCTAATTGTCGATAGTAATGCCAGTGAAAGTTTGAAAATCAAGGCAGATGCAATTGGTAATAGGACTGAATTTACTTGGACCGGTACGGGATATACCCTTTATTTAGGTACGGGTGCGATAAATAGTGACGACGACCAAGATATAGTTGATAAAGTAGGCTTTGGTAGCGATGCCACATATAACGAGACCTTACCAGCACCGGCGATACCCAATGGGGAAAGCATACAGAGAAAAGTTAATGCTACTATAAACGAGAGTGACCTCTATGGTCAGGCATGGGATTCCGATAACAACAGTGCTGATTTCTTTATTCAAGAGTCGCCGAAGCCAACGAATTCTACTACAAGTTCTGCCGATCCCCTGCCACCAATCCCAGAACTCAGCACTCTCATGCTACTTTCCTTGGGCTTAATCGCTCTTCTGGGATATGCCCACTTAAAGAAGAGAGATAAGTAATTAGCTTCGAGTACGAACCCGAAGTTGAAAACCTGGAGCCGCATAGAAAGAAGCGGCCCAGAATATTTTTTTCTGTCCAACTTTATGGAATACCAGGGCATACCATAACAGCCACTTATGAGAATTCGCAAAGAAGCGAAATATGAAGACGATAAAAAATAGGAAAGCTTATTTATAACCTATGATGAACGTATATAGAGAGACTTGAGTTACATGCCTCGCGCTTACTTACAGGCCTTGTACTTAAACGGGGTATGTGACTTTGGAACCAGTACCAAATTTCCAATGTCCAAAATGTGGGAAAAATGAGTGTTGTTAAAGATACACACATGGTCAATAATGAGCGGTATACCGCTTTCGTTGTCTTGCTTGCGGTTATAGTTTTGGTGATTAGACTCCTATCCTAACGAGGACGTAAATGCCCTACAAATTCATTACAGAACAAATCGGTTCAGGTTTTCAGTAAAGCTATTTAAGAAGAGAAATAAATTTTAAAACGGTGACTGAAAATGGTAGAAGCTAAAAAAGTTCATCTTCCTGTTCTTGTGGAGAAGGATGAAGATGGCTTTTTTGTGGTCGAATGCCCACTTCTTCATGGATGCTATACGCAGGGAAAAACACTGGACGAAGCGTTAAAAAACATACACGAAGTAATTGAATTGTGTCTTGAAGAACAGAAGGAAGAAATTGTGGAACAGCTTGATACAATCCGAGAGTTCAGCTACCACGTTGTGTCCGTGGAGATATGAGCAACTTACCTGTTATTTCTGGAGAAAAAGCGGTTAAATGTTTTGAAAAATAAGGTTATGTGGTAGTGAGGCAAAAAGGAAGTCATATTCGTATGTGGCACAAATCGGATAGAAGCAAAAAGCCGTTAACGATCCCAAAACACAAAGTGCTTGGCAAAGGACTATTAAGAAAACTTTCACGAGATGCCGAGATAAGTGTTGAGGAGTTCCGCGAGTTGTTATGATGAGGCACAATAACAGGGATGCCACGGAATTTCATTCCGATGGTGGCGCGGTTGGGGCTTTCACAACGCCGTCGGATCAGTTATCCTGCCGGTAATAGCCGAAGCCGCAACCACCGCGGGATTCGCCAAATAAACCTCAGAATCCTTGTGCCCCATCCGCCCGATAAAGTTCCGGTTCGTTGTGCTTACGCATCGTTCCCCACTGGCGAGCACGCCCATGTATCCACCTAAGCACGCGCCGCAGGTAGCACCACAAACAAAAGCATCAGCATCGAGGAATATTCGGATTAGCCCTTCATCTATCGCCTGCATGAATACTTTATCACTTGCCGGTACCACAACCATCCGCACTTCGATATTCACCTTTTTACCTTTCAATATCGCTGCAGCCACCCTCAAATCCTCGATTCTACCGTTTGTGCAAGACCCTAAATACGCCTGGTCAATAGTAACGTCCAGTTCGCTTGCCGGCGCAGTGTTATCCGGCGTGAACGGTTTGGCAACTGTTGGAACAATCTCCGCAGCATCGTACTCGAATACTTCCTCGTATTCGCTATCAGTATCAGCATAAACCGCTTTATACTCACCGCGTACTCTACCTTGCAAGTACTCGAATACCTTATCGTCTGGCGGTATGATTCCCGCCTTGGCACCCGCTTCTATCGCCATGTTCGATATGGTTATCCTATCCGCGAGATTCAAATCTTTTATTGTGCCCCCGTAAAACTCCTGTGATTTGTATAGCGAGCCGGAAACGCTTATGTCACCAATGATATGCAGTATTATGTCCTTACCCATTACGTATCTGTTCCGCTTACCGTCAATCACAAACTTCTGTGTCTCAGGAACCTTGAACCACAATCGCCCGGTAGCCATTGCCGCTGCCGCCTCGGTAGAGCCGACACCAGTGGAAAAAGCACCTAAAGCGCCATAAGAGCAGGTATGCGAATCCGCACCTATTATCAACCTTCCCGGTGCCGCAAAGCCGTCCTCTATCATTACCTGATGGCATACCCCTCCTTTACCTATCTCGTAATAGTGCGCAATCCCGTATCTTCTAGCATAGTTCCGCAATGCTTTCGCCTGTTCCGCAGAAGCTACATCCTTGTTCGGCACATAATGGTCCTGCACTACCACCACCTTCTCCTCCTTCAGCCCGCCTTCGGGCACCAACTCATCGAGCACTTCAAAAGCTGGTACACCGGTCACATCGTTTACCATTATGTAATCTACTTCGCGTTCTACGATCTCTCCTGCTTTTCCATCCAGTATCTTTTCCGCTATCGTCGGCATTTTTCCAATCCCTTTTTATTTAGAATAGTTATTTGAATAAAAATTTTCTGCCACGCGTGCGTGACTACAATATCCGCTCCGTTAATTCGTTTACAAGTTCTATTGGTATCTCAACTACGCCCGTAGGCGAAGCGTTCATTGCTACCCATGAGTTTAAAGCGGTGCAAATTGTTAATATCTTATCAGCATTCCGAGTTTTCTCGATTATCGCTGCGATTACCTCTTCTAAATTGGTAATCCGTATTCCGTACACGGTTTCAATCACGTTTATTTGTGATTTTACATGTGCTTTGGCTTGTTCGGGGTTCATATATAATTTGTAAATCGCATCAGGACTATAAACCATTTCTCGTTTTGCCGCCATTTTTTGTGTGAATTAAAAGGATATGGGAACGGCAATGGGACTTATTAACAAGCTACATTTAGTTCCCAGACGTGAATTACTTGTCGCAGTTCTTACGGGCGCGGGTATATCCAGCCGAGAGCGGCGTGCCAATTTTTAGAGGCAAGGGCTCGATGTGGGGGACGAAAAGACACGAGAGTTAGCTCGTAACGCATGTCCGCCATGGAACACAAAAGAGACATGGGGATGTTATGAAATGGCGAAGAGCTCTTGTTAGCCGTTGCGAACCAAATGCTGCTCATTTGATGCTTGTAGAGATTGGATCGTATTTCGACTATTTCTGGTTGATAACGCAGAATGTTGACGGATTACATACTCGTGCAGGTAGCAAGCAGGTTCTTGAACTCCATGGCAATATGAGGGGTGGTAGATGCCTGCGTGATGGTGTGGACTTACCGCAGACGCCGCTCGCAAGTTTACCGCCGTATCATAGCTGCGGCACGGCATTACGTCCCCATGTAGTCCAGTTTGGAGAAACTTCAGAGTCGGCTACAATAACTGCAGCTATAACTGCAAGTGCTCATGCTGACCTTTTTATAGTTATAGCAACCTCAGCAGTGGTTTCGCCTGCACGCGATTTGCCTTTAATCGCCCTTAAAAATGGAGTTACGGTTATAGAGATCAATCGTGACCCAACTCCGTAAACTCCCGTAGTTACGTTGTCATTAAGAGGAAAGGCAGCCAAGATTCTTCCTCAGCTCTGGAAGGAACTTTTGTCGTGATAAGTTATTTTACGAGAAAAACAGTAATATGGATATGGATATAATTTATATAGCAAAGAAAAAAGAGCATAGCGTTGAGAGGGAAAAGATAAAATGGGAGATAAAACAGAAGATTTTATTGTAGAAGCGGAGAAAAATTAAGAAGAGGCTGTTAAAGAACTCGAAAGAGCGGAAAAAGAGAAGAATGCCATTTTATTCAGGGATGCGTGTGAAAAGGATGGAATGCCATAATACAAGCTACAAATGCATTGTTTTTGAAAAAGAACTTGCCACTTGCGAGACGCCACTGGGAGAGACGTAAACGTTTGGAAGAGCTGGAAAGCGTGGACCCGGGAATAGAGAATCTGGGGCTGGCGGACAGATTTTCTGCGAGGGACCATAACCTTCACGAGCAGGGATTCTATGAAGGGATACTTGACCCCGCAACGGTGAAAATAGAGTTTAAGAAAGTTGAGCGGTATATAAATGATATAAAGAGTCTGTAATTTTTCAGATCAGTTTAAAAATAGGATATGGAAAATAATATGTCGAAGAAAGGGGTTATCCAAGTTAATAGATGACTAACGACCAGCATACGCATACAACGCTAGAAGAAGAGTTAATCAGCGAATGCCCGTTTCCGGTTAGAAAGAGAGAATAAGGGTGATGTAAAAGGATGATTAGAGGATGTTTTAGAGGGTAAGAGGGTTCATCCCGAGGGAGGTATATACAAAGTATTGTGGATATACCGAAGTTGTACGCGATTGCTGACACGCTCTGGAATCAAGTCCGAGACATCCTATTTTGATCGCCCCGCACCCTTCCTCTCATCCACCGAAGCCTCGCGACCCGCTTGGTAAGCCTCACCCCTTCTGCTTGGAACGGACGAGAAAGAGCGGGTATAATGCATGATCTGCTTGGGTTTGCGTTCATATAGTTTCGGGACAGGATCCGCAACTAATCAGGGGGTATAAATGCAATAGCACGAGCGAGCAAACAAAAATTATAGGTTCGCTCATTTAGGCGTATAGGAATCTGCTGTAATACCCCATAAACTGTTAGTTCTGATTCGATGTGATTTAGGTATTCTCTAGGATAACAGAGACTTCTATCTTGGATTAGGACAGGGATTGATTCATATCTTGCAGAATTTGTATCTTCTCGAGAGATTCTTAATTCATAGACACACCCAGTAACTCCTTCAAGGTAACTATCCTGTTTTTCTGAATCTTCTCTTATAATCCCTCTGACTTTCATTTCAGTATTATATTCAGGATGCCCTTCGAGTAGTAGATTAGTATATTTTTCCCTATGGAGTTTTTCCATCATGAACTTATATAGTGATTGTTCCCATCCAATACTGCCACCTATAACAAAGGAAAATCCTATGCTCTTAATTCCCCCATTTCTTGTTTTGAAATATTCCCAGTCTGCATAAATAAGCTCAAACCTATCAAAAATAATACCACCACCAGGAATGGCTTCTTTTGAAAGAGCCTCCTCTATATAATCGCGCCACTTCAAATCCAACCTTTCAATAATCTCAAAGTTATGCTCTTTTATTGATTTTGATAAAGGATTAGAGGAGTTTCTTAAAGCTCTTTCTGGGCCTTCTTTAACCAAAAGAACGATTCCCTGTATATGTGCAATCCAGCTTACTGGTATCCAAACACCATATGAGTGCCCATGCACAGTACCTGAACCATCTGGAAAGAGAAGAACTATATGGTCAGAAATAGGTTTTTCGGACATCTTTAATGGTTTCTTGTCCTCGGATTCTCGATACTTTTTTGAATAAGGTAAATATTGGAATCCAAGATCAAAATCTTGGTCACCAAAAAGAACATCTCCAGTGGTCAGCGTTATTGCTAAACTATAATATCCCGTTTCTATGAAGTTTACAATTGCGGATATTCTTTCCTGTTCCGATAGGGGGTCAAACTTTTCCATATCCCGCACCTTTCCTTTCATAGTCTCTAATTATTATTAATCTTTTTTATTGGGGGGTTACTATCCATAACTATCAATTAACCTATATCTGTAAAATACAATCTTCTATTTAAATCAGTTGTGATTACAATGACACTAAATAGGACAGTAGAAGAACTTGAACAGATAATAGCAAAAATAAAAATTCAAACAATCTACAAAATTATCGGATTTTTATTAGCTCCATTAATTGTTGGTATTTTTATTATCAAACAAGTTAACAAAAACCTGTACCATTTAATTTCTTCTAAGGAAAAGACAGTAGATAACGTTAAGAGAGATATTAAGAAAGCATTAAAAGAGGTTGGAAGTACGTATGAACAAATAAAGAAAGAAGAGGCATATCTAATTTATTCAGTGAGGGAAAATATAACTGATAGTTTCAATCAGTATTTAAGCGGCTTGTCTTTCTTAAAATCAAGAAAAAAGCTCTTTCATGATGAATTTAACTTTTTTGTTAATGACTCTTACAATCACATTGCTACAATCAAAGAGAATGTTCAGAATTTTAATTCTGGGTTCATTGAAAGAAGGATGAAAAAGTATGACTATTTATTCAAAAAATCACCATTCCCATTAGATAATGATCAAAAAACAGCGATAATCACCGATGACAAACATAATTTAGTGGTTGCAGGAGCGGGTTCTGGAAAGACAGAGGTTCTGATAACACGAATTGCATATCTTGTAGAAAGAAAACCGGATACGATAAAACCAGAAAGAATACTTGCTTTGGCATTTCAAAATAAAGCTTCAAGAGAAATAAAAGAGAGATTAAATAAACGATATGGTGTTGATGTAAAAATTAAGACTTTTCACGCGTTAGGTAAAGAAATTCTTGAAAAGGCTACCGGAAATTCAAAAAAGGGAGCACCGAAATTGAAATTTTCAGGCGATAACTATGAAAGAGAATACAATAGATTCATTGAAACTCTCTTTAAGAAAGCACAAGAAGATTCTGAATTACAAATGCAGAATGACCTTATTAATTATATGAAATTGTATGGCGATGATGAAGTTATCGAGAAGGAAGTGGATTTTGAGAAAAAAGAGGAATACTACCGATATATGCACAACCTAACCTATACCACGCTTGATGGCACAAAAGTAAAGAGTGAGGCAGAGAGAGCAATAATGAATTTCTTTATAAATCGCAATCTTAATGGAAAGAAAGTAAAAATACTCTATGAGCAACCTGCTGAGTGGATGAAGTACGGTGATGAAAAAGGAGAGCTTGTTCCAAGACCGGATTTTTTCTTCCCGGATTACGATATTTATATCGAGCATTGGGCATTAAATAAGGAAGGGCGGGTACCAGAATGGTTTGAAGGCGAAAACCCAACAAATGAATATAAACGGGGTATGGAAGCAAAGCAAAGAAAATTCCAGGAACAAGATAAGTATGTGCTTGTTGAAACAACCCACGGGGAATTTGAAGAGAAAAACTTCCTTCGGCTTCTTGAAAAGAAGATATTAAAAGCACTGGATGAAAAATATCCTGATAAGAAGTTCACTTTTACCTCTCTTTCTTATGATGAATTGGTAAGGCGGGTTTGGGAAGAATGCAGGGAGTCCATAAAAGCAATGCCTTTAAACATTTCAAGATTTATTCGTATTGCTAAAACATATAGTTTGACACCAGAAGATATAGAGAGAAGATTGTCTGATGAAAGATGGTCGCCAAAACAGGAAGCATTTGCCAAAATTGCTGTTAAACTTTACAAGCGTTATGAAAAAGAGTTAAGGTCAGCTAACCAGATTGATTTTGATGACATGATAAATCTGGCTGTAAAAGAACTAAAAGAAAAGGAAAACCTGTACAGAAACGTTTTTGATCATATTCTGGTAGATGAATACCAGGACATTAGTACACAGAGATATAAACTCATCAAAGAACTAATGGGAAAAAATCTCGATTGCAAACTCTTTTGCGTTGGTGATGACTGGCAAAGTATAGTTGATGTCATAATAAATTAGACAAAATGGGTTGAAATGTTGCCAGCCAGCCAGTCATGAATGTGGTCTTCTTGGCGAGCCGGTGGAATGTGGTGCGTATGGTTTCCTTAAACGACCACTCGGATTTGACAAATATCTGGGAGATTTTTCTTCTGATGCTTTTCCAAATCAACTCTATTGGATTAAGATCAGGAGAATAAGGCGGTAGGAAAACCAAGCTTATACGTAGTGATTCTGCAAATGCACGCGTTTTCTGTGCTATGTGGGCTCGTGCGTTATCAAGGATCAATATGATGTGCTTTTTAGGATTTTTATCGCGGATTAGACGAAGGAATGCACACACATACTCCGCAGTTGAATGCTCCATAAACTCCACAACCTCTTTTCCGTTTATGGGATAAAACCCAAAGGTATTGGCCCTATACCTGCTTGTGTTTTTGACAAGCTGCGGCTTACCAAAAGACCAGAACCTTTGCTTATTATCCCTCGTCTGTGGTGCCGCCTGG
>QBUM01000183.1 GCA_013180585.1 Candidatus Methanophagaceae archaeon GoMg2
AACTAGAACACAAACTAACTGAAGAACCTATTACGAAAAGAGGTTAAAGTTACAGATTTATTTGGTAAAACTTTCTTTTTGAAAAAACGGTTTTTTATAGGCTGTTTATTTAGAATGAAGAGATTATAATCAATCATAAAGTGGCAAAATGGTGCAAAACCAGAAAGTTAAAGTTTCTGACTTAACGCAATATGGGATATGCCCCCGACTGGTGTATTTCCATGCACGCGAGCCGGAACATGCAGAACTAATAAGAAGCGGCAACGAACGAAGCATGATTGAGCGTATCCTCCTGAAGGAGTTAGCCTTCAATCTGCATAAAATACGTGAGGATCTAAAGAAAGGAGAAGATCCCAAAGAAGATGCAAAGAGCATTATTAAAGATATAGCGGATGACGTGGAATGTATATACAAGAAGGAACTGAGTGAGGTGGCAGAAGACGTCTTAGATGACGTGAAACGCGAATTTATAACCCGTATGACGGAAGATGAAGAATGGTCCCGAAAATTACTAGCAGGAAACGAGCTGTTAGAACTGGAGGAAATCCATGGCTACGATAGAGAGCACACGATGGTATCAGAAAAGTTGAGCTTAAGTGGTAGTGTAGATAAGCTTATAAATACGGACAACGAGGTCATACCCTGCATGATAAAAACGGGTAAATGCCCTGAATATGGAGTGTGGAGAAGCGATAGGGTGCAGTTGGCTGCGTATGCGTTGCTCATCGAAGAAGAGTTCAAGACGACAGTACAAAGAGGGTTTGTAGAATACATAAGAACTGCGAAATTCCGTGAATCACCCATAAGACGGAAATATCGTGCACGGGTTTTACAGACATTAAAGCACGTGAAACGCATAAAGAATGGCGCGTTCCCGGAAAAAGGTGTGAATGCACCATGCGATAATTGTGCCTTTGTGGATCGGTGCGATACGAAGAAGACGCTTCTTTCTGTGCTGTTTAGGAAATAACGCTAATATTCGTTCGGAATACCCTTTTATTCCGCCTCAAAATACACTTTTATCCTGTTCACACATTCTTCCAAGCCTATTTTTTCCTGCTCTCCCGTGCCAAGATTTCTTAAAGTTACTTTCCCTTCTCTAATCTCATTTTTACCGACAAGCACGGCAAACGAAGCATGAATGGAATTGGCATAAGACAACTGAGCGCTTATGCTTCTGCTCATCACATCCATGTAAGTGGGAAAATGCTCTCTCAGCTTGGCTGTTATTTTTATCGCTTCTTTGATTATATCTCGGTCTGCGTCCCTTATCGGCACTACTACCACCTTCATACTCTTTAAATCTTTAGTTTCTACGGGGGATATCTCTGCTAATCGGTCAAAACCAATAGCAAACCCGGTAGAAGGCGTGTCATCGCCACCAAACAAAGCAGCCAGCCGATATGAACCGCCACCGCATACCTGATTCTGCGCTCCTAACTTGCCTCCCGTGTCGTATATCTCAAACACCATTCCCGTGTAATAATCCAGACCACGTGCTATTCCTAAGTTTAAAGTATAAGTAACGCCGTAATAATCGAGTAGTTCCAACAGCAGCTCCAATTCCTTCATCGCATCGCTGTCTGAAGCAATTATTTTACGGTTCCGTGCCGCCGTTAAGGCGTCTTTACCGTTTAACTCTATCAGGCATATTAAATCGTCAATCCGTTGCGGTTCCGTGCCTATATCACCCATAAACTTGATTACTTTTTCTTGTTCTCCCTTGTCTATCAACCGCATCACGTTGTTTATCTGGTCATCTTCCACATCTGCGGCACGTAACACCTCTTTTACCAGACCTACGTGACCCACGTGCAGCTCGGTAGTTACACCTAACGAGTCCATGATATAGTATGCAAGTGCAATTACCTCTGCCTGTGCTTCTGGGCGGTCTGACCCGATTATCTCGGTGCCAAACTGCCAGAACTCACGGTAACGTGCCTTCTGCGGCTCCTCATACCTGAAGCAATTGCCGAAGTAATAGACCTTAGTGGGTTTTGGCGCCATCTTCAGTTCGTTGACGTACATTCTTATCACCGGTGCGGTTAACTCCGGTCGCAGAGCTAAATGCCGCCCGCCTTTATCTTTGAATTCGTACATCTCTTTCAGGATGCCCTCGCCTGATTTGAGCGTGAAGAGTTCTGCGAGTTCAAAAGTGGGTGTTCTTATCTCGCCATAGCTCCAGCTTTCGGCTATCGCTCGTATCTTCTCCTCGATTAGCCTTCTCTTTTCCATTTCGGCTGGCAAGAAGTCTCTCGTGCCTCGTGCTCTTTCTATGCGCATTCGTCTATCAGTTTCCTGTTATTGTGTAAGAATAAAAAGCAAAGGACATAAAGTAATAACATAATAAGGTGTAATTAAACATAAATTGCCGGCAGCGATGGATGCTTCTTGTACAAGGATTGAAAATGAACTTCCGATTGATTTTCGTGATGGACCTGCTCGATAGCGTGGTAGTACATGCAAAGAGAGGCGAACGCAATAAATACGTGCCAATACATCTATTCAGCTCGATCGTTAACTCGTCAGACCCCGTTCAGGTTATGGAAGAGATAAGACCCGTAGAAGTTTATATCGCAGATCTGAACAGGCTTATGGGCACAGGTTCGAATAAAAAAACGCTAAAGGCGATAAGGAATGATAACAGAAAGACGAGAATAACGGTAGATTATGGTATAAAGAATCAGGAAGACCTGAAAGAGGTGGTTGAAGCCGAGATATGCGATAGCATTATTTTAGGAACGGAAACAGCATCTCTGGACTTGATTGACGAAGTTTCCAAATGCACAAACGATATATGTGTGAGTATTGACCTCTTCAACAAACAAGTGCTGACGAAGGATAAAAGCATGAAGATGGAGCCTCTAAAGCTATTACAAGAGTTGAATGCGTATCCCATACGGGACGTGATTGTGCTGGAACTGGACAAAGTAGGAACGAAGAGCGGAATAGACTTTGAGTTTTTGTCTCGTGCCGTTGCGGACTCGGAACATGAAATTATATGCGGCGGTGGCGTTAGGAGTTGCGAAGACGTATATGAGATGGAGGCGATAGGCGTAAAAGGCGCACTGGTCGCTACGGCGGTACATGATGGGGCTATTCCGGTCTCGCTGCTTCGCGATATCGGTTGAATGGAAAGTTGAAATAGGGGTGCAATAGAAATAATACGATTCCAGCTCCTCACAAGAATAACTACTCCTCTAACAATGTCCCTTCATATATCCTCTCTAACTCATCTATATGTTTATCCACCGTATATCTCTTAACAGATTCAAAAGCACCTTCTTCCAACCCTTTTAATTCAGATGGTTCTTTTAGCAGATTCTCAAGTATTTCTTTTGTATTTGTTTAGTTAACCACAGATTACACAGATTTACACGAGAAATATTAATATGGATCAGGTTTAAGCACTCTATTGATTTTTTATCCCCTGCTAACCCAAAATTCTTGTGCTAATATCGTGAAATCTCGTGGTTTTTTCGATTAGCTATACAAATACTTTCTTTTAACTCCGCCACATTTCCTGCTTCAAACAAAAATCCATTATATCCTTCTTCAACCAATTCTGGAAAGCCTCCGATTCTACTTCCAATAACTGGTGTTCCGTTCATAAAACTTTCATAAATCACCATAGGGGAATTATCATACCAGATAGACGGAACAACCGTGACATTTGCTTCTTGATACAACTCCATAAGTTCGTTATCGGGCACAAATCCATGAAAAAAAATCTGTTTTTCCGAACCCGCAAGTCTCTTGAATTCATCTTCATCCTTCCCCTTTCCAACAATATAAAGTTTGATATTCTCAGATTTCAACAATTTATAAGCATTTATCAATAGGTGAACGCCCTTATGTCTGCTCAAACCACCAACATACAGAATATCAAGCGTTTCGTAATCCTTTTCAACCATCTCATCATGCAATTCAATTGCATTAGATACTTTAATCATTTTAACACTACCAAAAAGCCCTCGCGCTTTTAGTGTATCAAGTAAAAACTGTGAAGGCGCGGTAACTAAATCTGGTTTGTTATCCACCAAATATTTTTGAGCTTTAGCGTACAATTTACATAATATCGGTGGCTTGGTACATATTTCACCAGAGCTATAAAGCAGATTTGCTCGTGGGCATAGTAATGATTAATCATGTGCTGTGAAGATCAGCGGTAGATTCAAACGTTTTACCGCGCTGAATACCAAAAGCGAAATACCTTTGAAGTTATTTATATGCACAACATCCGGCATCTCCTTTTTTAGTATATTTTTAACAATAAAATACGAATGAGGATTCTATAAGTCAATCATATGCCAAATTGGTTTTATTATCTCTGGTTGGTCCTGGTGGTTGTACAGCGTATAAAGGTTTAAGGATTTTATCCGATATATCTTCACACCATTTTTCGTTTCCATAAATCCACTTCTATTCGGACTTGTTGTAATAACGATAACGTCATACCCCCTTTTCTCCAGCCCTTCCACGGTTTGTTTCCCGCTTATCTCTGCACCACCAATTATGAACGGTGGGTAAAGATTAGATATAAAGCAGATTTTCATAGCAAATCTTCGTAAACTGCCTCCGTCCGCTCAGCAACACCCTTCCATGTATAACGCTCTTCCACAAGTCTTCTCCCATTTTCTCCCATCTTTTTCGCTAAATCCTCGTTTTTAAGTATATAAATTATTGCATCTGCTAATGCTTTTGAATCTTTCGGAGGAAGGATTATACCCGCGTTGTTCTTTTTCACATCTTCTGCAACGCCAACTATTTCAGTGCTAATAATAGGTGTTCCACAAGCAAGTGCTTCAAGGAGCACGATTCCAAAACCTTCTTGCGTAGTGGAAGCAGATGACAACACAAAGGCATTACATTTGTTATAATATTCAACAATATTCTCATCTGGAATAAACCCGTAAAATTCAACATCGCCGTTCAAACCAACTGAATTTGCCATATGTTGATACTCACTCATCAATTCGCCTTCACCCCCGATAATTAATTTCACGCCCTGTATTTCCTTTTTTACAATTTTTAAAGCGCTTAATAAATAATTTAAACCTTTATACCGGTGAAATTCATCTAAAAGGCTTAGAAAAAATAGCAGGTTGTTTGCACTTTTGTCCACTTTAATTGGCTTAAATTTAGCGACATCAACGCCATTTGGAATAACTTCTACTTTATGCTTGTACTTATTCAAATACGGTGACGACTCTAAGTAACCTGATTGTGTAATAATAATTCTGCTTGCGTTTTTTAACACGGATTTTAGACTTGTAAAATTATAGCATTTTGCTATACTGCTTGCATACCACTACCGGTAATATCATTGTGATAAGTCAAAACTAGTGGCTTTCTTTTAATCTTAGAAACAATCGCACTCCAATCCGCGCTCCACGGAGTTGGAATATGTGTGTGAACCAAATCAAAATCTACACTAAAGAGTTCTAATGGTAATTTACGTGTGATATTTGTATTCGCAACCTTTCCGATGTAATTCACCCGTTTTACCTTAATTCCTTCTATTATTTCCTTAGACTTTACTTTTGGTTCGTTTGCACAAACAACGGTAACTTCATGACCGAGTTTTACCAACTCCTTACTCAAATTATAAGCATAATTCTCCACTCCACCCACGAACGGATAAAATCGAACAGGAGTTTGCAGTATCCTCATTTTCTCACCTTCGTCGTCAAATACACCGCATGTTTCTTATCAATCCGTGTCAAAAATCTTGCAATCAGGTCAGGAAAGGGATAGTACCCTACTCCTACTATCTTTTCTACTCGGAATCCATAATACACAAATAACTCTTTCACCGCCTCGTAAGTAAAGACTCGCACATGAATTTCGCCTTTGCTTCCGTGTTTCATGCCATGCTTCGGGTCAAAGGAATTACCAAGAATGGCTTCAGTGCTCACATGCACTGGAAAAGGCTGTTTGCCAAATAACAGAGCAATTAAATTATGAAAACTTGCTAAATTTGGTGTTGAAACAATCGCATAGCCCCCCTTTTTAAGTACTCTGTAAATCTCTTTAACAAGAAGGTCAGAGTTATAGAGATGTTCAATAATCTGGTTTGCCATCACCACATCAAAAGTATCACTCTCAATTGGAAAATCTTTATCCATATTGCTATGATAAACAGTTATCCCCTTTTCTTATGCTCTATTTGCTACTTCTTCCACAAACTCAATTCCGTAAACTGCTCGTGAACCTATTTTATCCGCTAATTTATTTGTGAATTCTCCATCCGAACATCCACAATCGAGTAATTTCGCACGGGGATTTTCTTCTGCCATACCTAAGAGCACTTCCCTGTTTTTCTGCTCCACCTGCAGATACAGCGATAATAACCTTATATCTTCTGCACCCTCAATTTTTCCCCGTTCTTCATTCCTCTTTGCTGATATTAGAACGATGACCATCGTTTTCTCACCTTTATATTTAATACAGTAATTGTATCATTAACCAACTTTTTTTACCACACAAAAGTATCTTTTCGGGTATCCCTTTTCGTCCTTTCCGATTTTTGTAATATGCTCAGAGAATATATTTATTCCTTGAGCACATCTTCCAGATTTTTTAATGCCCTATCAAAACGCCTCTTTTGTGTCCATTTTTATCTCGCATAGCATTTGGATCAAAACCAAAAACGTTACATGCTCTTAGCATTTCCGTACCCCCCTGAAAGAGCTTTCCTATATTTTTCGCAAAATTATGATGTCCCTTAAAGAAAGCTTGTGTGAAACTCTGTGTAGCCGGAGTTTATAAATGGAGTAGCAAAAAACCGTAAGATTTTAAAGCTTTACTTTTGTATCCTCTAAGTATGGTAGGGACAAAGACAGTGAAGAGCATAGAAGAGATAAATGAGAAGATCAGGGATGGCAGTGTTTGTGTAGTGACTGCGGACAGAATGAGCGATATAGTCAGGGAACAGGGTGTGGAAGGCGCGGCGAAGGAAGTAGATGTCGTCACCACCGGTACTTTTGGGCCTATGTGTTCCTCAGGCGTGTTCCTCAACTTCGGTCATGCAGACCCGCCGATAAAGATGCAAAAAGTTTGGCTTAACAGCGTAGAGGCGTATACTGGAATTGCTGCGGTTGATGCTTATTTGGGTGCAGCGCAGTTATCAGAGGATAAAGAAGAGAGATATGGGGGTGGACATGTAATAGAGGACTTAGCGGCGGGTAAGCAGATAGAAATGAGGGCAACCGGCTATACCACGGATTGTTACCCGCGTAAAGAGATAGAAACAACCATCACACTCAATGATTTGAATCAGGCGATCATGCTAAATCCGCGGAATTCGTACCAGAGGTATGCGGCTGCGGCAAACTCATCAGAAAGGACATTATATACTTACATGGGCACGTTACTTCCAAATTACCGAAATGCGAATTATTCTGGAGCGGGCGCACTTTCGCCTCTTGTAAACGACCCGGATTTCGAGACCATAGGACCGGGCACAAGGATTTTCCTTTGCGGTTCGCAAGGGTATGTAGTAGGAATGGGGACGCAGCACGACCCGGGTAATGGCTTTGGAACTTTGATGGTCACCGGTAACATGAAGGATATGAGTGCTGAATTCATCAAGGGTGCCACCTTCTACGGATATGGCGTGACGCTGTATGTTGGTATTGGAATACCGATACCTGTGCTGAACGAGGGAATAGCGAAGAAGACGGCGATAACTGATGCTGAAATCGTTACGGAAGTGATAGATTATGGTGTTTGCCGGCGAGACCGCCCGGTACTGCGAAAAGTAACATACGAGGAGTTAAAATCAGGAATGATAGACATAGAAGGTAACGAAATGCCCACTTCGCCTCTTTCCAGTTTTTTCATGGCGGGTAAAGTAGCAGAGGAGTTGAAGAGTAGAGTAGAACGGGGGGAATTTTTACTGTCGCTACCGGCAGAGCGATTGTCAACCGATACGGTGCTCAAGCCGATGAAACAGACGAAGGAACTGCCGCTTGTAACGGACATAATGACAAGAAAAGTGAAGCCGATAAGCGAAAGTGCGAGTATAGCAGATGCTGCGAAATTGATAATGGAGACACAGTGTACACATATCCCTGTTGTATCGGAAGCAGAGAAACTCGTGGGTATAGTCACAGCCTGGGATATATCCACAGCAGTGGCGAAGCGCCATGAGGGGGTGTCGGAAATAATGACAAGAAACGTGATGACTGCGGATTTAGATGAGCCTCTGGAGCTGGTGATAAGGAAATTGGATAAGTATAACATATCGGCATTGCCCGTTATAGACCGAGATAGAAGGGTCATCGGGATCGTGACAAGTGATGAAATAAGCAAACTGATATGGAGAAGGAAGCGGTGGGAATGGAAACTAAGGATTTGAAAGTTGAATTGTTATGTCTGGGCGCAAGAGTCCCAGGTTTGGATAAAGGCAGGAAAGCGGGTGCGGGACCCGCTGCTGGAGGGATGTTCCTCTTTGGTGGCACAGTGGCGAACGTTCCGACACAGAGCTGGTTTGTTTCTCAATCTCCGTATAGCGTTGATGCCGAAGATGGAAAATACGTAATTAATAGAAATGGTGAGCGAATCACGGAAGTGCGATTCCCGCAAGCGAAATTTCAGGACTTGAAGACCAAGGAAGGCATACCCTATTCTAAAATCGCACTTCTTCACGGAGCGGATTGTCTTGCTACAACCACGATACAAACCTGCACCTACTGGAACACGCCGGAGCGGTGTAAGTTCTGTACAATCGAACTCTCACTGAGAAGTGGTGCGACAATTGCGAAGAAGAAACCGGAGCAGCTTGCTGAAGTGGCAGCAGCTGCGAAGAAGCTTGACCATGTAACGCACGTGACGCTTACCACAGGCACAACGTCTACACCGGACAAGGGTATAAATCATCTTGCGGAGGTTGGGAGAGCGATAAAAGAAGCAACGGGCTTGCCGGTACATGTACAATTCGAGCCGCCTAAGGAACTCAGCATGATAGACCGCCTTTATGATGCGGTGGATACAGTGGGAATCCATGTGGAAAGCTTTGACCGAGAGGTATTGAAAGAGATAGCACCGTGCAAGGTTGATATACCGTTTGAGCAGTACATAAAAGCATGGAAGCGAAGTGTGGACATTTTCGGTGATACGCAGGTCAGCAGTTATGTGATTGCAGGAATTGGTGAGAGTGACGAATCTATCCTCAAGGGTAGTAAGTTATTGGTAGAACTTGGCGTTTATCCGTTCATCGTGCCGCTGCGTCCTATACCGGGTTCAATGCTCGAAAAGGAAAGGCCGCCAAGTCCTGATAGGATGCGACATATATATGAGGAAGTAGCGGCGATATTGCATGGTAACGGAATGAGCTGGCGGAAGAACAAGGCAGGGTGTGTGCGTTGCCGGGCTTGTTCGGCGTTGGCGGACTTCGAATAAAACTTTTCTGTAATTGTATAGCAAGGGCAAAACCACGAGATTTCACGAGATTAGCACAAGATTTTTGGGTTAACACGGGATTAAAAAAGCAATAGTGCACTTAAGCCGGATCCCGGGTATTATCTTCTTGTGAAAATCTGTGTAATCGGCGGTTAGCTAAACAAATGCCTCTTTTGTAATGGTATAAGAGAAGTGAAAAAAGCCATACAAAAAACGGTTAAGCGCTGAAAACCCCATAAAGAATAAAAGGTAATAGAAATAAAGATTAAGGTGGTGAGGGAAAGATGGTAACGAAGAAGAGGGGGAAGGATAAAGACACTGCGAGATGGCAAAGAGCGGCGATGGGCATACTAATGGCGTTGATAATGATTGGCTCGGTAGTTGCAATGATGATGCAGTTTTGAAACGCCCTGCCGACGTGTTTGAAGATGTAAGCAGTGGCTATCGGCAATGGCTCAATTTCTTGCGGTTTCAAGTAAGCACAAAGCAAACATTTTTGGTGTTTGAAATTGTTCAGGACATAGAAGTTAGGATTTGCTACTCCTCTCTTTGTTGAGCATATCTTGATGTACATAAAGCATAACCTTCTTCCATTTTTTAGTCTTTCCTTCTAAGGACAATTATTTTTTAAGTTTTTATAATTCAAGAATCAATGATATTATTGCGGAAGAGGTACTGCAAAGTGATAAAAACAATTGAAGTTGTTTTTGAAAAGGGTGTGTTTAAGCCTTTGGAGCCCGTGGATTTGAAAGAAGGTGAAAAAATGGATATCTGCATAGAAGGCGAAAAAGGTGTAATAAGAAAGGTTGAAACTTCTCTAAGGGACTTTTATGACTTCTTACCCCGGGACTTCGATTTTACACAGGAAAAATTGAGAACCGATTCAAGAGAGAGATTTAAACGATTGGGCATAATTCCATGAAGATTTCTTTGGATACGAGCATCATCGTGGAGATAGAGAGGAGTAACGAGGAGATAATAGAATTCATAGAACATCTGCTGGAAAGGCATGAAATCTTTATCAGTGTTATTGTTCTTTCTGAGATTTTTACAGGAACCTATTTAAGAGAAGATTATGAGAAGGCAACTAAAAAGGCGAAGGGGTTATTCACAAAGTTCGAAATCGTCCCTTTAAATAGAGATATAGCAGAGATAATAGGTAAATTAAATGCAGTTCTAATTGCAACTGGGTCTATAATAGAATACCAGGATGTTGCTATTGCTGCAACCTTTATTTACAAAATGGGCGATTATCTACTCACAAA
>QBUM01000245.1 GCA_013180585.1 Candidatus Methanophagaceae archaeon GoMg2
ATTCAAAGAGGAGGAGTAATTAGGGGGTCTGCACAAAAACAGGTAGAATTTATATGACGAAAATTGTGAAAGGAAAGGGCTTGAGAAACTGTCAGGAGTTGGAAAGGATATTTCTAAGGCTATATTTTGAATTCTGCTAATCCATTCAATCCACAGACGCCAAAGCGTTGAGAGGGCATGCTTTTACACATACGTCACACCGAATACACTTCTCTTCGTCCAGATGTATAGTCCAGGCTTGATCAAACGTAAATACACCCGTGGGGCAAACAGAGATACAGGCACCGCAGTGGATACATCTTTCTTCATCCCATGCGATTAGTTTCACCAATCGCCGCACTTCAACTCCTTTCTGCTTAAAAAGCGCTGATACCTGTTCTACTTTATCATTTGGAACGTCAATGATGAGTTCGCTACGCACTGCGTCCACATTCGCCCGGTCTATGTTTATCTTCGTACCGGTTTCGAGGATTACTTCAGCCGTATATGGTGTATCATGCAAATCTGACGAGAATCGCCTCAATAGTAGCTTCATCTTGTTCGTAATAGATTAGACACCTTATAGATATAAATTTATGATATGTTTTTAGAGGTACCGCCTGATGAAAGCAAGGATAAGGGATTTTGTAGTAACAAAGCAAGATTGGATTTTTTCTGTGGTCAGTTATGAATTTCCGGGTGAGGAGTCAGTAAAATGTCTTCTGCGGTACGTCCCGGACGAGAGAGGTGAGCGGGTATCGGAACGTGGTAGATACAGGAAACTGGATTTTTATGAGGGGTATAAGTTCCTGATGCGGCATCGTCCCGAGTATGTAAAAGAGGTGCACATTGTTCCAAAGGCGGATATAGCGGAATTTCTACGACCCGAAGAGCGGCTGCCGGGAATTGCCGAGCGGGAAGCTAAAATTAGGATTATCTATGACTTGATGCGTGGGCACGTACCTCCAGACAGAATAGGTATCACAGGCTCTTTCTTGTGCAGTCTCAATGGTGAAGGGTCGGATTACGATTTTGTCGTCTATGGTCGGAAGAACTTCAATACCGTGAGAGCGGTTATAGAAGAAGCGAAAGAAACGGGCGTTATTCAAGACTTGAAAGAAGGGACGTGGCGGCAGATTTACGAAAAAAGGAATCCTGAGTTGAGTTACGAGCAGTTTGTCAGGCATGAGAAGCGGAAGAGGAATAGGGGTGTAATCGGGAACACATACTTCGATATTTTATATGTACGGGACTTGGCGGAAATAAAGCTATTAGACAGTAGGATTTATGTGCAGGGGGAAAGAAAGGGCTATGCTAAGATAACCGCGGAAGTAAAAGACGCCTCTTTCGCCTTTGATAGTCCAGCGATATACAAGATAGAGCACCCAGAAATAAATGAAGTTCTTTGTTTTACGCATACTTATACCGGGCAGGCGTTAGAGGGCGAGACGATAGAAGCTCGCGGTGTGGTGGAGAAGACAGGAGATGGAACAAGATTGGTTGTCGGTACGACACGAGAAGCTAAGGGAGAGTGGATAAAGTCGCTTTCTTTAATAGAGAACTCGTCATCACCTTGAATAGTTTAGTTCTTGGGTAAAGCTGAAAATAGTGTTTTTGAAAAGATGGACGTCAAAGTGAAAATCGTTGCGGATAAAACAGAAGAGCGGATTATAGAAGCCGCGGAGGATGATACATACGAGTGTGTACTGGCAAAGCTGGGTGTGAATCCTGTGGAAGTGTTGGTGCTTCGCAACGGAAGACCGGTGCCCGAGGATGAAGAAGTAGCAGAAGGTGAAATAACTATTATCCGGATTGTTTCTGGCGGGTAAGAGGCAGTAGATTGTTTGTAATTGCAGAAGGTAAATAGAAGAACAAATCCCACCGATTTTTGAACAGATACAAAGCTCTTTTAAATATAGCGTTATTAACATAGTTAAGAGAAGAGCTGAATATGAAGACAGCAAACATAAAGCGGGTGACGGAAGAGACGAACATCAAGGTGGAGCTGGGCATTAACGGCGTTGGCAAGCAAGACATAAACACCACGATAAAATTCTTTGACCACATGCTCGCGACATTCGCAAAGCATGGCTTTTTTGATCTTGTTGTGAAGGCGGAAGGCGACTTGAGCCACCACATAGTAGAAGATGTTGGCATCGCGTTGGGCGAGGCATTTAAAAAAGCAATGGGGGGGACCGGCGAGAGAGAGAAGACAGTGAGGTATGGTTTTGCCGTTGTACCCATGGACGAGTCCATAGCAAGATGCGCGGTGGACATAGGCAGTATAGGGGGCGAAGGCAGAAGTTATACGGTGTTCGAGGTGGACTTCGGTAAGGAACGAGTGGAGGATGTCAGCACTGAGAACATACAACATTTCATAAACTCTTTCGCCACACATGCAAACTTCACTATCCACGTCTATGCAAAGGGCAAGAACGAACATCACAAGATAGAGGCGATATTCAAAGCGTTGGGGATCGCATTAGATACGGCAACGCGGGTGGAAGAAAGAAGGAAAACGCGGGATTAAAGAACCTTTTTAATTCGTATGTCCGTGGAGATGTGTATTTGTTTAGTTAAACCACAAGATTACACAGATTTCCACGAGAGAATAGTCACTGTAATCAGTTTTGTGCACTCTGTTGGCGATTATATCGGATAGTCCCTTATACCCTTACTAACCCTCCTTTTCTTGTGTTAATCTTGTGAAATCTCGTGGTTTTTTTGCCCTTGATATACAAATACGGGGCGGTTTAGTGTAGTGTCCGCTAAGAGGTTGCAGTTCATGGTTCACAAATAGCTCAAAAAAGTATCCCCTTCTCGGCTTTTGGGACAAAAATGCCTAAATGTCCCATATCAGGCAAGGTAATCATCCAAATAACCACAGATAATTGAGATACCTAAATTGTGTCCAACGTTATCAAAGAGACCACAATCTTTTTAAGTTTATAAGCCACTTTTAAATCTTTGAGGATAAAATATGAAAGCAAAAGGAATAGTAGAGAGTTTAGTTATTGCGACTTTAGTTCTGGCAGTTTTTCAAGCAGGCGGCACAGTGGGCGCAGCGGATGATGAAGCAACCATAGGCGTTCTGTACGCATATACCGGTGACCTGGGCACTTACGGCGAACCAGAGACCAATGCGATGAAAATGGCGGTAAAAGAGGTAAACGAAAACGGAGGTGTGCTTGGCAAAAGACTTACGCTACTTATCAAGGATACAAAGTCATCGGACCATGTAGCCATTGCAAAGGCACATGAGCTTGTAGGACTCAAGGTACCAGTAATAATTGGCACTGCGGGCAGCGGACCCTGCATGGCGATCATTGATTATACCACGAGTAACGGTGTTCTTCAGATTTCACCTTCGGTTACTGCAGCGAAATTTACTGACTATCCCGACAACGACCTTTTCTTCCGAACGTGTCCATCAGACGCATTGCAAGGAACAGCAATGGCACGGCTCGCCATCCAGCAAGGGTATAAGACGGCAAGCACGCTGGTAATATGGAACACCTACGGGATAGGTTTCGAGGAAGCATTCACGAAGAAATTCGAACTTCTCGGTGGAAAGGTACTAAAATCCGAGAGATACGATCCTGATACAACCACATTCAACTCGGAAGTAGAGAAAGTAGCAGCTAAGAACCCTGATTTCGTTATGCTGTGCGCATATCCAGAGACTGGTAGTGGCATGCTAAAGGCGGCATACAAAAAGGGCTATATGGATAATATAGACTGGCTGCTTACGGAAGGGCTCATGAGTGATGATTTAGCTGATATGGTGGGCAAGGACGATGCGGGTAACTATATCATATCGGGATTGAAGGGTACAGCGCCCGACCCGCGAGTTGTAGGTCCCGCATACGATGATTTCAAGCGGAACTATACAGACTTATACGGCCAGGAGCCTATCGGTTACTGTGCCAACGCCTATGATGCAGTGGCTCTGGTCGCGCTTGCAATGGAGAAAGCGGGCGATGTCTCTTCCGGTACTGTTATCCGCGACAGTTTACGCGATGTTGCGAATCTGCCTGCTGATATAAAAACCACGAACATCGGCGAGGCTTTAAGAATTATTCGAGAGGGGCATTATTCGGTAAATTATCTGGGCGCTTCGGGCGACATCAGTTTCGATAAGGACGGTGATGTAAAGGGAAGTTACTGTGAGTGGTCTATTGCCGATAATGGTGAAGTCGTGCTGGGAAACCCTATTGCGCTGGAGGGTCCGATTGTAAAGGCGACACCTACACCAAAACCCACCGTAGCACCAACGGCAACACCGGCACCAAGTCCAACAGCAACAGTAACAGTAACAGAAGAACCTGAGGCAACACCAGCAGCAACAGAAGAGCCAACATCTACACCGACGGCAACGCCCGGCTTTGAAGTAGTTTTCGCTATTGCAGGTCTATTAGCAGTCGCATATTTCGTGCTGAGACGAAAAAGAGCGTAAACATCCAAAAAACAACTAAGAGGGCTTTTTTTGTTTTATTACGGTCCTCTTTCTCTTTATTTTTGTATATAATATATAACTTCTACCTATTTAAGACTCAGATTTAAACAGATTTAATTTCTTCTGCGTTAATCTGCGTTAATCTGTGTCAATAATTTAATTTAGTTGGATATTATGCTTTCTTGTTAGTGTTTGACGGTATGTTTAAGTTCGCCGTTATAAAAAGAGTGGAAACACCATAAAAGCCCTAAAGTTCAACAGAAGTAATCGGTATGCACAGAGCTAAATCATCCCGATTATGCCATCTCCTATGAACTGTATTGCAATTGCCGCCACAATTATACCTATTACACGGCTTAACACTTCAGACCCCACTTTACCGATTATACTTAATATCCGCTCGGATTGCCCTAATACGAGCTTTGTTGCAATGATGGCAGAGAAAATAGCAAAAAGAACAAAGCCAACACCACGAGATTGTATTATCACCATGACGGTCGTTATAGCGCCGGGACCTGCAAGCAAAGGCGTCCCTAAGGGAACTGCGCCCACTCCAGATTCTCCACGCACTCCGTATTTGTGCTCACCACGCAAAAGGTCAAAGGAGATGAGCAAAAGTAGGATGCCGCCTGCTACCATAAAACTATCCGTAGTTATACCCAGTACATATAGTATAATCTTGCCAAGGAAAGCGAAAATGAGAAGCAGGACAGTAGCAACAACAACAGCGTAATTAAGCTCCTTTTCACGCTCTTTTTTGGTCATATCTCCCGTTAACGCCATAAATATGGGTATATTACCTGGAGGGTCCATTACCACAAATAGCATAATGAATACAGTCACCAATGACAACGCTAAATCAATATCCATGAATACGTTTAAGTCATATTAGAAGAAAAACTTTAGCACAAAATGTTTCTTAGAAACTTTACAAAAGGATATACTCATTCTTTAGAAGGAAAGTGTTTTTATATTACGGAAAAGAGAAGTAATGCCGCGAGAAGAGATATGGACTGAGAAGTACAGACCAAGGAAGCTGGACGAGGTGGCAGGGCAGGATCACATAATAAGCAATATCAAGTCTTATGTCCGCAGGAAGAATTTACCGCATCTCATCTTCTCCGGACCTGCGGGCGTGGGAAAAACAGCCGCTGCGGTTGCTATGGCGCGGGAGCTCTTTGAGGATACCTGGTCGGAGAACTTTACCGAGTTGAATGCGTCGGATGAGAGGGGAATAGAAGTGGTTCGCAACAAGATAAAGAACTTTGCACGAACCATGCCTATTGGTGGCTCAGATTTCAAGATCATCTTCCTGGATGAAGCGGATGCTTTGACTGATGCAGCGCAGTCCGCGTTACGAAGAACGATGGAGCGGTATTCGGGAACGTGTAGGTTTATTCTCAGTTGTAATTACTCCTCTAAAATAATAGACCCCATACAATCCAGATGCTCAGTGTACAGGTTCAAATCGCTTTCTTATGATGCGTTAAAAGCTCGAATTTTGTATATTGCAGAAAAGGAAGGGTTGAAGTTGTCAAAAGATACTGTCAAGGCATTGAACTATGTCTCGATGGGCGATATGCGAAGGGCGATAAACGCATTGCAAAGTGTTGCGGTTCTCGACACCGAAATAAAACCCGAGATGATATACGAGATAACGGCAACGGCAAGACCAGAGGAGATAGAGGATTTGATAAAAGAGGCGTTGGGCGGTAACTTTTTTGAGGCACTGGATAAGCTGGAAGCGTTGCTGGATAACGGAATCTCAGGTGACGAGATATTAGCGCAGATGCACCGGCGTGTGATAAACATGGATATTTCCGCAAGGCAGAAGGTGGAACTGATGGATCGTATAGGCGAGACGGATTTCCGGATTACAGAAGGTGCAAACGAGCGAATTCAATTGGATGCACTGGTTGCTGCTCTTTGTCTTTTGTCGGCTGAAAACTAACCTGTCAGATTAACCGCCGAGTTTGCGTAGAACGCAGGGAAGAGATTAAGAATCAATTTTTACCATTCACGACTCAAAGCCGCTCTAACCGCCTTCTCCATTACCTTTATCGGTGGCTCTCTGTTCGTCCATATCCTAAACGAAGCGGTGCCCTGATATACCAGCATCATCACACCATCTATTATCCTTTTAACGCCCGCCTTTTTCGCCTCTCGCAGTAACTTCGTTTCCATCGGATTATACACAATATCAAATACCACGAGTTCGGGGAGCATCAAGTCTGCAGTTACAAGAGCAGCATCTACATTTGGATACATACCCACGGAAGTAGTATTTATCAGTATATCCGAGTCCGCGATGCAGTCTTTAAGCTCAGCACCCAAGCTAATAGAATTCGCATTGCGAAGATTAGAAACCAACTGAGTAGCTCGTTCTTTCGTTCGGTTTGCTAATGTCACTTCCGCACCTTCCGCATCGAGATAAAAGGAAATAGCTTTTGCCGCACCACCCGCGCCAAGAATTAATACCTTTTTGCCCTTTAATTTCCCGACTGTCTCTTCCAATACCCTAAGCGAGCCTAAGCCATCTGTATTATAGCCAACCTGCGTGCCACTGCGGAAATCAATGGTGTTTATTGCACCGATTTTCTTCGCCACTTCTTCTACATCCACGAAAGAGAGAGCTTCTTCTTTTAGCGGTATAGTAACGTTAAGACCCGCGATACCAAGACTTTTCGCACCGTTTATCGCATCCCCTACTTTTGCTACCGGAACACGAAATGCAAGGTAAACAGCATCCAGCCCTATTTTCTCGAATGCCGCGTTGTGCATGACCGGCGAAAGGCTATGCTCTATCGGGTCGCCGATAATTCCAAATATTTTTTTCATATACTTCAATTATAAGCGGTCTTGAATATCTTTTCCCTACCGACCAATGGTATCAGCACGGCAATTCTGGCAGTGTGCTTGAGCATACTGACAGCATTTATCTGAATCTTCTCCGGTGGTGTCGGTGGTCTGATTATTCGCGAACTTGTACTGCGGGATGTACGGAATAATATTGTGCATATCAACACCCATCTTACTTATCGCCGTCGCTATCTCCACGATATGTTCATATTCAGCGTAACGACAAACAATCTCAGGCGATTTACCCTACGTATGACTTATCAGAAGCGGGCGTCTTGAAGTATCCACATTTATGAATCGCATTATTGACCGTGCCTAAGCAACTCCGTTAGAATAAAGCCAGTACCACCAGGAGCGACAAGCGGGCAATACCTACATGAAATAGACTAAAGCTTTTTAAACTACCAAGGTATAATCAATCTTAATGAAGTCAAAAGTTTCAACGCTGGTCGCGCTGCTGGCAATTGTCGGATTAATCTTTGCTTGCGGATGCGTTCAACAGCCAGCGCCAGAAGAAGAAACACCCACACTGAAAACAGAACCAATTGACCTCTCAGGCGTTCAAGCAGGAAAGTTAAGTTTCACAAAATACTATTCCTTAGAGCCTATAAATGCAACTTTACGGGTTCCACAGTATAAACTACCCCTACAAACGACGGGCATACACAATTTCGACGCATTCTCTACGAAAATCAGTTTGAGCAAAGACGCACATCACCTTCTGGAAAAGAACGGTTTTGTGGTCATCAGCAACCATTTTAACCCACAGGAGGAGGATATTACAGAGCCTTACAACACGCTGAAGGAGCGCGAGATACCCGTCTTTATCACTTCGGATTCGTTACTGCATCTTTATCATATCCAGTTTGATGAAACACTCAGGCAAATAGAGGAACGCGAATTTTACGACCTGATATGGCAAATCAGTAAGGAGCTGCTGAACGAGTCCATAGCGGATTACAACAGCTATAATGGCGACATAAAAGAAGCCTCACGAAGAAACGTTGCCTATTTCGCAGTTGGGCTGAGTTTGTTACAGCCGAAGGCGGATCAGGTCTGCCAGAGCCAATATGAATGGGAATGCACAGACGCTTATTTCACAAAAGAAGATTTGGAAAGATATACCTTTGAAGTGCCAGATTTTGTTAAATCAGACGTAGAAAAGGAATTGGAACTAATAGAAAAACATGCAGGGTTCTCGAAATCGCCTATATTCAATTATAAAGAAGACTACTCGCAATACGTCCCGCGAGGGCATTATACACGTAGCGAGAAGCTGAAGAATTATTTTAAAGCATTCATGTGGTACGGACGGGTGAGTTTTTTGTTAAAAGGCGGCTGTCCTGATTGTTTAGTTTCCGCGGATGATGCCACGATACAAACGATGGGTGCATGTATCATAACATCGGGATTTGCCGAGAGTCCCGAATTACGGGAGAAATGGGATAGAATCTACTCTGTAACTGCTTTCTATGTCGGACTCTCTGACGATTTAGGCCCTTATGAATACATAGAAGCGATGGATTCGGTATTTAATGGTGAGTTCGTGCCGGGTGATTTAACAGAAGAGCGCATAGAGAAATTGAAGGCGAAATTGGCTGAGTACAGAACACCAAAGATATATGGTGGAACAGGAGATTGTGTTATACCGCCTCCGTTTACGGCCGAACAGGCGGACCAATGCCTGGCAAACACAAAGGGATTTAGGTTAATGGGGCAGCGGTTCATTCCGGACTCGTATATGTTTTCCAATTTGGTGGGACAATACACAGGCGTGTATTTGGGTGACCGAGAGCCGCGACCATTTACGTTTGTTATTTCCGGTGCAGGATGTCCGATACGTGGATTCCCACGCGGGTTGGATGTTATGGCACTTTTGGGTTCCGGCAGAGCCCGCGAGTTATTGGACGAGCGGGACGATTCGAATTACGCGAATTATAGTACACAATATAATAAATTAGAAGCTGAATTCGGGTCGTTTAACGAAACCGAATGGAACAAGAATCTGTACTGGAGCTGGTTGTTTGCGTTAAAGCCGTTATTGAAAGACTACGGTGCGGGTTACCCTACGTTTATGCAGACCGAAGCGTGGCATGAGAAAGAATTAAGTACCGCACTGGCTTCGTGGGCGGAATTAAGGCATGATACCATACTTTATGCTAAGCAGAGCTACACGATGAAGGAAACAGGTATTTCGATGCCACCAGAGGAGAAACCTGTTGTCGGGTATGTCGAACCCGTGCCCGAGTTTTACAATCGGCTGCTGGCGTTAACGAGGATGACTGCTTTGGGATTGGATGATATGAACGTCCTCGATAGTTCTGCGAAATATAGATTAGACAATTTAGAAACGATTTTAGAACGGTTAGTGGAATTGTCGGAGAAGGAACTGGCGAACGATGAATTGACGGCGGATGATTACGAGTTCATCAAGAATTTCGGTAAGGAGTTGAATGCGGTGATTAGCGATGTAGATGAGAAAGCAAAGAAGACGACGATAGTTGCGGATGTGCATACCGATGGTAATACAGGGCAGGTGTTAGAAGAGGGAGTTGGCTATGTAGATTTGGTGGTTGTCGCATATGAAGTTCCGGACGGTAGGGTATTGATTGGTGCGGGTCCTGTGATGAGTTATTACGAATTTAAACAGCCGATGGCAGATCGGCTTACGGATGAGAACTGGCGTGAGATGTTGCGGTCGGAACCGCCGGATAGGCCGGAATGGTGTTCGAGTTTCGAGGTGTCTTCACATGTTTAATAACATAAACGTAATTGTTTAGCTAACCACAAGATCACACAGATTTCCACGAGAATAGAAGGACAGTAACCCGACTTTAGTATACCCTGGGCCACATTATCCCGCAGTAATCCCTATTCCTTGTGTTAATCTTGTGGAATCTCGTGGTTTTAAAAAATCGCTATACAAATACACACAAACTTTTGTATAATCATCAGAATGTCCTATTATGGTGTCAAAAGAAAGACGAGTGAAGGATGAGAAAGGGGCGGTGAAGGTACAAATATGAAGTTCCGCCGCGACAAGATTGATGTGATTCTACTCATTGTGATGGCGATTTCGGCAGGTATTTTATTATTGCTTGCAGCACGGGGCTACCTGAACGGGCGGCAGTTGCTGAATTATTTCGTATTAGTCTCTGGAGCAGTCTTGTATTAGACGTACTTGTTCGTCACGCTATGCCCGAGTATCGCAGCTCAGAAGATACTATACCTTCACTGCTTATTGGCTTATTGGTTATCTGCATCGGTGCAAGCAACTTATATGGACTGGTAGATTGGTTGTCCACGTTGATAATCGTTGTCTTAGCCGTCTTGATAATAGCATATCGGTTGCGGCAATGGCGTCGGAAGCCGACGTAACTCATACGTGACGGAGACCACAAGATTACACCGATTTTCCAGGAGATTAGTTATAAAAATACTGCAAGTTTTATCTATGCCTGAGTGTTATATAGCCCTGGCAACGTAGCAAAAGTCATCAAATAATGCAGGCGACGAGAACAATTTTATGTAAAAGAAACTAACTGAAATTAGAGTGTATCATCTTGGGATTAAAGAAAATGAAAAACAAATACGTCACCTTCTCCAAAAACATATTCATACCCATAACAAACGTATGCCGAAATGCCTGCGACTATTGTGTGTACCGAGCTCGCAGTCCCGAAGACGCTTATATCGTACGTGTAAACCAGTTTTTAGCGCTCTTGAATACAAAATTAGAGGCAACAGAAGCTCTTTTTACCGCGGGTGAGAAGCCCGAACTCGTCAACCCCGAATTCGCGAAATGGCTTCATAAGGTTACCGGCTGCTCTACACTTGTCGAATACACAAAAGAGTTATGCAAGCTGGCGATAGGACATGGATTGCTGCCGCATTGTAATCTTGGCGTGTTGAGCACGGAAGATATGAAGCAGTTACGCGACGTGAACGCCTCTATGGGTCTGATGCTCGAAACAACGGCAGAACTCGAGGCGCATAAGAACTCGCCCGGCAAAGCACCAGAGGAAAGATTAAAGATGATCGCAGAAGCGGGACAGCTTAAGATTCCGTTTACTACCGGCTTGTTGATCGGCATAGGTGAGACACCCGAGGATCGTATCCACTCTCTGGAGGCTATTAAATCGTTACACGCGAAATATGGTCATATACAGGAAGTTATTATCCAACCCTTCGTGCCCAAACCGTTCACGGCGATGGAAAAGCAAGAATCGCCGAGTTTTGATGAGTTCAAAGCAGTTTTACGTATCGCGAGACAGATATTGCCAGCAGAAATCGTGATTCAGGTACCGCCTAATTTGACGGCACCACGTGAATTGATAGAACTTGGTGCTTCTGACTTAGGCGGGATTTCGGAGAAGACTATTGACTATATAAATCCAGAATCCCCGTGGCCACGCGAGGCAGAACTGCGTAAGATAGTAGCTCCTTTTGTATTGTGGGAACGGCTGCCGATATACCCACGGTTTATAAGAAAAGGGTGGTACAGCGACGAGATACGACCTTTGATAGAGCGGTATGCGGGCGAGGACGGACTGAGGCGACTGTGATTGTAAAGTGCTGAATCATAAATAGAAATGTTATATTTGTTTACCGCCGAGAACACAGAGAGCGCTGAGATACGAAAATCCCCGTTCTCACGAGCCGCAAAAGTATCCAATCGCCGGGATAAAATCCTTCTTTCGCGATAAAGTCTCTGGAACGACACATTTATCATCCTCTACCGTGACTGCAAAAGCCTTTTCTATTATCCGCTTATCTCCTTTGACCAAAATCTTTTCGCCCTTCTTTAAAGGATTGGTAATGAGAAAAACGACCAAATCATACTGCTTATCCTTACGTAAACGCTCCATCTCCGATTTAATATCATTCTCTTTTGCGGCTATCTCATCTTCATCAAAAACCATCATTTGACCCACACCTACTTTTTTCGCAGCCAACAGATATTCCTTAAAATCGTGAAGCAGTATTTCTCTGGCGGATTTGCCCTTAATGTTTATACTTGCGGTTAACAGCTCTTTGCCGTAATCTTCGATCTCCGCATTAAGAATTTTAGCTAATTTATGTGCTATTTCTTTATCTCGATCGGTGGTTGTAGATAATGACAAAATTAATGTATCAGACAGGATACCGGAGAGCAGCAAACCCGCAATTTCAGGTGGAATATCTACTTGATGCAGAAACATAAATCCCGCAACGATGGTGCATGTACTGCCGATGGGCTCGTTATGAACGTGGATGGGCATCAATGTTGATATATCGCCAACTCGGTGATGGTCAATAATCTCCAGTATCTCGGCTTCCTGAACTCCGTCAACCGCCTGCGAAATTTCATTATGGTCAACCAAAATGACCTTTTTCCTTATTGGATGCAGTAAATCCGTCCTTGTGATTATACCTATCAAGCGATTGTCGCCATCCACCAATAGCACACAGCGATACTTAGATTCTGCGACTTTACGCATTATCTCGGAAATCCGTGTATAAAGTCCTGCTACTGGGACGTTTTTTGACATTATCGAACGAAGCGGTGTAGACAAAGCAAGCAACTTGGCGGTATCAAACGTGTGGTGGGGCGAAGAAACGATAAGCGTCCCTTTTTCGGCTGCTAATCTGATGACTTCCTGGCTAATTGCGGAATTGCCGGTGATTATAAGTGCAGAACAGCCCAAATTAATCAATTCTATCTGGACGTCCGTCCTATCGCCAAGAATAACTACATCACCCGCACGGATTCTGTGTAAAATCGAGGATTTCTGCATTGCAGCAATAAAAATCATGCCCGTTAGTTTCCCGATGTTCCCTGGATTGGTAATCACTTTTGCGTCTAATGTATCTACCAGTATATTCAGGTCAATCGGAGTCGTGGATAAGTCACCAAAGCCCATTGTATCTATGTAGTGCTCAGCTATGTCCTTCAGACCAATAATCCCCAATAGCTTTCTGCGAGTGTCTACGACAGGGACAATGCGGATAGTCTTATCTTTCATCAAAGAAGCGACATTCTTAAGTGAATCGTGGGGTGCGGCAACAATAGGTTTCTTCAAGTCCATATCACTGGCTGTGGGTACGAGACTTTCTATGTCTATCGGTGACTCGAAATCGAATTTTTCAAGGACATACAAAGTTTCGCTATTCAATTCACCCACTCTTGCGGGGACATACAGGTATCTCGTATCAATCATATTTTTGAAGTATGCGTATCCAATCGCAGAGCATACAGAGTCGCAATCAGGGTTTTTGTGCCCGATGATAAATACCTGCTCTTGGGTGTTGGATTCCTGTGGCATCAAAGTGTCACGCATTTCGAATTCTTGGGGGTTATATCCTTTTTTCATTGTACATATAGTATAACTTCTACCTATTTAAGACGCAGATTTACAGGGATTTACACAGATTTAATTTCTTCTACGTTAATCCGTGTTAATCTGTGTCAATAATCAATTTTAATTGGATATTATGCTTTCTTGTTGTATAGAAAGTATAACTACCTTCTACTAAAGACACGGATTTACACTGATTTACACGTACTTATTTGAGTTTGACATTGTTGATCTGTGTCAATTAAGCCCTTTCAGGGCCTCCGGGGACGTGGGCAGAGCCCACGGGCGTTAATCTGTGTCTTGTGATTTATTTTCTTGTTTGCATCTATGAATTCTGAGCAAGTAATTAAGCTATTATCCCCGGATGTAGATTTTGAATGCGAATAAGCTGCGGATACGAACCTGTGCGCCGCGCTTCCCATCGTAGCTATCAATACCGAACACCCCCGCCTTATTACTTATCCCAGCCAGCTATCGCCTTTCATGCTTACTCCCACCTCGGCTCTTGCCGTATTCAATCGCGACCTATCGCAGTAAGTCCAGTCCGGAACAACTGCTTCACACCAAAATGCTGCATCAAATCCACAAACCGATCTATCTTCCCCGGCTCTTCCGTAAGCTCGATTATCACCGAATCCTGCGTGGCATCCATTATATTTGCACCATACGATTCCGCAAGCAGCATCACTTCCAAACGCGTATCTGAATCCTTTGTATGCACTTTTAGCAGACACAAATCGCGGATTATCGCTCCCTCCGCCCTCAAATCCACTACTTTTACTACTTCTATCAGATTACTAATCTGCTTCCTTATCTTCTCTAATTCGCTCTCCGTGCCTTTTATCGCCACCGTCATCCTTGATAACCCATCCGTCTCGCATGGCGAAACCGTAAGAGACGTGATATTGATCCCCCGCATCGTGAACATGCCCGACATTCTCGTTAGCACTCCCGGATGGTCTTCTACCAATAGCGAAATTATACGTGTTTGCATCTTTCCGTTCCTATCATTCCTATTATACCACCACCAGGCGGAATCATCGGCAATATCTTGTCATCCTTGCCCACTATCATATCAATTACTGCGGGCTTTCCTGACTCAAATGCGTTATTCAAAGCGCCTTCCAAATCTTCCGGCTTTTCCACTCGCTCTCCATAGCATCCAAACGCTTCCGCCAGCTTAACAAAGTCAGGCGTTAAGCCCAAACCCGTATGCGAATATTTCTTATCAAAGAACAGCTCCTGCCACTGCCTTACCATGCCCAGGTACCGGTTATCGAGGATGCAGACCACAACCGGTATATCACTCTCAATGCAGGTAGCGAGGTCCTGGCAGGTCATCAGGAAACTGCCGTCACCCGCAATGTCCACTACTTTCTTATCCGGCGCTGCAACCTTCGCTCCTATCGCAGCGGGAAATCCAAATCCCATCGTGCCCAGCCCGCCCGATGTAATAAACGTGCGAGGCTTCTTTGTCATGTAATAATGCGCGGCAAACATCTGACACTGCCCTACTTCGGTTGTGACTATCGCATCGTCGTCCAGGATTACGCTAAGCTCTTTTATGAACATATCAGATACTGAAGACCCTGCTCGTCTTATGTCATGTATACATTCTTCACATGCCGAGTGCATCTCTTTTATACGCTGCAGCCAGACGCTCTTACCGCCCAATTTTTGCTTCTTCTCCAGCCACTTCAATATATCGTGAAGTGCGAGTCTTACATCGCCTACTATTGGTATATCCACCGGCATGTTCTTGTTTATCTCTGCTGCATCTATGTCCACATGAATCAAAGTAGCATCCGGCGCGAACTGGTCCAGTTGCCATGCTGTCAATCGGTCGCTGAACCGTGTACCCAACGCGAGCAGCGCATCGCATTCGTTTATCGCTCTGTTCGCATAGAGATGCCCGTGCATCCCTGCCATGCCCAGACAGAGTGGATGATTCTCTGGAATGGCTCCTTTGCCCATAAGTGTCGTGACCACACCGGCACCAAGTAATTCCGCTAAACTGCGTAATTCTTCCGAGGCATCCGAGCTTATAATACCACCGCCCGCCAGTATAAGCGGTCGCTCTGCATTTGCTAACACCTCTGCCGTCTTCTTGGTCTGCACCTTATTCGGTTTAATATTCGGCTTATAACCCGCGAAAGTCTCTTTAGGATGTAAATCTACTTCCGCTACGTCTGATAAGACATCTTTCGGTAAGTCAATCAAGACAACGCCTTTACGACCGGTACTGGCGATGTAGAATGCGTTATGTATAACCTTAGGTAAATCTTCCGTCTGCTTCACTAAGAAATTATGCTTTGTTACGGGCATGGTAATCGTGAATGTGCTTGCCTCCTGGAAGGCATTGGTACCTATTGCAGAAGTTACCACCTGCCCGGTCAACGCTACTACAGGAGCAGAATCCATGTTTGCATTCGCCAGACCGGTAACGAGGTTCGTAGCTCCGGGACCTGAAGTGGCGATACAAACGCCGGTTCGTCCGGATACACGTGCATAGCCGTCCGCAGCGTGCGCCGCACATTGCTCGTGCCGCATCAATATGTGCCTTATCGCCTCTTGTTTGTAGATCACATCGTATAAATCTAATAAAACGCCGCCCGGTATTCCAAAGGCTACTTCCACGCCTTCATCTTTCAGCTCTTCTACTACTATCTTCGCACCACTTAGCTTTACTTTCGCCACTTCTCTTTTCCCCCTTTACTTTGCTCTTTTACTTCTGTGTGTGAATAAAGTATAACTTATCTTTTTAATATGGTGTTCTTTTATATAACCACAAGATTAGACGGATTTTCACGAAAAAAACATTGAAGATACAAGATGCAAAACCTGGTACAATATCGCGTTGTAACTAACTTTTTGGCGGAAAGCATCAAAAACAGAAAAAAAGCGAAAAGCTTTTATACATCTGTGGTAAAAATGTAGTTTAGGTCATCGGCACTCGTGCTTAGGAAAATAGTAATCTTTACAGAGGTGAGAAAAAAATGAAATGGAATTTTTGTTTGACTATTGTAATAGGCATTGTAGCGCATCTTTCTAAATTTGCAAAAAAAGCAGCTCCAGTTGCTGCCACTTGTTTAGTTGTAATAATGCCTCTTACTGGTGCTGTTAATGTTGCTAGTGCTCAGGAAGATAATTCTAGCGCTGATATCGATAGTGAAATGTTACTAGATTTCACTGGTGGTTATTATGCCAATATTGCTACCGTTAGTTTGGGGGATATAGAACTGTATGAGCACTTGGTGTGTATATTGTGGGAGGCTAGAGAAAATGTTCAACATCCTAGTAGCAGATATTCGATCGTTTATAATAATAATGCCTTTGATAAGTACTTGGATAGTATAGTCTCAGATGCACAGAGAGCAGGAGAAACCGGAGTGAAAAGTTTTATTCCAACTCCCGAAGGGACAGTTCTTGACACAATTACTAAAGGAGCCTATGGTGAGATTTCCCAGATAAATACCATTGCACAAATGGGTTGGTACATGCAAAATATATCTAAAACTTCAGCAAAAATGCTTGAAGAGACAAGGAAAGGGGTGCCCCAAAAAACCATAGTAAAAGAAGAAGAGCCAAAGATATTTAAAGAGACGAGAGAAGCATTTGATTATAAACTTGCTAAAACTTGTGAAGATGCAATCGACATTTTAAAGATAGCTGGAGTAGAAGAATATAAAAAAGAATATAAAATTGAATTTTTTACAAGATTAAAGACTTATGCTGAAACTCATGGGCAGGGAATAGACCCCCTTAGTGGAGAACATTTCTATGAATTAGATTACCCCTTAATAGGAATTACGGAAAGAACAGTGGGTGGTGGTTTTGGTAATCCAAATCCAAAGAGATCTTATAATGTATACGTATCTTCTAGCTACGGTTTTGGTGTAACGGTCAAAGATGTACAGGAACAATTCCGTAGATTTGGATATGAAATTCCCATTCACCACGAGATTGTTCGTATTCCTCTTACAGAAAAAGAGAAAGAGAATATGTTAGAGATTAAAAAAATTGCAGGGGAATATAAATTTATAAGAATAGGGGCATATGAATATGGTGGAAAAATTAATGAGTTAATAAAAAAGAACGCAGGAATTTATAGTAGAAAAGGGGATCACGGACGTTACTATCATCACCACTATGCCCCTGAAGCAATGCGTACAGCCATAGATCAACTAAGTGATGCGGCAAATTATTATTCAAGCTACATAATAGAAGGTAATACTCTAATAACAATATATCAAGTTAAGAAAGTAGGTCTGATAAATTATTTTGATAATTCTAATGATTTTGCGAAATATATGGAATATTGGGAAGAGAACTATTTGGAGGAAGCCGCAAAAATAGCTTCTGAAGAAGATATTGAAAAAGCAAGAGAAATTCTTGGTTCTTATATCTCTAAAGATTCACAAAACCTTTTAAAACTTGAAATAGACATAAGGAAGCAGATGAAAGCAGATGAGAATATATTTAGCAAGATATTGAGAATGCTAACGGGTAAGAGAGATATACCTGAAGATGTATTTGAGGATGAGCACATAAAAAAGGCTTTAAAAAAGATGCACCACGATCATATAATATCTATGCAATATGATCCTATCAAAAGATCATATACTGGACGATTTATTGAAGATCATGGTTATGAAAATAATATCCCTAAGTATCGTTTACGTCTCTGGTTGATAGACGGTGAGAAGGCACTCTATTTTAATAATGGTATAAAAGAAATAATTTATTTACCTAAAAGTGAAAAGCCTGTTAAATTCATAGATTCTCATGTAAATGAAATTTATCACACAACGGCGGCGGTAAAAGAACGAAAAGGCAAATATTTCGTCTATGTAGATCCTGAAGACATCTTACGCTTTCGTAATTACACTGAGGGTATAAATTAATTATGTTTAATGTATTAAACCATCGAAGATGCCCCGTTTTTCAAAGCGGGGTGGCATAGTTGGGGCTTAATATAAAAATGGATGATACGGAAATGTCTGTAAAAATAGCATCAAAAGAATATCATGAACTTAGCGATGCTGAAATCAGAGAATTGCTTGACGAATGGAGTAAAACAAAGAAATTGGTGACAACTAATTTTGGCGATTTAATTACCATCGTCAGAAAAACAAATAAAGATGCTTTTCAGTCCATATTACAGACTGAATACGAAACGAGGAAAATAGAGCACCGCTTTGCACCATATAGTGGTGGAACTGTTGATAATAAAGGTAAGATTCCAGATATGTGGGATATAAGCATTGATAGACCAGCAGATTTTGAAAATAAAACTCAAACACTCAGATTGCCACATACTGAAAAGGTTCTTACTTGTTCGATATGCAAAGGCAATGGAAAAGTTGTGTGCCCAGTGTGCGATGGCCAAGAAAAGGTAAGATGTCCAGAATGTTTAGGAGATGGTAAAATAGTCTGTAGATCTTGTAAAGGTACAGGAAAGAAAAACTGCATTAGATGTGGCGGCTTTGGATATTTGAAACATGATGAAAGTTCCCTAGTTGATATGGCTATTGGACATGATGGGAAAGCGGGTGATACATGTCCTGATTGTAAAGGAGTAGGGGATGTTGCGTGTGATTCTTGTTCTGGTGAGGGATATAAAACTTGTTTGACGTGTTTCGGAAGTGGTTTGGTAAGGTGTGATAGATGTCATGGTCTGGGGTATGTGATTTGTAGTGTTTGCCAAGGTATGGGAGAAAATCTCCATTGGCAGGATGTGATTATTGATTTTTCTTTTGACACAGGCATTAAGAGTTATAACGAAGTAGAAAAGTTAGAAGAAGTAAAGGAGGCAACAGCATGGAATTTAGTGGATGATAAAAGATTTTCCAAATATTTTGTCGCGAGAGAAGAGATATCCACGCTAGAAACGTTTCTAATAGAAGATATTGATCAAAAACTTTCGGATTTGCCGGTTATAGATGAAAAAATTATGCCGCAAATTGAAGCGATGCTCATTTCAGAAGATGTAAATTATAACACCAAAGAGGATTGCAGATGTCTTTTCCAAGAACTAAAAGTTTTGTTTCTTCCAATTACAGAGATTGAATATTCATACAAAGGTAAAACATACAAAGCATGGATATATGGAGCTAATAAGTACGTTTATATAGAAAAAGCTCCAAATGTTGTATTTGATAAGATGGGTGATTTTGGCAAAAAGGTAAAAGGGCTATTTAAAAAGAAGGAGAGGTGATATGTATGGGTAGATGTGCAAAATGTGGGGCGTTCATCGGTAATTTCTGTATATCCTATATGAGGAATATCTGTGCTCTCTGTGTTGAACCCGGAAAGCTTGGTGCACCTTATAAAAAATGTCCATTTTGTGGTTTCGATGTCATACCGTCTTAAAGAAACATAGAAGGTTTCCTCCACATAGAGCGGAAGAACAATAAAGTAAAGCATTGGAATGACGATAGCACGCTAACGGTGCTGTAATATAAACAGTCGGTAGGGGATAATAAAGATGGAGAAAAGAAAAGTTGAAGTAAAGAAGACACATAAACTGGGCAAAAGGGTGCCCAAAGATGCGGACATAATAACACCAATTTTGGGAGAGAAAGCTGTTATAAAAGAACGAGTTACAGGGCCACCGTATGAGACACAAGCCCTGTGCTTAGTATAGTGATTTTTAGGAGGTGAATGTATGATGTACGCGAAAAAAGAAGTAATGAATATGGGTGAGAAAATGCTAGGCGAAGAAAGAGAAAGGACACGAGGGCGATATGAGACACAAAAAGTATCTATCGGGACATGGAACATGAGCGGCCAGAAGTATATGTGCCAGTATTCTACAAACGATCCGTGTTGCCAAGCCCGGTGGTAATAAGCTCGTTTCCTCGAAAACATAAGGAGCGAATGTATGTTGGTATGGCCTCATAACCTCACCTTTGAGGTCTATTTTGACAAGAACCAAGAACACTACAATCTCATCGCTTTTGACAGGAACAAGGGATTAGTGGAGCGTTTCTTTACAACGCACAACCGTTTGGTAGAAGCCTTGATGCTTGTTGCATATGGTCTTGGAAACGCACGGAACGAAATCGAATTAGACTACCTTATCAAAGTGGCAAGAGAAAAATGGAGTTTAGAGTCTAATTTTGTGTTCTCAATAATCAAACGTCTCGATAATTCTGGTATTGTTAGGCCAGATAAGGAAAGAGGGATTGTTCAAATACCACATGAGCTTGTCGAGGGTCTGATTACTGTGAGTATGCTGAACGAAATAACTCATTATGAGTTATCTTCTGAGCCCTGCACAATAGCATCATGTTCCTTGGCGCGGCACATCACCGACATTCAGATATTGTTTGAACTATCACCTATATGCAATCTCTCCTGTACATACTGTGTTAATAACGCAGCAATAGATGAGAAACATTATTACTCTGTCTCAGACATGACTATGTTTGTTGATTGTTTGAGGCACTTACATGGGAAGCCTACATTCCATTTCATATTCTCAGGCGGTGAGCCATTTCTTGAGACCAACCTTACCAAGATGCGTTGCTTTCTTCGTCAGGTTCTGGTGAATGGTGATGTTTTGTCTGTGACCATCTTTACAAATGGCACAGTATTCAATGAGGATGTTAGAGCGTTCATTACCACGTTAAAAAAATACCTTCCGGTTTTGATATTTATTTCATTGGATATTGACGAAGAAGCACATGTGAAGGCCCGTGGGAAGAACTTCGAACTTATTGTTTCAAACGCCAAAAAGATGTCAAATCTGGTACCTGTTGGTTTCAAACCAACAATTACTTCGGAAACAGATGAACATAGATTTGCAAAATCCCTTGACCGTATTATGTTTGAAACATCATCTCAATTCTTATCAATTGGTGCACTTGACAAAAAGGGACGTGCATGTGAGATGGAATGTCCATCTCGAGATAAACTTCATGCCATATCGGAGTGTACGCCAATACTACTTTCATCAATAAAAGAGGCAATAAGTATAGCACAAAATGACGAGAATAATGATAACTGTCCAAATGTGGGGAATAGAAGGTATCTCACGGTCGACTCGCGTGGTTATGTTATTCTTCCATGTGGCGACTATTCCTTTGGATCTCAGATTTTGACACACATCAAGCGCCATCAGGATCATTTAGCTGTTTTTGAGTATATGTCGTGGACTGCTAGCGAAGGAACAGATAACGAAAATTGCAAGTGTTGCCGAGAATATAATGTATGCAGGGGATCCTGTCCCTTCTCAAATTGCCATGAACTAAAGGAGGAACGTTTTGAACAACTAGAGACTAACTTGAACCAAAAGTTCGAAAAGGCTGCAATACGAGAAATGATGTACCGTTACTTCCCGCATCATTTCAAGAGTATTGAAATGAGTATGTAGCAAACACTTTGGGAAAAAAGGACATCATGGATGCCACAGAATTCATTGCGGGGTGGCGGTGTGCGTAGCTTAATCGCCCAAAGGGTTAAAATCCCTCCTGTGCTGTTTACCCGCAACCTTTCTTTCAAAAAGAAAGCTTGACTAAAGAAACTGGTTTTTGATTAAACTTTTTTTCTAAAAAGTTTTATGCAGAAGCCAACAGTGGCATGGTGTCCCTCGCGAGGGGGATTTGCGAAGCGTTTTGATCAAACTTTTCTGAAGTTTGAAAGGAGAGCAGCATACGGGAAATCCGTACGTGCGGTTCGATGAGGGGACGGAGGTTGAAAGATCTCTTCTTACTCTGCAACTTAAGAACTGGAAACGACATCTAAGACCTCTATGGGTTCAGTGCTTATTTCTATAGGTTTTGAATTTCGCCGTTCTACTAGTTCAAACATCTTTTTAACATCAAGGGGTATATTTCTCTCGGTAATATGTTTTATAGCCTTTTTTTTGTTTATTACGTATTGATGTGCAAATGAGCCGGTTATTGATTTGATTCCTAAAAAATCGATTATTATATTAGTTTCTTCAAGACTAGCTATATAACTAAATAAATTGTCTACACTATCTCTAAAAGCTAAATTCTCAGATATGCGATCTGCAATCCGCAATACTATTTCACTGCTCAATGTAGTCATATATATTCACCGTTTTAGTTATATAAGGTACTCTAATACAAATTAATGTGCCGTTTAGTGCATGAGATTCACCCATATTATAAAAAGTTTTCTTATCTTCTCCTTTCGCGGTGAATCCCCCCTTTCTCGACACGATTAAACATTCTCCACCTAACCCCTTTGTAAGTAAGTTTATGGAAGATATTAAGCCAAACCCTCTTTCTTTATCGCGTTTTGTAGATCGTCCATTTATTGCTTCTGAGAGGGCTTTTGTATCATCAAATTCAAATCCAGCTTCTTTGAAAGCCCCAGGTATAGAAATCCCATTGTCCATTATACTGATCTCTATAAATCTCTTTGTTTGGTATTTCTGAGCCATTATATACGCATTTGAGAAGCTTGAGTGTTGGTACACATTATCAACTAATTCACCAATAAGATAAGCAAAGGCATTACGACCACCAATATAATCACTTTCAAAAGCATATAACGGTTCAAGCATTCTTTCTCGTTGATGCTCATCGGGTGGTATTTCTGCAATAGGATGATAGCTTCTTCTAGAAGAAACGTGTCGCTTACCCTTAATGATGATATTATAATAACTTAAAACATCAGAGGCGGTTGGAGGGATAACAGAAATATCTCGATTTGATTTTATGAAAATACCTAATGGGAGTAGATTTGTTGGATAAAACCAGTCTATATTGGATAAGTCCATCTTTTTCGTATGAAGTGCATTATTTCTTAATTCACAGAATTTTAGATATTCCCTACCAAAATCGCTCTCGTTAAACTCCATATCTAATCAACTATATTATATGTCCTTCTATATAGTTTACCTTTATACTTTATTCAACGGCTCTCATGGATGCCCCGCAATTCATTCGGCTGTGCCGTGGTTGGCGCGTACAACCCGCTAATATAATTCCCATAATTCGGTGTCTGAGGGCAGTGAATATTAAGAGGATAAAAGACATATCTATATCTGGCAACACAGTATTTCCTGTATGTACTTCGTCTGATACCCTAATATGGATGATCTGATATGAGAACAATAGCGACCCTTGGACCAGCAAACACATTCTCTGAGCTGGCTGCCAGAAAGTATGGCGAGGAGAGTGACGGGAAATTTAGAGTAGAGCTATATCCAACAATCGGCAAAGCCTTTGCCGCGGTTGGCGAGAAATGTTCCTGTGCTGTTTTACCCATAGAGAACATGGCAGAGGGGTATGTGAGCATTGTACTCGACCTTCTGGTCCATAGCAACCTTTCCATTGTACATGAGTTGCTGCTACCCATACAGTTCACTCTTGCCGCCAACTGCAGTTCCCTAGATCAGGTAGAAAGTGTGTATGCCCAATTCGTTGCACAGGGTCAGTGTGAGAGTTTTCTTGATAGCATGGAAAATATTGGCGTAATCACCACTCAAAGCAATGGAACGTCACTGGAGCAATTGCGCAGGAAAGTACCAAACGAGGCAGCCATTGTCCCGACTTTCGCCGTAAAACCGGGCGAGTTCCCCCTGCTTATACCCAACATCGCGGATCGTTCCAACAACCAGACTCGGTTTATTGTCATAGCACCCCATCCTACTGCGTACGACCCTGCACATAAATATAAGACAACACTTCTTATTATAGAAAGTGTAGACAGGCCCGGAATACTGAGCGATATACTTTCTGCATTTTCCACTCGGAACATTAACCTGGTATCTATCATGTCGCGTCCAACAAAGGAAACGCTCGGGCGGTACCATTTTTTCATAGATGTGGAAGGACATTCTGAAGAACACCGTATCATGGAAGCGCTGTCTGAGATCGAAAAAGAGAACACCATACGGGTGCTTGGTTCGTACGCCATAGCCCGCCATGTATTTGGAGTGCAGAATGTGACAGACGCTGAAAACGATGGGAGGTGCTGACCAGATGAATATGAGATCACAGCAACCAACTCCTTTTCGCGATGACCAGTCTAATCCTCATGTCCACGTCGCTGCGGGAGAAGGTGCATACGATAACACGAGAGAGGTGCTCTCACGAATCAACCTCGCTGCGGTCAAGGGCAAGCGAGTTCTTTTAAAGCCCAATGCAGGGCGAATCGCCACTCCCGAATCGGGGATTACAACCAACCCCCAGGTTGTGGCTGCAGCAATTGATGTATTTCGCGAGGCAGGAGCAAGTGTCGCAGTAGGTGAGAGCCCAATAATAGGAGTCAAAACAATGGCGGCTTTCGAAGCAACTGGTATTGCGTCTGTGGCCCGTGAGCGTAACTGTCCGTTGATTGATATGGACGTTCGGCAGCCCGTTCCTGTGATTGTTGAAGATGGCGTTGCAATACAGTCGCTAAAGGTCTGTCCGGAAGTGGTCGAGTACGACGTTGTCGTTTCAATCCCGGTCATGAAAACCCACATGCACACGGTTGTCACGCTGGCGGTGAAAAATATGAAAGGATGTCTGTGGCGCCGTACAAAGATTGATCTGCACATGTTACCTCAAATTGAGGGTATGGATGACAAACCTCTTAATATCGCCATTGCTGATATGTCCTCAGTTCTTCGTCCGCATCTATCGCTTATTGATGGCACTACCGGTATGGAAGGGCTGGGGCCAAGCGCGGGACAGGCAAAGAAACTCGATCTTGTTGTGGCTGGGGTTGATCCCTTCGCAGCGGATGCTGTTGCCTGCTCACTTATGGGGTTGAATGCAGAAGAAGTGCCGCACCTGCGTATTGGCGCTGAGCGAGGATACGGCGTGATTGATCTCTCAAAGATACATGTGAATCCGGATACGTGGCATGATTTTTCCTCGCCTTTTGAGCCCCCTCCCGAGAACTTATCTATACGGTTCCCCGGTGTCACCATACTTGATGAACAGTCGTGCAGTGCCTGCCAGTCCACACTTTTTGTGTTCCTGAAACGCTATGGAGATAAGGTGTTCAACCACTTCCCAGAGCAAAAGAATGTTACTATTGCAATTGGGAAGGGGCATGAGTCGGTACCTTACGGTACGCTCTGCATCGGTAACTGCACTGCTCAGCATGAAAAGCTGGGTGTTTTTGTATCTGGATGTCCGCCTGTGGCGAGTGAAATCCTGAAAACGATCTCCGAACGTAATCTTGAAGAAAGTTCCGATCTTCAGATCGAGTAGATCTGTTGATCGTAGGGATGACATCCTGCGTGCAGTCTATAATTTAAAATTGGAGACTACTCAACAGACGTATCCGTGGATGCCTCAGACGTTCAGTCCGAGCATGGAGCGTGGGCTTATGACCTTTTATTCCTCTTCCACCGCCATGCCTATCAGAAGTCGGTCATCACCCTGTACTGGTCTATCTCGTCCTTCATCAACCTCAAAAATCGCCTGCTCACGCCTTCTACATCCTTCGTATTCGTTATGCCGCGACCCACGATTAAAATATCCGCACCGCCTTCCAGCGCTTCCGGCGCGGTTTCTTCCCGTACTCCGCCAGCCACTGCTACCAGTACCTTACCGTCTATCTGTTTTATCTCGTTGATATTGCCCCAGGCATGCTGTTCATCCTGTTCCACATCTATCGCACGGTGTAATTCTATTACATCCGGCATAAACCCGCTTTTGTGCAATCCTTTAATCACTTTTATCGGGTCTGCAACATTCAACATATCCAGACTGGAATAGATGCCCGTCTTTCTCGCTTCTGCTACCGCCTTTTCTATCGTCTGATGGGGCGCTAAGCCAGAAATTACTACGGCATCCGCACCGGCATCCGAAACCATCCTCACCTCTAAGTTGCCAGTATCAAGCGTTTTCAAATCTGCAATAACAAACGTCTCGGGCTTTATCTCCTTTATCTTTCCTACTATATCCACCCCGTATCTCTTTATCAGCGGCGTACCGGCTTCTATAATCAGGTGGTCGTTCCTCGGTAACTCTTTCACTACCCGTCCCACGTGCTCCCAGTTCGGTATGTCCATAGCGACCTGTAAATATGGTGGGTCCCATAACTTCGTCACTTTCATACCCAATGACGGGTGTCTCGACCTGTCTTTCTCGTACAGCACCTTCTTTATATCTGGAAATCCATCCATCGCACGTTTTATCGCTAACTTCGCAGCGCCGTAATTGAATCGGTATATCTTATTATAATCCTTTGCATTGGGATCCAGGAACACGCTTACGATTATCATAAGCTCCTCTGCTTTATCCTCCTGTAACACCCCTTCTTCCACAGAATCCGCAACTGCTTTCGCTATTGCACTCTGTGCAGGTCCAAATATCTTCTTCGCATCCTTCATGTTCTGCACGGTAACCTTCGGCACGATCAGTGTAGGTGGCTTAACCGGTAGATTCGGTCTTAGCACCGCAAATATCGGCGTGTGTCCCGCTGACAACTGACTGATTGCATTCGTGAATGCCGCACCCACAGGCCCGTACTTGTCCCCTATCATCAAATCAATATGTGCTACTTCCGAACCCTCTCCTACCAACGCTTCGCCCACATACATGGCACCTTTATCACTCACCATTTTTTCTCTCTATTATTATCTATCAATATCTCTTATTTTATCTCATTCTATATTATCCAACGCTTCTCTCACTTTAGGCAACAGCTCGATTTCAAGTTCCAACTGGTGAAATCCTGGTCTGGGTCCACCCCGCCTCGTCGCCCGGCATACCCTCGGATCGCCGAGAGGAAACCCTCGCAGTTTAGAGAAAATGCCATTCTTATCCATCTTCCTTACCTCTCTCACTATCTCCCTCACTTTCTTCTCTTCCCCCTCCAATAACGCGCCATAACACGTCTCTTTTACTATAACCTCCGCGCTTGTACCAGCAACATCCTCGCTAATTATAGACAATATCTTGCTCTTCATCTGCGCGGGTGTTATCTCAGAGTCCGGTGAGATTAAGATTAGCCTCGTTTCAATTTTCATTCCGTTTCTCCATTCTTTGATAAAACTTTCTATTTAAGTAAGTTTTTTGATGGGCCCGCGGAGATTTGAACTCCGGACCTCTCGGTTATCAGCCGAGCGCTCCAACCAGCCTAAGCTACGGGCCCTTATTATCCCTAATTTGCCTCTTCGTGCATAACCATATACATCTAATGACTTGGTAACGCTTACTTCTTTAAAATTTAAGAATGGTTTCGGAAAAACTTTTCTTTTATGATGTTCTATTCTTTGACGTGCACAACCAAAAAAAGATATACATAAAGGAATACAGCAGCGGATTGAACGTACTGGTAGCCGTGTGCGATGAGGAGTTGGTAGGGCAGAGCTTTGCCGATGGCGAGCTAAATCTCAAGATTACGGAAAGTTTCTACAAGGGCGAAGCAGTAACCGAAGCAGAAGTGGTAGCTTCATTGAAGCAAGCGAACATCGCAAATTTAGTAGGAGAAAGAACGATAAAATGTGCCATCGCTAATTCGTTCATCGCAGAAGCCAATGTGATTTTCGTTGAAGGCGTGCCGCACGCACAGATGGTGAAAATGTAAACTAAATGTATCTAACGCTAACTATTACTCGCTCGCCTCCTCCTTCATTACAGACAGGAAACGTTTTGATACCGCATCTTCCGCGAGTTGCATGACCGTATCTTTATCCTTTACACCGCTGAATACGCCTAATGGTAACTGTGCTGCCGCCATCGTGGCATGCCCCCCCGCAGACCCGGTATCGCTAAATGCACGGACAAACGCATCCCCTATATTTACTCTTATGTCTTTACTCCTCCCCGATACGCATATCTTATCCTCACATAGCCCTATCACAACCACTGTTGATATTCCCTCCAGTTTAAGCAAATAATCCGCCGCCTGCGGTATTGCATCTCGATTCGCCACGGCTCCCACGTTTGTGATTAAATAACTTCCTTTTATCTTCTTATGCTGTATCGCGCCACCTATTACGTTCAGCATCTCCGTGGACATCGGTGGAGCCTCTATCTGCACTAAAAGGTCTTTATCTGCTGTTACGTGAAGAAATGCAGCAGCAGAATAATCAGATGTATGCGTCTCGCGTCTAAACCCGCTCGTATCTGTCCTTATTCCATGTAAAAGAGCAGTTGCCAGCACTTTATCCGCGGGCATATCCAATTCCTGCAGATACCTCATCATCATTGTTGAGGTCGCTCCATTATCTGTTCCTATGTCAATAAAATCAGCATCTATTTTTCCATTATTATTCGTCGCATGATGGTCTATGACGATGTTTACTTTACTTCCAGGTGGTAAAAAGTTGTTTGCGCCCGGAACTGCGGCATCTACCAGTGCCAACATATCATAATCCTTTAAATCAGCCTCATGTTCTATCCTCCGCATCTCTATCCCTAAGATGTTCACAAAGGCGCGATTCTCATGATGCCCTATCTCGCCACGGTACAAAATATCCGCAGATACACCCACGTGCCTTGCTATGTGCTTCAGTGCGAGGGCAGAAGCGATTGCATCCGGGTCTGGACTGTCGTGAATCACAATTCCTAGTTTCCCTTCGCCTTCTTCCCGCTTTTTTATCTCCTCTATCATCGCGGTTAATTCTTTCGCTTTCCGCCGGAACTTCATCCGCTCCAGATAATCCATCGCCGTTCTCGCCGTTATATCAGGGATAGCCAAAATCACGTCAACACCTAACTCTTTCAACGCTTCTTTATCCAAGGGACCAAACGCCCGCACCACTAACTGCGCATCTGGGAGCTTCTCCTTTACATTTTTCACCGCTTTCTTGTTCGCTTCACCATCGCTGCTCAGAATAAAAATCACTTCTGGCTCTCCCTCAGCCATTACCGCGTCAACCACATCAGGATTAGTTATGTCGCCCGCAAACGCAATGAAATCCGCCTCATTCAGTAATTCTACTTTCTTCTCCTCTTTATCCACTATGACAACATTAATCCCTCGCCCTTCTAACTCTTTCGCCACGGCAGAGCCTATACTGCCGCAGCCAAAGATTACTTGCACTGCTTTCCTTTTCAACTTGTGTTCTTTTCCGTTCCCTTTACCTTCTTCGCCCATTCGCTCTACTATAATAGCTTTACCTCAATCTAACAATTTCTTCTTCACTAAAACATTACAGGAGATAACAATCACTTCATTGATAAACTCTTCTTTTTTGTTATAATATCATGCGATATAGCGATTGGGAACCAACATACGAGGAGATATTGGCAGATTTTGGATTTGATAGGGCAAAAGACGAAGAAGCGGCGAGAATAGCTGCTGATATAATAAGTGGCAACGGCAATAAATGTGAAGCGGCAGAAGCGGAGATAGAACGGCTTATAAGGGGTAAAGAGGTGATAATATGTGGCAATGCCCCCTGTTTGGAGAACGATATAAAGGAAAAGGATATTTTTACGGCTTCTCGTGTCGTAATAGCAGCAGATGGGGCTACGTCTATTCTTTTACGCAATGCGATCATACCCGATATTATAGTCACCGACCTTGATGGGAATATTGCAGATATAATATATGCGAACCGGCTTGGCGCGATAATTGTTGCGCATGCGCACGGGGACAATATAGAGATGCTGATAAAAGTACTGCCGGCGTTAAATGCGAATGTGATATGCACAACGCAGAGCAGGCCACTTCATAATGTTTACAACTTCGGCGGGTTCACGGATGGTGACAGGTGTGTGTTTCTTGCTAAGGAGTTCGGTGCAAAGGAAATAGAGCTTGTTGGTTTTGATTTTGAGGACAAAGACGTGAGCGCGAGAAAGAAGAAGAAGTTGAAGTGGGCGAAGCGGTTGATTAGGGATGTTTTGTGAATTTATATCTTCTATGCGATTAAAGCTCCGACCATTCCACACCCGATTGAAATTGAGTGCATACGCCGCAGGGCTTGTCAATATTTTGCTAATTCCTTCAATAGCTCAATATTTTCTTCCAGGGACTCCTTTAATACTTTTTTAAGCTTTTCATTTTTTGTGTGCTTTATTTCGATTTCACGACCTTCTTTATCCATTCTTCTGCCTCCTTCAACTCTATTTCTCTTTTTGCTAAACTTAATAGGAACGCAATTATCTTATCTGTTTCTATATTTAACTTATACCCATTATCTCTTAATAATATATCCACCAGCTCGAAGGCAATCCTCTTGTTTCCATCTACGAAGGGATGACCTTGGACGAAATCCCTTAAAATGATCGAAGCAACTTCGAATAAATTCATATCATCTTTTATTACTACTCCATTTATCCGTTCAATCGTGAAAGCTATCAAACCCTCGTTTAGAACGCCAAATTCACCTCCAGCATTTTCGATTATGTCATCATGGATTCTTATCACATCATCGGCGTTAAATGGTATTTTGATTTTCATTGGTTATTAATTAATCAGTCTTTCAATCTATTTGTTTGCTCAGAACACAATGAATTTCGAAGGATCCCTGCTATTGGATAGGCTTCACAGAGCATTTAGTGAAGGCATAATCAAAAAGAGCATGATATCTGTCAACTCCTGAGCGACGCTTATTCCATAAATGGACCCAGTTTGCTCCTTTGTATATAAATAAAAGCATACTTGCTATGAATGCTATAATACAATCCACAAATACATGATTTCCTATGTGAAGCACCGTGAATACGAGTGAAAAAAAGAATTACTTTCCACTTTCCCAACATTGTAACCACTCACGTTTTAGAAGCCAGTAGGAATTAACCTCATTTGTAGGTTG
>QBUM01000182.1 GCA_013180585.1 Candidatus Methanophagaceae archaeon GoMg2
ATCGCCATTCCTTATCTTCACCTCGCTGTTATAGTTAAATAAGGGTTATACAGACGGCAATAAAAACCTTTCGTTTAAATTTCGAGTGGAATTAGAATTTCGCGATTTTTTAGAGATGATTTCGCATTTCTGTGTAGGACTAACTCAGAATGGCATAGGTGTTAGAACGAAATAAATCTTTTTGTGATATGCAGGTGGGATGCTATCTGTGGTTGTTGGGTAATTGTGGGACAGCCTCTAAAATTCATAGGATAAAAGGAGCAGATAACTATGACATTTAAACACACCTCAGGTGGTAGTCTGAAGCGATTTTTAATCATCTTTCTCATGTTATCTCTGCTATTGCCCTATGTTCAGGCACTGGAGATGCTATCTGGCGAGAATGTATCAGTTGATTCCGCAATAGACGATGATGTCTTTGCAGCAGGTGGTACGGTAAATATAAATGCTCCCGTTACGAGCGTTGTAATAGCAGGTGGCAACGTTAATATCAATGCACCGGTAAGCGGTGATGTTTTCGTTGCTGGAGGTCAAATATCAATTAATTCAGATGTTGGCGGTAAAATTGTAGCTGCGGGTGGCGATATAGATTTGAGAGGCGATGCAAGAAATGCGGTCATTGCAGGAGGCAATATAAGTATCCATTCCACCACGGTTATTAGCAAGGATGCGGTCATTGCTGGTGGAAACGTTCTCAATGCTGGTACGATTGTAGGCAACCTAACCGTAAGAGCCGAGGAGTTCCAGAATACAGGCAGTGCAGGCAGTGTAGATTTTAAGAAAAGTGAAGGTCTGCAAGGCTTAGAAGAGTTGATGATTAAATTGGCGAATATTCTTTATATTCTCATAACTGTTGGATTCTTAATTCTCGGCATAGTCGTGCTCAAGTTCTTCCCGTCCCAATTTCTTATGGTTGAAGCGGAAGTAAGGAACGCTCCTGTGAAGAATACCGTAGTAGGATTTGCGCTTATAATCGTATCTGTAATTTTGATGTCATTGCTTGCTGTTACCGTTATTGGTTTTCCCGTTGCATTAATTTTGGGTATGCTTTTTAGCATTGCATTGATGCTCTCCAGTCTTTTCGTATCGTTTGCCATCGGCAGGAAGATTGTTGACCTGTTTAAATTGGGGACCTCCGATATACTGATTTTTGTCATCGGATTCGTCATTTTAAGCCTGCTCTTTAGAATTCCATTTGCAGGTGTGTTAATAGCTATTGTAGCAATTAGTTTGGGATTTGGTGCACTTATTTATACATTGCAGAAGAACTGGCAGAGTATAACTACCGGTTTTAGTTGAATTTAAATCAATAGTTATATTACAGAAACATGACACTCCCAGACGAGGCAAAACAAAATTTAGAAGATGCGATAGATGACTGGCTTTTGAGATTTGATGAAATAGCAGAATCGGAATCCGAGTTCTTAAAGAGAATAGGAATAGAGCCAACGCTTGAATCTTTACTGAGTTATACAGCCGGGATATTGGATTCTATTGTTGGTGGCTATATCCATAGTCTATACGACAGGGGAATGACAGAAGAGGAAGATGCGGAACTGATTGAACTGCTGAAAGGCAAAATTCCAGAATTCAAGCGTAAATTTAAAGCGTTTTTGTGCGAAGAATAAATCGGGGCAGGTTTATATTAAGAAGAAATGGGGCGTCTATATCCTAAAAAGTCGCCATTTTTTGATTTGTATAGCAAGATCTCAAAAACCACGAGATTACACAATACTTAACACAACACTTTTTCTTTTTAGAAAAAAGAAAACCTGTGCTAAAAGAAAAACAAATAAGTTCTTGTGGAAATATGTGTAATCTTGTGGTTAGCCAAACAATCACGATTTGATTTTTTTGTGATGCTTAAACACGGATTGTGTATTAAATATTACAGAGACTACACATGAATACTAAACCATCAGGAAAAGACATTTCTGCTGTGCCATCACAGAACGAGAAAACGAAAGGCGTAGAGACTTTACTTGGCGACCCGAAAAAAGGCATTATCAAACTTGCATTACCAATGATAGCGGCTATGTCCATGCAGACAATCTATAATCTTGTTGATGCCGTTTGGGTTTCTGGTCTTGGTGCAGACGCACTCGCTGCTATTGGGTTCGTCTTCCCATTTTTCTTTATGGCTATGGCACTGTCCAACGGATTGGGTGTAGGAGCAGGGTCGGCTATATCCCGTAGGATCGGTGCGCGGGATAAGGTAGGAGCAGATAACGTAGCAGTTCATACACTCATTATAACCTGAGTTTCAGCGTTGTGTAGGCTACAACCTAAAAAACTCATCAGTTCGGTGCCCGTTACAAAAATAAAGGTTTGTCCGTTTTATTCTTGTTTTCGCTCTGTAGCCCATATATAGGCTACATAGATATATGGCTTTCGGCTGATTATAGTGGCTTAATGTTCCATAGATCGCAACTCATTAGAGAAAAAAAATATTGTAGCCTATAAATCTCGTAATGTCAGGTTATAACGGTGATAGTTGCAGTTGCTTTCTCCATACCGCTTTTCGCCTTTGCTGCGGAGATATTCGCTCTGATAGGTGCGGGTGGGACCTTAGCTATGGCAGTAGATTACGGTAGAGTTATCTTTGCCGGTAGTATTTTTATATTTTTCACCAGTGTAGCGAATGCAATACTGCGGGGTGAAGGCGATGCCAAACGAGCCATGTATGCAATGGCATTGGGTGCAGGTCTGAATATCGTATTAGACCCTATTTTTATCTACACGCTTGGTTTGGGTATTGCCGGAGCAGCCTGGGCTACACTCATATCGCTGGGCATTACATCCATCATCATGTTAAACTGGTTCCTATTCAAAAAGGACACCTATGTCTTATTCACATTCCGCGACTTCAAATACGATAAAAGCATTGTTAAGGATATTTTTAGAGTTGGTCTGCCATCTGCAGTGATGCAGCTCTCTATGTCATTCACTATGCTTATCCTGAACGTCCTAATAGTAATGGTGGGCGGCACCGATGGAGTGGCAATCTATTCTACCGGCTGGCGGGTAGCAAGTATAGCGGTCCTGCCGTCAATGGGTATCGCTACTGCCGTTGTTACGGTAACCGGAGCTGCTTTTGGCGCACGCGCCTTTTTGAAAATAAGTATTGCGCACCTCTATGCAATAAAGATTGGCATCATGATAGAGATAGCGATCGCAGTGGCAACCTTCATTTTCGCACCGCAGATAGCCGCGGTATTTACACAAGCAGAGGGTGCAGCACATATAGCATCGGATTTGACAATTTTTCTCCGGATAATCTGTCTATTCTACCCTACAATATCATTTGGGATGCTCTCTTCTTCGGTCTTTCAAGGAACGGGCAGAGCGATTCCCGCACTGCTTGTCACCGTTTTACGAACAGCCATTCTAACTCCGTTATTTGCAGCCGTATTCGCTTTCAACCTTGATTTGGGCTTGGTGGGCATCTGGTGGGGCCTGGTTGTAGCAAACATTATTGGTGTGGCTGTAGCATACTCCTGGGCTCGGTTGTATATACGGGGACTGATGAAAACAGCGATACGTTAAGGCTACTTTTTGTGTAGGTTTGTGGAGTGGTTAATTGTATTTGTTTAGTGAGCAGACTAAGGATGGGGCGATTGCTCGCCCCTCCTCGTCTCAGAACGGTACGTGAAAGTTTCCCTTCATACCGCTCAAGCGTTTCATAACCCTTTCTGTATCGGGCAGCAGTTAACTGCTTTTGTAATTCCGGTTTGCAGCCTGTTAACATGTGCTGAATGTCTGTAAGTCTCTCGCCTTTTATCGGCGTAATTGAACTACTTACATTCACAGGTTTGCCTCCATTCATACAATGAAACACCGGCTGGTAAGTCAGCACCCTTTCGAGTTGGGGCAAATTTTGAACCTCTATACATCTCATTACAAGATGTCATTCGCTTTTTATCGATTCCTCTACCCCATAAGCCATCGTTCTCCCTCACGGGGTCTCTACCCGGACATTCCGGGAGCTTATGGGGCTTACCAAGTTCTGCATCACAGATAATTGTGAACACCTTAGAAGCCATCTTTAAGCCGGGAATCATCTGTCCGTTCCCTATAGCGTGCCTGTAGTAGGTATAGTCCGGTTTCGTACCTTTTGGTCTAAGCGTAACAGTCCGCTTTCGCTTATCCTGCGTTACGACTCTTTCGGTGGTTCGCATTACACTCTTCATAGCGTTCTTATCCTGGCAGTTGATCCGAATCGGATTTTCTGATTTTCCACGTTGTTCCGCAGGCTTACTGCGTGGGCGTTGCCATCCACGCATTCCGCGGTAGGATTACCCCGAATGGAAGGGGTAGCCGGTTAGGCAATCGGTGATGCAACTTCTTGTCAACAAACAGATTACACAGATTTCCACGAGAAGATATGACGCTGTAAGGTATAAGATGCAAATCTGACCGATATCCTGCGTCCCGTACCATCTTCTTGTGTTAATCTTGTGGAATCTCGTGGTTTAAAAAATTTGCTATACAAATACCTTTCCTTCATTTTTAATCTTCTCAACAACCCCTTTTATCACCACCAGCTTCTCCTCATCCGTCTCCAAACTCTCAATATCCTGCAAATAAGGCACAACAGCACCAAAAAGGTTCGTTTTTAATTTGAAATAAAGTTCGTAAACGTTACAAGTCATTTTACCATCTCAATCCTTTTTCTCTTAACCTCTCCACTACAAATTCTTTTACCTCTTTTGCGGTTTCATAAAGTGCCCTTGCCTCATCAATACTGAGTTCAATATATTCTTCAGGATACCGTATTTCAACTGCGTAAAAAGTAAGTTCATATATTCCGTCCTTATCCAATCTTTCAAACTTCTTATCTTTCTCTATGCAGAAGGCTAAAATAGTTTCTAAGTCGTGCGTCTTCGTTACACGCACATCAACCAGTGTTAAATAAGCTTTAAAGTACTTTTAAACCGCTTGTTGACAGTGGAAAGCAATTACATCCGTTGGTGCATCTTCAAGTATTAATAGATGTTTAACTGTTTTTAAGTCATTTTCCGCTTTCTTGAGCCATCTCAAGACCACCTCTTCCTTCATACTTTGATACCCTCTAAATATACCTCGTTAGAAATCGTGTTTGCTACATTCTTCTCATCTTCAAACGATTGTTCATCTTTCAAAATTATATCAACGGAAATGAAAGGAAAATAATCATGAAATCTTCTGTAAATTTTATGCCAGAGTTCTCTTTTCTCTTTTAAGTCTAAATTGCCTTTTACAACTATCAAAAAGTCCCAATCACTTTCTTCTTCAAAATCCTTCCCTGTTCTACTTCCAAATAATAGGATATTGGAATAGTCAACGCCTATTTCTTTCAGTATACTTTTTAGTTTCGCTATTACTTCTCTTCCGGTATTCATTCTTCTTTCTTCACCTTCGATAATCTTCATCCTCTCATGCCCTTTTATCCGCTCAATCTGCTTTTGATTCTCTTTATCTGAGAATTGTAGAATTTTCTTAAGTTTTCATCTCAAGAGAAAATTTTGAACCAAGTATTCTGAATATCGCATCCCTACTATCTTTCTTTCTCCAATTTTTAATCTTATTCTCAAAAGGCGAACAAACATGTATTCCCGCGTCTTCGAATTTCTCTCTGTGGACATTCTGAATTTGGGAAAATACGACTAAATATGGAATTATCCTCTCTTTACTAAATTGTTGATTCGCAGCTTTTACCTTGTTCTCAATTTGCTTCTTGATTTCGTCTATCTTCTCAATATGAAGGTTAACTTTGCACTCAAAAATGTATACTTTATCCTCTGCTTCTGCAAGTACATCAATCTCTTCTTTATTTAAATAATAATCACATCTTATATTCTTGCATCTAACATGCTTTTTTTCCGCTAACCAATTGTAAAATAGATACTCAAAGAATTTCCCTTTCGCATTACCAGTAAAATCTTCCACTTTCCTTTGAATTTCAGAAATGCTGAGTTCCGTGTACACGCCATCTGGAGTCATGTGTTTTATTTCACCAAAAACAGAGGCTGTACTTTTTTCTGCCAAATATTCCTTAAATCTTCTTTTAACAACGACATATTCCTTAATTTCTATCTTTCCTTCTTCTAAAAATTTTTCTATAAATACTTCTGCTTGTCCATGCGAATAGTCTGTTGCACAATCAAAAAATATTAACCATCCAGAGTAATCTGTAAAACCGAAGCTACCAAAAGCTTGATTCAGGATACCATAACTATAATCACATCCCGGCACACCAGTCACTGGATGCTTGAATCTCAAAACAAACACTTTTTCTCCGTTCCCAAAAATTCTACTTAGTTCTACATTTCCTATGAGGGTGGAGATAAAAGCAGGCACGCCATTAAATATTGTTAATTTCTGCGCGTCTAACACATTCACTACATACCAAAGAAAGAGATAATCCAGCTTCTTTTTTATCAAGTTCTTGTCGTTTGTAGCTTCAAGATACTTGGGGTCCTTTAGCCCATCGCTTCTCAAAAATTCACTAATCAAACTTTTGTTGATTTTATCTGAACTCTTAAGCAAAGGGTTAAACACGGAAATTGTCCCTACTCGGCTCTCTAAAGGTTCGATTATCTCCTCATTGATTTTCCCAAAGAACATATCCAAAGCAAACCAGTTTTTCAGTTTAGACAATCGCTCTTTTTCCGCTTCTAATTTTTTAATGTCTTCATCGGAAAGTTCCTTTACTAACTCAATTTCGCATTCATGCTCTCTTATTTTCACTTTCCTTTCCGTTACAAACTCCTTTTTGATTTCTTCTTCCGAAACAGGTATTCCCGCTTGTGATTCTATTTGCTCTTTCGCCTCTTTTGAATAAACATCATGTGCTTTATGCAAATCTTTTAGAGAAGACTTCTCAAAATTATCTTTTTCAAGCAAAACGAACCAAAGATATTGTAAAGTATAGACATAGCCTACATAGACTTTTTCCAGGTATTCCTCTGATGCCGAAGATTTTAGGATTGGAGTAAGCAAATATACATGTGGAACACCCCTATTAGTGTCATTTAAAAAGATATGAGTATTAAAAATGGTTGAAATTTTTAGTGCATCCTTTTTATTTAATTCTCTGGTTGAAGAGATAGCACGCTCGAATATAACATCAAATACAAAGAACAATTTATCTGCACCTTTTACAGCCTCAGTTATCTCTTCCCACCCATTTGCCTTCCGAATGGTTTTTGTTAAATTCCAAACATTCTTGATGAAAATTGTTTTCTCACAAGTATTTGGAATATCCTCGAGCTCAACGCCAACAAACCTTGCTCTGAAAAAAGTAAAATCCTCCTCTAAATCAAGAGAAGTCCCGTAGATTATCGAGTTTATGAAACCTCTAACACAAACATCTATAAAGAATTTGTAGCCATCAAAAATTTGACTATCATCTTCTATTTTATGATATTCCTTCAACCATTTCCGATATTCGCCTACATTTGAGGATATTTTTAGTATATCAATGAAAGAAAAAATCGGGGCTACATCTTTTTCTGGTGTTTCATCAACCTTTACATCATCCTCCATTTTTATCACCTTCCATCACATTCACCCCTTCCTGCCTCCTTATCCGCTCAATCTGCTTCTAAATCTCTTTATCTTTGATTGAATCATTTCAAACTATCCTCAATAATTTCCTTTTCTTCTTCCGTTATGCCATATAACGTATAAACGAGTTCATCAATTTCTTTATCCGTCTTATTTATTTCTTCTTCTATTCTCGCTCTTTCGTCTGTTTTCTTATCTTTAAGTTCATTTAGCCGTTTGTTCAAAGAAAGCATTTTATCCACAAGTTTTATGAAAGGCGGTGTATCAGTTGACAAAACAATTGGAAATCTGTCCAGATCAACTTTCTTTAATTGGGGCGTTGAATCTCTATTTGTAACTGCAAAATTTCTATAATAGCAATTCATTAGTTTTGAGTTGAGAATAGCCGAAATAAAAAGCAAAATATCTCTTTCGTCATCTTTTTCGGTATATGCAAAGTAGAGAGACTGCTCTGGGTAAATACCGGATTCATCAAATGTGGCAATCAAATCCGAACCTGTTTTTCGTAACAAAACTTTTAATTTTTTACCTAATTTCCTTTCGTCCCTTGTCCTACCTGTAAGATTTTCCTCAACAAATTCAAACCAAAATCTGTTACGAAGCTGATTTCTATATATGGATTCACCTTTCAAGATAGGGATTTGCTCATTGTTTTCTCTCTCTACTGTTATCTCACTGATTTTAGCACCACATCCAGAGGTTGTTAGGGCAATTTTATCCAAGGTAGTAATATTTTTACGTGATTCTATTTTATCAAAAATATCATAAATTTCTTTACGCACATAAAAGAACACTTTATCTGTGGATATTCGAAAAACTTTTTGTGGTGTTTTTATAAAATTGGTATTCGGGTATTCCGATATATCCACCACATTATTAACACTTTTAGTTTTCTCTATGACAAAAATGACGGTATCTGCGATTATGCCAGGAAATGGAACCTTTAACCATAATTTCTTTATCGAAAAATTCTCTAATATGTGTTCTCTCAGTTTGATGAATTGTTGATTAGTACAAAGTCTGTCGGGCACAATAAAACTGAATAAGCCTCCCTTCTTCAATAAAGATAGACTTCTCCAAATAAATAATTCATAAAAATTTGGCATATATGTATTACATTTATATATATTGAAGAAATAACGAAGTTCTTCTTCGGATAAGTCAATACTCCTATGTTTGCCTTTTATTGAAATCCATGGCGGATTACCTATCACGATATCAAATCTACCTTCACCCATTATCTCCTTGAACTCATCATCCCAGTTAAAAGCCTTGTTTCCTGCTATGTTTGGGTCGTTAATTAAAGAATTACCGCATTTGATATTCTGCTGTAACACAGGCAATCTATGCCCTTTCTCTGCTATCTTCAATAAAAGATTAAGCTGTGCAATTTCTACCGCTTGTTTATCCAAATCAACACCAAAAATATTGTTCTGCAAAACTTTTACCTTTCTCGTAAATGTCGTACCTTGACCTGTTGTATCCAGTTGTGCCTGGGCGTAATCTTTATCTTTATCTTTCCAATATTCGTTCAAAATGTCAAAAGACTTGATGAGAAAAGACCCAGAACCACAAGCAGGGTCTAAAACCCTTATTTTTTCTACTTCCTTCGGTCTTTTGCGTTTTAATAATTCCCCCAAGGTGTTCCGAACAATGTAATCAACGATATAAGGTGGAGTGTAATAAATCCCGTGTTCTTTTCTTCTCACATGACTTTCCGTAACCTTCGCTCTTTTAGCTGTTTTCCTAAGAATATGCCCCAAATACTGCTCGTAAATGGTACCCAAAACATCTGCTTCAATAGCGGAAAAATCGTAATAAACCGCTTGGTCTTTTGTTTGATATACAGTCCATTAACAACTTCATTTAGCACATTATCGCTGATTTCTAACGAATCGCATAAGTGCTCTTGGAACAATTTACTATTGTATTGGTCATTGAAATAATTAAAGACCGCTCTGAGTAGTTTTAGTAATTGCCCCTTTTTTCCACGGCTTTCCCATTCTCTCACAGCGGGCATTAACTTTCGAGCTTCTAACTCTCTATCCTCGCAGTTTCTTATGAAAATCAACCTGTCCAGGATTCTCTGCACTGATTCATCAAGCTCTTCTTCTGTTAATCCTCTATCCTGATTTAATTTTGTTATGTCCTTGGAAAGCATCTCTCGGAATCTCGTAAAATCCGCTAAAAACTGTTTATCAACGGGAATCTTTTTGCTTTTCTTTCCATAAAGTTCGGCTTTTTTGTCTAACAACCCCTTCTCAAAGCTTTCCTTTGATAATAACCACAAAGTATCAAACTGGTCGAGATAATCTCTCCAGTCGAGGTTTAAAAATAGGTTTTCACTCACTTTTTTTGATTTCCATTCCGCATTGAAAACCTTTATTCCTTCAAAATCCGTAAGAACCGCCCATGTGCAGCCTTTGTGCCAGGAATAATTTATTGCTTGTTCTGCAAACTTCGTTTTGTTTAAGTCCACTGGTATTGCTTTGGCTTCAAGCAAGAATTTTGGTATGCCATTGATTTTAAATCCATAATCCACTCGTTTTTTCGATATTGTTTCTTCTGCGGAAACACTATCGGTCTTGTTGGGTTTGTTATAGACATTCCAGCCCAAAGCATCAAACAGAGGAAGGATAAAATCTTTTTTTGTCGTCTCTTCATTATATTTGCTTATCCTTTTCTCTTCAGCAAGTTTAGTGTAGTTATCAACAAGTTCCTTTATCTGCCGTTTGACATCTTCGGTATTCATCACGATAACAAAAATAGGTGCATGGCTTTTTATAAAACTATCCCTCTAACAGTAGTTCCAAATACCCACACTTGTGAGTTAAAAAGAAACATTCATGGTCCCTGTGGACACCAATGAGCATGAAAATAATAAGGCAAGTTCATACCTAAACTTCACTCCACATTTAACAACCACGGCTCTTTCAACCCCTCCGGACAATTCAATTTTTTCGTGCACTCTCCACAGTTCCTATGCTCGTTAATGCAACCCGCAAGCTTGGAATATGCAAAGGCAATCTTCGCACCTTCTGTACCCTTTAGCCCCTTCGCTATCTCTTTCACACGCTCGGAC
>QBUM01000181.1 GCA_013180585.1 Candidatus Methanophagaceae archaeon GoMg2
ATAAAGGGTTATCGCTTTTATTTTTCGTTAAATGCTAAAATAAGCTGATGATGCAGTTATATAATCATATGTTCCCTAATCTTGGTCGAAGTTAAGGTTCAAAGACTAAAACAGCATCTTTGGTGTGGCGAAAAACAGGAGGGATAAAATGGGAAATAAAAATTGGGTGGTTTTTACGATTTTGATCATGATAGTGATAGTCGCAAGCGGTGTGACGGCATTGTATAGTTCGGGGGATGAAATGGGCACCACAAATCAACTAAACAGTAAAACAAACAATATTCTCTCGCTAAAAGAGCCGCCCTTTTTGATCGCAAGTGCACAAGAGATGGGGGCGATGGACGCACAAACTTGTTCATTGGAAGATGAAGCAGGGATTAGTGCTTATTGGAATGTTGGATCTGAAATCAATTTGAATATGGCAAGAGAGGCCTACAAGTCAATAGATACAGAAACAGATGAATATATTATTGGGATTGTCCAATCCGTAGAGATACCAAGTTTAGTAGAGATTTATCCAAGAGTTTATACCAGAAAGGATGGATGGATTTTAGCATATATTCCAAAGGGATATTCCGAAGGAGGGATTTTTCAACGTCGCGAAGCGAACTATGTGACACGTACAACATTATATAATGCAATTAGATATGTCTGCGCTGTGGCTAATGTAAATCAACCCTCTTCACATGGCATGACTTATTATAATTTCCAACAGCCAGAGGCAGAAGAAATGTTAGTGATTTCAGAACGGGCTTATTCTGGATCAAATAAGTTCAATTATACAATCCAAACAGGGGTTACAATCTACAATGGTTCGTATTCGCTATTCAAAGGAGATGGCAGTAGTAATCTATATATAGACAACGATTTAATCGCTACTGCTAACGATAGTTATAGCTATGGATTTAACTATGGCTATCTCAATTCTACACATTTGGAGAAGGATAGTACGCATACAGTAAGATTAGAATCACCATCAGGGAACGGTTACAGCCACATCATCCTATTCTATACGATCTAAGGTTAAGATGAAAAAGATAATAATTTCTTCAATCTTGATCTTATTTCTATTGAGCGGAGTCGCGAATGCGGCAAATATAATCGTTGAGGATGCGGATCAGACGTGGAACCTAACATTGAACGACACCAATTTTGACCTTAATTTGAATCCAAGGATAAAATTGGAATATGTGGATTCTTTGGATTATATCTGGAACTCGAAATTAAATAGCACTCCGACTGATCTAAATAACTCAATAAACTCGGTAAAGCCAAGGATAAAATTGGAATATGTGGATTCTTTGGATTCTATTTGGAACTCGAAATTAAATAGCACTCCGACAGATTTAAATAACTCAATAAACGCGGTAAAGCCAAGGATAAAATTGGAATATGTGGATTCTTTGGATTCTATTTGGAACTCAAAACTATTTCCATTTCAATCTGAAAACCGCCGCCCCGTTACTAATGCCGGTGGTCCTTATTACGGCAACGTGAACGAACTCATACAGTTCTACGGTTCTGGAACTGACCCTGATGGTGATGCCATTACGGCATACGCATGGGATTTCGATGGCGATGGCGTAACTGACAGCACGTTACAAAATACAACGCATTCGTGGGCTGTTGTAGGAACGTATTATCCAACGTTGAAGGTGCAAGATGTGAAATGGAATTGGAGCGAGCCGGATCAATGCACAGTTATGTGGGCTTGTCGGACTTAGTCATATCGAACATTACATGGACACCTTCTAATTTCACAGAGGGGCAAGTTGTAACATTCGATGCTGTAATCGCGAATATAGGAATTGGAAATACGACAACAGACTTCTACACTCGTTTCCTTATAGATGACGTTAATATCGGCGAGAAATCGGTAGCAGGACTGGATTCTGGTAATTCTACAAACGTTACACAAACATGGACGGCAACCTCGGGAGAACACACGCTAAAAGTAGTGGTTGATGTTTATGATACCGTAGTGGAATCGAATGAGACGAATAACTGGCGGTCTAAGAACCTATCGCAAGTACAATCAGATTATTTGTTATTCATGAGCAGCAACGCCGAAAGTTATGCAGAAGGCGGCAACGCAACATTCAGTGCCAGAGCATCCCGGAAGAGTTCGCCAGGTGTTTATCTGAGTGACACAGAAGTAAATCTCACTTTAGCAATTCTGGCAGAGAATGGCAGCGTAATATTTACCAGCCCAATGAGCTATGCTAACACGGTATTCCGTGAAAATGTCAGTTTAACCAGCTATTCAGACGGCAACTACACTGCTCGCGTTACGCTAAAAGACCCTGAGGGTGTGACAGTTGAGGAATCTCTATCATTTAAGATAGTAGCGGATTTCAGCGTGTCTGTATCAACGGACAAAATAATCTATGACCGGGACGAGATAGTGCATATAACCGGCAGCGCACAGTACACAGACGGCAGCCCGATCAGCAACGCTCCTGTAATCATGAATATCCACGTGAAAGGTTATACACGATCCTATAGCCTGGTAACCGGGACAGCCGGTAACTTTTCTCATTACTATAACCCCAGTTTCATGGAAGCCGGTAATGTTACCGCCGAGGCAAGTGTAGTCTCTGAAAAGCTCCAGAGAAGTGCACAAACGTCTTATACGATGTATGGGCTTTACATGAATCCATCGGGCATTATTAATTGTTGGATGTCTAAGAACTCATCAGAAAACTTAACTTTCAGCCTGCGGAACTATGGCGACTCCGATCTGAACGGTATAGCGGTCACTATCATAGATGAAGACACGGGCGATGGTGTAGATACCCTGTTGCTACAACCTCCAGCCGCGACACTTATTCCGGACGAAGAACAGGAATTCACGTTGAATTTGATAGCCGGAAATGTAGCGACATCGCAGGCGATTTTCTCGGTTTCTGTTACTTCGACAGAAGGCAGTACGGAAGAGGCTGATTTGTTTATCCATCTCGTTGATGCGGTACCTATTGCTATCGTAAATCCGACAGCCATAGAAGCCGGCATGAACCCTGACGACCTTTTAGTACGGACTGTTAATATCACAAACATTGGCTACGAATCCATGAATGATGTCAATATTTCACTACCCAGCCTTGACTGGATTTCTGTTACTGCTACAGACCTTGGTAGTATTGCGCCAGGTACGGGCAAATCTTTTGATATTATCCTACACCCGACAAATGACACTGCTCCAGGCGTTTATCAGGAAACCGTAACCATCACAAGCAGTAACCACCAGCCGGTAAACATATATCTGTCAATTACCGTTACGTCATCTCAGCAAGGTGACCTAATGTTCCATGTCATAAACGACATCGGTGAGAATATCTCAGGAGCGTCCATAGTTATCCAGAACCAGGACATCCTTACGCAGGTATACTATGGAACTACAAATGAAATGGGATATTATCTATTTGATCTTATCTCAACGGGCAGGTATAATTATATCGTACAGGCGTCAGGGCACACGTCTGTGAGCAATTCGACTTTAGTCGCACCGGGTGTGCAGACCCTTGTTGAACCTGTTCTTCCCAAGAGCATTCTGGGTGTGCTGCTCACAGTGACTAAAATACAAATTGGGGACGAATATGACATAGTACTGAACCTTACATTTGAGACTGAAGTACCACCGCCGATTTTAATACCCAAACCGTTATACATTCGCCATCGCGTAAATTTCACGGACCCGGTATATGAAACAGATGGCGCTATTACAATCTCGAATCCCGGGCTGATCTCTATTTTCAATGTAACGGTAGATTCTTCTTTATTAACGGATGTAGATATTACATTCCCCACAGGAGAATCTTTCTTTGTGGGTGAGCTAAAAGCGAATAGTTCTGTTACAATACCGTATCATTTGCATGTAACGTCGGTTTCCTGTGATAGCGACCATTATAGAAACAGCATAAGACTCAAAGGCGATTACATCTATTTTGAAGAGTACAGTGATGTGACTCATAATGTGTATCTAACGTCAGAGATACCGGTTTTTGTCAATATGTATGACTGCCCCTATGGTGACGGTTATCCCATTGATGAGATCTTAAAATATTTCAATATTTCTTATCTTCTACCGGAGGGAGGTTACTCCCCGCCGGGAGATATACCTCCACATACACCAAAAAGAATCCCGCCGGTGGAGACAGTTCATGAACGAGTAAAGTTCTCAATATCTCAAGATGCGACCCTTGAACGAGATGCCTTTGCTGCCGGACTTGAATTGACAAATAAGTTGACCGACAAGAACATTGAGGGCGTGAAGGTGGTCCTGGACCTTACAGACGAACTCGGTAGCGATGCTGCTGATATGTTCTTTGTCAATCAGACGTTCTTGATTAATATAAACGCCATTGATGGAACCGGCGTTATAAATCCCGCAGCGGTTGCTAATATAGACTGGCTTTTAGTTCCAAAACCCGGAGCTGGAGGTACAGACCCGGCGGGGCAGGATTACTCAGTCCAGGCATTCATAGATTATACTGTGGATGGTGCACCCTTCAGTGTGAATAGCACAGAGGTGCGAATAAATGTGATGCCGCAGCCACTGCTGAATCTGACTTATATGGTGCCACGTGCTGTCAAAGCGGATACGCCTTTTAATATCGTCCTGAATGTTGCCAATGTGGGTTATGGTGTTGCCCGGAACCTCAAGCTTGATAGTGCTCAGCCGGTGATATATGAGAACCAGGCAGGGCTTTTGGTTGCATTTGAACTCATTGGCAGTGGAATCGTGGGAAAAGCTGAGAGCGAGACTATGCTGATAAACTTTGGTGATATTGCACCTGGTGAGAGTAAGACAGGGTACTGGATAATGACGGCAAGTCTTGATGGTGAGTTTACTGAGTTCCGGGGGTCTTTTAGTCATAGTAGTGCGGTGGGTGGTGCGGAGACATCGTTGATTAGGAATATTACTTATATCTTTTATGCGGCTTCGCTACCAATTGCGGATGCGGGAGGTCCTTACTACGGCGAAACAAACGAAACTATACAATTATATGGCACAGGAACCGACCCTGATGATGAGGTCGTGGCATACGCATGGGATTTCGATGGCGATGAAATAACAGACAGCACGTTACAAAATCCAACGCAGTCGTGGTCAGTCGCAGGAACGTATCATCCAACGCTGAAGGTGCAAGACGAAAGAGGAACGTGGAGCGAGTGGGATTGGTGCGATGTGCATGTTTACGATCCAAACCCACGCCTGGGTCCATATCCTCTATCGGTTTTTGACAAATACTATATCCATATTTTTAATATTGACGACATCGGGAAGGCTTATGTTAATGGAGAGCTTGTTTCATCAGTTAATTTTGGGCAGGATAGTGGCTTAATTGACATCACTGATGATCTGCATCTTGGGGATAATAAGATTAATCTAACAGTAAAGAATTTGAAAGAGGGCTACACTTATGGGTTTGAGATATTACATAACGAGGGGCGGATATGGCGTAGACCTCCTTGTGGGGTTGTAGGCGTCTATGGTTGTAACGATAACGAGCAGACAGGTGAGAAAATCGTTTATGATAAGAGGATAACACTTGAATTGGAAGAACGAGAGTTCTCTGATTTTTCTTTTGTACAATTGACGGATGTGCATATTGGCTGTAATCTTGTCGGCAGTATTGTTAAAAGATGGATTACTGATAAAATGTGTGAATACCAAACAAAAAAGTCAGTAGAAAGCTTTACTGGTGTTATTGATGGGATAAACAACATACCCTCAGAAATAGATTTTGTTTTGGTTACGGGGGACTTAGTGGAATATAGTAACGAAGACTTTTTCGAGAAGTTTAATAATGTTTTAGAATCCCTTAATACTCCTATTAAAGCTTATATCATACCCGGAAATCACGATCGACGCACAAATCCAGCATCAGGTGACGATAAACTTACAACCTATCACAGGTGTATAAAAACGCCAGGTCCCAATATCAGTGATGATGACTATCTAATCGGACGTGATAATTATACTTTTGAAGGCGAGGACTATCTCTTCATCGGTTTAGATTCAGGAAAAGATTTTAACGAATGGGATATAATAATGCCAAGGGGAGAAGGATTGCCTATCGTGCTGCCAGATATGAGCCCTGAAGGTACAGGATTATTCTATGCACAGTTATCCAAACTTAAGAATAACATAAGTGCAGATATACCAAAGATTATATTCATGCACCATCCGGCAATCAACGACAGAGATGATAACGATGCAATTTGGGAAGAAAATCCACCTGCACCTGGACACAATAATGCGTGTATTTCAAAAAATCGGAATAAATTCATTGACTATTGTGACGATCACAAGGTCAAATTAGTTCTTACGGGGCACACACATGAAGACAAGATTTTTAACGCAAAAGGTGAACGAGTTGACTATAATAGCAATGATAGACCTTTATTTATACAAACGACAAGTGTTAAAGATCATTTGAAATGTCGTGTTATTCAAGTCCGCGGTGATGATATATTAATACAGCACTCAACAGATGAGCCAATATGCTTTAAAAACGCTTGGATTGACGGTATAGCAAATCATGCTTTACATGTTTATGATTCTCAAAGTAGACACACAGGCATTGATGGTTCTGGTAATATTGTGCGTGAAATTCCCCGTTCTTTTTATATAGGGAATCATGGCGACATGAACCTCGAAGGGATTATATTATATGATACAAATGATGATTACAAACTTACTGTAACTGTTAAGAACGGGTCTATTGTCCCATTAACAACAAATGCATTACAAATGCAGACATCAGGAAATGAATTGTTCAACTTAAGTATCACAAACCAAACTGGGGATTATCTCACAACTATATCTTATTACAACGTCTCTATCACTGAAAATACAATCGCAACCGTTAACCTGAACAAAACCCTGCCAAATTACATGATGGAAATTGATTATGATGGAGACGAGATAACAGATGAAACAAAAGACCCGGATTCTATTGAAACAAATTATGCTCCAACAGCAACAATATTTTCACCAGAAAATATGTCAACCTTCGTTTACGGAGATAAAATAGCATTTAGCGGCACCGGAACAGACCCCGAAGATGGCCTCTTAACAAACTCATCTCTCGTATGGACTTCTGATATATATGGGCTTATTGGTGCTGGTAACGAATTTAACACTTCTAATCTTTCGGCAGGAAGATACAATATCACACTTCGGGTTATTGATAGTGCGGGATTGATTGGTACCCATTCCGTAGAGATACTGGTAAATGCGCCTGACCTGACACTTAATTCCTCTGACATCATATTCTCGAACCCGAATCCCGCAGCCGGCGAATCAATCACGATAAACGCAACAATACGTAATATAGGGCTTATTGATACTACCGATGTCAGGGTAGAGTTTTATGATGGCATCCCAGAATTTCAAATATCAAACGTAACGATAAGCACAATTCGGGCAGGTGAAACTGAAACGGTAAATGTTACATGGGATACAACAGGCAAAATGGGTAAACATACTATTTCTGTGGCAATATATCCAGAAGATTCGATTGAGGAAATGAACGAGACAAATAATCAAGCATCAAAATCTGTTGTCGTTAAAGAATACGGTACAAATTTATGCGGTGATGTTGCGCCCTATCCAAGCTGTAATGGTGAAGTGGACATGGGAGACGTGATACTGCTGCTGAACAACGTAAGCTATCCCGAAAATACACGATATGTACTCGGCAACGATTGGGCAGGCGACTGCCGGTGCACCGGTGTAAGGGATATGGGTGACGTGATACTGCTGCTGAACAACGTGAGCTATCCGGAAGAATCAAAATATGCTTTGGATTGTTGTGACTGAAAAAAACCTTTCTTTAAAAAAGAAAGCTTTACCAAAGAAATAAAACAAAAAGGAGGTGAAAAAAGAAGATGAGTAAAATGTTTTTGGGCATATTGGTGCTTGTAATAGTTGCAGTATTTACAGTGCCGGTAGGAGCACAAGGACCGGAAGTGTATCTCGTGCCGCAGGCCAGTAATGCAACATACGGCAATACGGCAGATGTAGAAATCTGGGTAAATGCAACGGGATTCCAGGGCGGGCAGATAAATATGACGTACGAGCCCACATGTGCGAATGTCACGAACTGGGTGCTAAACACAAGTAATTTCAATTTGGGTGGCTGGACGCATTACGAAGACAGAGCATGGATTACTTTCTCGACAACTGCATCACTGACAGGGCAATATATGATAGGCACGCTCACGATACAGTGTGTGAATAACAGTCAAGACGGTTGTGAAACAGCACTGGCATTCGTTGCGCCGAGTCGGTTGTTAGATGATATGGGCATTCCTATTACTGCTACCTGGCTGGATGGGACATTCTCGTGCACATCCACAACAGATCCAATACCAGAATTTCCAACGTTAGCAATTCCAGTAGCCGCAATAATCGGATTATTCTTGTTGATACGCAGACGGAGACATGAATAAGATTATAGCCTGCAGGGTTGTATTGATGTTGGCAGTGTTTGCACTTACAACGACAGCATCAGCCCAGGAAGTATATCTGCTGCCGCAAGAGAGCACAGCCGCATACAGCAGCACTGCCGAAGTAGAAATCTGGGTAGATGCTACAAACATCCAAGGCGGGCAGATAAACCTGACTTACAATCCCAAGTGTGCAGATGTGACTGATTGGACCCGAAACACGACTAATTTCCCGATGGGCGGGCGAGAGCATTACGCAGGTAAAGACTGGATTACTTTTACGGCATTAGACTCGCTTAGCGGGGAATACATGGTTGGTCGGCTTACTGTGCGGTGTGTGAAAGAACAAGAAGAAGACGGTGAAACGGTATTGGCGTTTGCAGAGCCGAGCGAATTGTTTGATGCAAAAGGCAATCCGGTTGCAGTTGACTGGCGGGCGGGTACGTTTAAGTGCTCTGGTTCTACACGTCAAACAAAAACACAATCTTCTGCTTCGGGTGGTGGGTCGGGGGCTATGAAAACAGAAACACCAACGGCAACTCCTTTGTCTACGGTAACATCTGGTATGACTGCTGCAGCGCTACCAGCTTCTACAATAACGCCAACTCAGGCGGCTACTCCTTCTCCTACAGTTTCTGCTTTTGTGTCGCCGACACCTACACAGTCACCCGAAGCAAAAAAGGAATTGCCGGATTTTGAAGCGGTGTTTGCGATGTTAGGGCTTCTTGTGGTACAATATTTAAAATCAAGACGGCGGAAATAAGCAGATTAAGCGTTGTGTAAAACGGCACCTGCTGTGAGAGTTTTTATATCTATATAATAATAGTATGTGTAGTATAGTATTGTATAGTCGGAACGAGAGGTTAATTATGGATAAAACAGCACAAAATGCAATTCAAATAGAGGCGAAAACGCATCCGGCCATTGGTAGCTTGCCACTTCTTGAGTTGGGAAAGAAAGAAGTAGGTTCTGCGGAAGAGGGCTGGAAGGCTTTTTTGGAAATGGGAGAAGATGGTCTTGGCAGCAAATTGCACAATGCTTCAGAAGAGCATGATAAGTATATTTACCAGAATAAGAAAGTATGATTTTTATTGATACCGGTGCCTAGATTGCGTTAGAGGATGTAAATAAAAGATGGTCTTTTACTGATTGCACAAGTAAAGTGGTGATGGATTCATTGAGGATCAAAGAGGCATTTACATTTGACCACCATTTCGACCAAATAGGTTTTGTCCAAAAGCCATAAGAAGGCGAATTAGTTAAAATCTATGTAATCTTGTGATGCTACCGATACAAACTTCCAGGGCGATCAGATAAACCTGACTTACGATCCCGCGTGTGCGGCTGTAGCCGATTGGACCCGAAACACGACTAATTTCCCGATGGGTGGGCGAGAGCATTATGAAGGTAACGACTGGATTACTTTTACGGTTTTGGACTCGCTTGCGAGGGAATACCGGGTTGGCCGGCTTACGGTACAGTGCGAGCATGAACAAGAAGACGGTTGTGAAACGGTATTAGCGTTTGCCGAGCCGAGTGAATTGTTTGATGCAAAAGGCAATCCGGTTGCTGTGGACTGGCGGGCTGGTACTTTCAGATGCTTGGATTCTACTTCGGCTGCAACTACACAAACGTCTTCGGGTGGTGGGTCGGAGACTATGAAAACAGAAACACCAACGGCATCGCCTGCATCCACCGTAACACAGGGTATGACTGCTGCTGCACCGGCAGCAGCTACTCCTTCTCCTACCGTTTCTGCTTTTGTGTCACCTGCACCTACACAGTCACCCAAAGAAAAGAAGGAAGTGCCGGGTTTTGAAGCGGTAACAGTATTGTTAGGTGTTCTTGTGGTATTTGTGGTATTGTACGTAAAATCAAAAAGAAGAAACGGAAAAAACCACGAGATTCCGCAAGATTAACACAACGATTTTTAGAGACGATTTATTTAAATAGTAAGATGCCCGTTAAAATTAATAGGAGACGGAAAAATGAGCGAAGCTGTTTCTGTATTCGACAAAAATGATTTAGAACTTTTGT